>NZ_AKJZ01000083.1 GCF_000282055.1 Flavobacterium sp. CF136
ATATACTTTGAAATAATTATTTTAACACATAGAAACATAGCTTGATACTTAAAAAAAAAGACGTTTCACTTTATATCAATTTAACATAGCTATGTTGAAAAAGCACGCTTTCTTTGTTATTCTAAGAAAGAAAAAAATCTATATTTCTATGTGTTAAATAAAATTTACACTCAATTTACAATTTAAACAAAATGAAAAAACTGGGTCTAATCATCTTATTTATGGGAATTACTTCAACAGGATTCTGCCAATTGAAAAGCAGAAAATTTGAGGCAATTGATGGTTTACAGCAAATTCAAAAGAGAAGAATAATTGTTTTCATCCATACCGATTGGTGTCAGTTTTGCCAAAGAATGAAAAGCACGACTTTCAAAAATCAGGAAATTATTCAAAAACTGAATTCAGATTTCTACTTTATTGATTTAAATGCTGAGGAAAAACGTGATATTTCGTTTAACAATCAGGTTTTTAAATACCAGCCTTCCGGAAATAATGTTGGCATAAACGAGTTGGCCGTTCAGTTAGGAACGATCAATAATCAAATCGTTTATCCGGTTTTATGTGTTTTGAATGATAAAAATGAAATCATTCTGCAATACAGCAACTATCTAAACGCAACCGATTTTAAACTTCTTTTAGAAAAATTGAAAGAATAAAATTCCTTATTTTTGAGGATGCATTCCTCAGAAATCAAACACTTCGATTACATCTTTACCGGAACGGGTTTAGCAGCTTTGATGACCGTTTACAAAATGGTTCAGTCTGGAAAATTCACAGACAAATCGATTTTGCTTTTGGATGAAAATTCAAAAAAAACAAACGACAGAACCTGGTGTTTTTGGTCTGAAAATGAAACGATCTGGACTCCGGTTATTTCAAAAAAATGGGATTCTGCTTTATTTTCGAGTGAAAACTTCAAACGTGATTTAAATTTAAAGCCTTACCAATACAACCAAATTCGGGGATTGGATTTTTACAATTTTGTTTTTGAAGCACTTTCAAAATCTTCAAATATTACTTTTTTAAAGGAAAAAGTAACCGATATCAATGAACTCGATACGCATGTTTTTGTCGGTACCGAAGAAAACAGATATACCTGCAATTATTTATTCAATAGTATTTACACCAGGGCTTTTGCTTTAAGCCAAACCAAATATCCGGTGTTACAACAGCATTTTGTGGGTTGGTTTGTGAAAACGGACACTGAAATCTTCAATCCGGAACAGGCCACTTTCATGGATTTTTCGATAGAACAAAGGGAAAACACCCGTTTTATGTATGTTTTGCCAACCTCAAAAACGGAAGCTTTAGTAGAATACACTTTGTTTTCGGAACATCTTCTTTCGAAAGAGGAATATGAAAACGAAATTCAAATTTATTTAAGAAATCTGGGAGCTGATCAGTATGAAATTATCGAAAAGGAGCAGAGCAGTATTCCGATGACGTGTTATCCGTTTTGGAAAAAGAACACCAAACGAGTTCTCAATATTGGAACTGCCGGCGGTTGGACGAAAGCCAGTACGGGTTATACTTTTAAAAAGTCAGATAAAAAATCGTCAGCATTAGTCGAATTTCTTCATCCTTCGACTCCGCTCAGGAAGACATCAGAATCACTTAATATGAAATCTTTTCATAAAAAAAACAGATTCTGGTTTTATGATTTATTGCTTTTAGACATTCTTTATCACCATAACGAATTAGGAAACAGTATTTTTTCTTCCTTATTCAAAAAAGGAAAGCCGAAATTAATTTTTAAGTTTCTGGATGAAGAAACGAGTTTGCCGGAAGATCTTAAAGTCATTTTAAAATGCCCTAAAGTGTCATTTATAAAAGCTTTGTTTCGAGTAATATTTTAGGTAAAAAGTTTTGTTTCAAGCAGATTTGGCAGATTAAGCAGATTTATTTGACTCTGATGGGAAATCCGCTTAATCTGCCAAATCTGCGTGCTAAACCATTTAAAGCAGCTTATCAATCGAACTATAACAAAACTTTATACTTCAAATTAAGTAGTTGCGAGTAAACTTTGTAACTTTGCAGTTCAAAAGTAAAATTTAAAAATAAAAAATATGTATCCAGAAGAAATGGTAAAACCAATGCAGGCTGAATTGACATCTGCAGGTTTTCAAGATTTACATAGTGCTGAGGCTGTTGATAATGCTATTAATGCTGAAGGTACCACTTTGGTTGTTGTAAACTCTGTTTGTGGTTGTGCTGCAAGAAATGCACGTCCGGGAGCAAAAATGAGTTTAGAAGGAGCTAAAAAACCAGATCATTTAATTACAGTTTTTGCCGGTGTTGACAAAGAAGCTGTTGATGCTGCAAGACAACATATGTTTCCTTTCCCTCCATCATCGCCAAGTATGGCTTTGTTCAAAAACGGAGAATTGGTTCACATGTTAGAGCGTCACCATATCGAAGGCCGCCCAGCTGAATTAATTGCTGAGAATTTGCAAGATGCTTTTAACGAATTCTGCTAATCTAAGGCACAAAGGTTTGAAGGTACAGAGGTACAAAGATTTTAGAAAGCACTATTAATTTAGTGCTTTTTTGTTTTTTTACTAAATCCACCTTTAAAACCTTTGAGCCTGATAACCTTTGTAACTCAGAACCTTTTTCATAACTTTGCACCTTCAAAAAAATAATTTCTAAACTTAAAACTGTTTATAGCATGCAACTGTACAACACTTTGAGCGCAGAAGAAAGAGCCATTATCATTGATGATGCCGGTAAACAGCGACTAACGCTGTCTTTCTATGCGTATGCCAAAATTCAAGATCCCAAAAAATTTCGCGATGATTTATTTATAGCCTGGAATAAGCTCGATGCTTTAGGCCGAATTTACGTTGCTAACGAAGGTATAAATGCTCAAATGAGTATTCCTGAAGAAAATCTGGACATTTTTAGAACAACTCTCGAAGTTTATGACTTCATGAAAGGCATACGTTTGAATGAAGCGGTAGAACATGATGACTATTCCTTTTTAAAATTGACTATAAAAGTCCGTGATAAAATCGTTGCCGACGGTTTAAACGACGAAACTTTTGATGTAACCGATATAGGCGTTCACCTGAAAGCTAAAGAATTCAATGAAATTTTGGATGATCCAAACACAATTGTAGTAGATTTTAGAAATCACTACGAAAGTGAAGTAGGTCATTTTAAAAACGCTATCACACCGGATGTTGAAACTTTTAGGGAGAGTTTGCCTATCATCAACGAACAGCTTCAAAATCATAAAGAAGACAAAAATCTGGTCATGTATTGTACAGGAGGAATTCGATGTGAAAAAGCAAGTGCTTATTTTAAACACCAGGGTTTTAAAAATGTTTTTCAGTTAGAAGGCGGAATCATCAATTACGCCAAACAAATTGAAGAAGAAGGTTTAGAAAGCAAATTCATAGGAAAAAACTTTGTATTCGATAACCGTCTTGGTGAAAGAATCACCGATGATATTATTTCGCAATGCCATCAATGCGGAAAACCGTGCGATAATCACACCAATTGCGAAAACGACGGCTGTCATTTGTTATTTATTCAGTGTGATGAATGTAAAGCTGCAATGGAAAACTGCTGTTCTACAGAATGTCTGGATATAATTCACATGCCTTTGGTTGATCAGGTTCGTTTAAGAAGCGGAAAACAAGTTGGAAACAAAGTGTTCAGAAAAGGAAAATCTGAAAATTTGAAATTCAAACATTCGGGAGAACTGGCAGATACAGCTTTGGCTTCAGCAGATAAACCAGTTGATATTCGTCAAAAAATAAAAGTAAAAAAAGTGCTTCTCGGAAAAGCAGAACATTATTATGTAAAAGCACAGGTGGGACAGTTTACTGTTGAAAATCAAGAATTAAATGTTGGTGATAAAATCTTAATTTCCGGACCAACTACAGGTAATCAGGAATTGATTTTAGAAAAAATGATTGTTGACGGAGCTGAAACTGCAACAGCAAAAATTGGCGATAAAGTTACTTTTGAAGTTCCTTTCAGAATCAGATTGTCTGATAAAATATATAAGATTTTAGAATAAATTCTTTCTAAAATAACTTTCTAAAAAACCTATTTTGTGCCAAACAGAATAGGTTTTTTTAGTATACAATAGTTACATTTGTTGAAACACATTACCAACTCTTATGAAGGATGATTTAAAGAAATTTATTTTATATACTGCGCCAAGCGGAGAAGTACGAGTTGATGTTTTGCTTCAAAATGAATCGGTGTGGCTTTCACAAAAAGCAATAGCAGAGTTGTTTGGTGTACAAGTGCCAGCTATAAGTAAACATTTTAAAAATATTTTTGAAGAAGGGGAATTAGTTGAATCTTCAGTTGTTTCCAAAAAGGAAACAACTGCTTCTGATGATAAAAATTACATTACAAATTATTATAACCTCGATGCTATAATTTCTGTTGGTTACAGAGTAAATTCTACTAAAGCTACACAGTTTCGTATTTGGGCAACCCAAACCTTAAAAGAATATATTATAAAAGGTTTTGTTTTAGATGACAATCGTTTAAAGCAAGGTCAGGCAATTTTTGGCAAAGATTATTTTAAAGAATTATTGCAAAGAGTTCGTTCGATTCGGGCGAGCGAAAGAAGAATTTACCAGCAAGTAACCGATATTTTTGCCGAGTGTAGTATAGACTATGACAACAATGCCGAAATAACTAAGAATTTCTATGCTATCGTTCAAAATAAATTTCATTTTGCCATAACAGGCAAGACGGCTGCCGAAATAATATTTGAAACGGCCGATTCCAAAAAAGAGAATATGGGATTGACTACATGGAAAAACAGTCCAAACGGCAGGGTCTTGAAATCGGATGTGATTGTGGCTAAAAATTATTTGCAGGAAAAAGAAATTAAACAACTGGAACGCACCGTTACAGGTTATTTTGATTACATTGAAGGATTAATAGAGCGGGAAAATACTTTTACAATGGAACAATTGGCAACAAGTGTCAATAAATTTTTATCTTTTAATGATTACAAAGTAATGGAAGGAAAAGGAAAGATGACGAAATTGCGTGCCGACAAAAAAGCAGTTGCAGCTTATGAAGACTTCAATAAAACCCAAAAAATAATTTCTGATTTTGATAAGGAAATAAAAAAACTAAAAGAATAGATTTTACTTCAATTGAAAAAAACATCTTGAAACCTATCGAAAAATATAATAAAAATAAAGTTTTAGAATAAATTCTTTCCAAAAATCGATAAAAGACCTATTTTGCACTAAACAAAATAGGTTTTTTTATTTAACAAGGCTTTAGTTTTAATGCATAAAAAGCAAACTAAAAAAAATACTATCTTTACCGTTCAAACGTTTATGAACTTAAGTTGCACTTTTGCAACACTACATATATAATTATGGCATGTACAAGTTGTTCAACCTCAGATGGCGGCGCACCAAAGGGTTGTAAAAATAATGGAACTTGCGGCACCGATAGCTGCAATAAATTGACGGTTTTTGACTGGCTCGCGAACATGAGTCCGTCTAATGGAGAGGCTATTTTTGACTGTGTTGAGGTTCGTTTTAAAAACGGGCGTAAAGAATTTTTTAGAAACACAGAAAAATTAACGCTAAGTATTGGTGATATTGTAGCAACTGTTGCATCGCCCGGACATGATATTGGAATTGTTACTTTGACAGGTGAATTGGTAAAAATTCAAATGAAGAAAAAAGGAGTCAATCACGAAAGTAATGAAATACCGAAAATTTACCGAAAAGCATCTCAAAAAGATATCGATATCTGGTCTGTAGCACGTGACCGCGAGGAACCGATGAAAGTTCGTGCTCGTGAATTAGCGATTCAGCACAAACTTGAAATGAAAATATCTGATATTGAATTTCAGGGAGATGGCTCAAAAGCTACATTCTATTACACGGCAAATGACAGAGTTGATTTTAGACTTTTGATTAAAGATTTTGCTAAAGAATTTAGTACCAGAGTCGAAATGAAACAAGTAGGTTTTCGTCAGGAAGCTGCCCGTTTGGGTGGAATTGGTTCTTGCGGAAGAGAGCTTTGCTGTTCAACCTGGCTGACGGACTTTAGAAGTGTAAATACATCGGCAGCTCGTTATCAGCAGCTTTCACTGAATCCTCAAAAATTAGCGGGACAATGCGGAAAATTAAAATGTTGCCTGAATTATGAGCTTGATACTTATATGGATGCGTTGAAAGATTTTCCGGATTATGATACTAAATTAGTAACCGAAAAAGGAGACGCAATTTGCCAGAAGCAAGATATTTTTAAAGGCTTAATGTGGTTTGCTTACACGAATAATTTTGCAAACTGGCATGTTTTAAAAATTGATCAGGTTAAAGAAATTATTGCCGAGAATAAACAAAAAAATAAGGTTTCTTCACTTGAAGATTTTGCAATTGAGGTAATATCAGAGCCTGAAAAAGACTTCAATAATGCAATGGGGCAGGATAGCTTAACGCGTTTTGACCAACCAAAAAAGAAGAAAAAACCAAACCGCAAACGCAAGCCTACGGTTGAAAATGCAATTGTGGCGGCGACTCCAAACAAACCGACACAGACAAATAATATTAATAAACCAGCTGGAGGAAATCCAAATAAACCTAACAAACCAAATAACAATAAGCCCAATCATTCGAATAAGTCAAATAAACCGAATGATACAAAACCAGCTGAACCCAGAAAACCTATAATTATTACTAAAAATGAGAATAAAAAATAGCGGGATTCTTATTTTGGCAGCTATACTTCTTTTTTCCTGTGATAAAAAAAGAGTATTCGACGAGTATAAATCTGTTGGAAGTGCCTGGCACAAAGACAGTATAGTGACTTTTGACCTGCCGGTTTTAGACTCCACAAAACGATACAATTTATTTGTTAATTTGAGAGACAATAACAATTATCCTTTTAAAAATTTATTTTTAATTGTGGCCATCGAAACGCCAAACGGATTTACAAAAGTAGATACACTTGAGTACGAAATGGCAAATGCTGACGGAACTCTTTTAGGGAATGGTTTTTCGGATATTAAAGAAAGTAAACTTTATTTTAAAGAAGGAGTTAAATTTAGAGGAAAATATAAAGTACATATCAAACAAGCCGTTAGAGAATCGGGTAAAATTCCTGGAGTTCAGGAATTAGAAGGTATTACAGATGTAGGTTTTAGAATAGAACAAAAAGATTAGAAAATAGTTATGGCTGCTAAAAAAAACAATCAAACAAATACAGTAAAAGATATTAAATACTATCAAAAAAAATTCTGGCGAATTTTTGTTTATGGTCTTTTAGGTATCCTGGCATTCTTTTTATTTGCTTCATGGGGGCTTTTCGGATCAATGCCTTCTTTTGAAGATTTAGAAAATCCGGATTCCAATTTGGCTACTGAAATCATTTCGTCGGACGGAGTTGTTATTGGTAAATATTTCAAAACCAACAGATCACAGCTTAAATATTCAGATCTGCCAAAAAGTTTGGTTGAGGCTTTGGTTGCAACAGAAGATGCTCGTTTTTATGACCATTCCGGAATTGACGGACGCGGAACTTTAAGAGCTATTTTTACTTTAGGTACAAATGGTGGTGCGAGTACATTAACACAACAATTAGCAAAACAATTATTTCACGGAGAGGGTTCTAAATTCCTTCCGTTCAGAATTGTACAAAAAATAAAGGAATGGATTATTGCCATACGTCTGGAAAGGCAATATACCAAAAATGAAATTTTGGCGATGTATTGTAATGTGTATGATTTCGGAAATTATTCTGTCGGAGTAAGTTCTGCAGCACAAACGTACTTTTCTAAAGATCCAAAAGATTTAACGATGGACGAATCGGCTATTTTGGTCGGAATGTTCAAAAACTCAGGACTATATAATCCGGTTAGAAACCCGGAAGGAGTAAAAAACCGTCGTAACGTGGTTCTTTCTCAAATGGAAAAAGCAAAAATGATTACTGAGGCAGAAAAGGAAAGATTACAGGCTTTACCAATTGCTTTAAAATTCAAATTAGAAAGCCACCGCGAAGGAACGGCCACATATTTCAGGGAATACCTTCGTGATTATATGAAGAAATGGGTTGCTGAAAATAAAAAACCGGATGGTTCTGATTATGATATCTACAAAGATGGTTTGAAAATTTATACAACCATCGATTCCAGAATGCAGCAATACGCTGAAGAGGCAGTTTCTGCTCACATGAAAAACCTTCAACAGCAGTTTTTTATTGAAATGAAAACCAATAAAAATGCACCTTTCGTAAATATTACCAAAGCTGAAACAGATCGTATCATAATGCAGGCCATGAAGAATTCTACACGTTGGGCGATTATGAAAGATATGGATAAAAGTGAGGATGATATCATAAATTCATTCAAAGTAAAAACGAAAATGCGCATATTTACCTGGAAAGGTGAACGTGATACAATAATGACTCCATTAGATTCTATTCGTTACTACAAACACTTTTTACAATCTGGTCTAATGGCTATGGAACCTCAAACCGGAAATATCAAAGCCTGGGTTGGCGGAATCAATTATAAATATTTCCAATACGATCACGTGGGACAGGGAGCGAGACAGGTAGGATCTACTTTTAAACCATTTGTTTATGCTACTGCTATCGAGCAATTAAACATGTCTCCTTGTGATTCAATTTTGGATGGACCATTTATGATTCACAAAGGACGTCACCATGTAACTGAAGATTGGGAGCCAAGAAACTCAGATAACAGATACCGTGGAATGGTAACTTTAAAACAAGGTTTGGCAAACTCTATCAATACAGTTTCAGCGAAATTAATTGACAGAACCGGACCGGAAGCTGTTGTAGAACTGACTAAGAAATTGGGAGTTAAAACAGAGATTCCTGTACAGCCTTCAATTGCTTTGGGAGCTGTTGATATTACAGTTGAGGATATGGTTGCAGCTTACAGTACATTTGCAAACCAGGGAGTTTATGTAAAACCACAGTTTTTAAGTCGCATTGAAAATAAAAGTGGAGAAGTTATTTATGAGCCAATCCCGGAATCACATGACGTTTTAAATAAAGATATTGCTTTTGCTGTAATTAAATTGCTTCAGGGTGTTACTGAAACTGGTTCAGGCGCACGTTTACGTACGCAGGGCGGAGGAAGCGGTGACAACCGTTGGACAGGATATCCATATATGTTCACAAATCCAATTGCGGGTAAAACCGGAACAACACAAAATCAGTCTGACGGATGGTTTATGGGTATGGTTCCTAACTTAGTAACAGGTGTTTGGGTTGGCTGCGAAGACCGTTCAGCACGTTTCAAAAGCCTGACTTACGGACAGGGAGCTACTGCAGCATTGCCGGTTTGGGCATATTTTATGAAGTTATGTTATGCGGATAAAGATCTTCAGGTTTCAAAATCTGATTTTGAACGTCCGGCAAACCTTTCGATTAAAGTGGATTGCTATACCAGACCTGCAGTTGTAAAAGATACTACACAGACAGAACAAAATACAGACGAATTCGAATTGTAATTTAGATTCTCTTTATTAAATAAAAAAATATCCTTTTGTGGCTTCTGAAATTCGGAAGGATACAAAAGGATATTTTTTTTAAATATGTTTGTTTTATTTTTTACGAAATCGTTATAATTTAATCTAAAAATCTTATTTTTATCAAAAGTATACGGTAATAAAGACCATTTGTTATGATAACCAAAAAAGTAAATAGCGTTCAGGATGCCATTGAAGGAATCGAAAGCGGCATGACCATCATGTTTGGAGGTTTTGGGCTATGCGGAATTCCTGAAAATACGATTGCAGCCTTAGTAAATACACAAGTTTCAGATTTAACCTGTATCTCAAACAATGCCGGTGTTGATGATTTTGGTTTGGGATTGCTTTTGCATAAAAAACAAATCAAAAAAATGATTTCATCTTATGTAGGTGAAAATGCTGAGTTCGAACGCCAGATGCTTTCGGGAGAATTAGACGTGGAACTGACGCCACAAGGCACTTTGGCAGAACGTTGTCGGGCCGCACAAGCCGGAATTCCTGCTTTTTTTACGCCGGCAGGTTACGGTACTGAAGTTGCAGAAGGAAAAGAAGTTCGTGAGTTTAACGGTAAAATGCATATTATGGAACAAGCCTTCAAAGCCGATTTTGCGATTGTAAAAGCATGGAAAGGGGACGAAGCCGGAAATCTTATCTTCAAAGGAACAGCTCGAAACTTTAATGCCTGTATGGCCGGAGCCGGAAAAATTACTATTGCTGAAGTGGAAGAATTAGTTCCGGTTGGAACTCTTGATCCCAATCAGATTCACATACCCGGAATTATGGTGCAACGCATTTTTCAGGGAGAAAAGTTTGAAAAAAGAATTGAACAGCGAACAGTAAGGCAAAGGAATTAGATAATGAGATAATTTGTCAATTAGATAATTAATGTTGATTGCGTGAAACAGAGCATTATCTAATTATCAAATTTTCTAATTGGCACATTCAATAAATTGACACATTATATTATGGCACTTAGTAAAGAAGATATTGCAAAGCGAATTGCTAAAGAAGTAAAAGACCGTTATTTTGTTAATCTCGGAATCGGAATCCCAACTTTAGTTGCGAATTACGTAAGAGAAGATATCGCAGTTGAATTTCAGAGCGAAAATGGTGTTCTCGGCATGGGACCTTTTCCTTATGCAGGGGAAGAGGATGCTGATATTATTAATGCAGGAAAGCAAACAATTACAACACTTCCGGGTGCGAGTTTCTTTGACTCGGCTTTTAGTTTTGGAATGATTCGCAGCCAGAAAGTCGATTTAACCATTTTGGGAGCAATGGAGGTTTCTGAAAACGGAGATATTGCCAATTGGAAAATTCCGGGTAAAATGGTAAAAGGAATGGGGGGCGCGATGGATTTGGTAGCTTCCGCTGAAAATATCATTGTAGCGATGATGCATGTAAATAAAGCAGGAGAATCAAAAATACTTAAAAAATGTACTTTACCGTTAACCGGCGTTGGATGTGTTAAAAAGATAGTAACTGAGCTGGCAGTCCTAGAAGTAACTCCAAAGGGTTTTAAGCTCTTAGAACGTGCGCCAGGAGTTTCTGTTGAGCATATCATAGCTTCAACCGAAGCTGAATTAATTATTGAAGATGAAATTCCGGAGATGGATATAAGATAATTTCTTTTTTTGAACCTATCAAAAGCTGGCTTAAACGCTGGCTTTTTTTGTAGGATAAATTTAAGAAATTGCCCGTTTTATTTTTTAAAGTAGTTACTAAAGTCTATTTTACAACGTTTTGTGATTCAATTATATGTTAATTTTAGTATATATTTTTGTAAAATCTTTACAAATTGTTAAATAAAAGTGTGTTTAAGATAAAAAGTGTTGTATTTCATCGATTAAAGGTAAATTTCATCGATTAAATAACAAATTTAAGATATTTTTGCCATAAATTAAAGTATTTACTTACAGTAAATATCTTTGTTTTTTTAATCCATTACCAAATTTTAAACCCCTTTTATTATGGAAAAAAAATTACCGAAAATTGTCACTACGACAGTTGTTATGCTCACATTTTCTTTAACTGCATTTTCGCAGGTAACTGACAAACGCGTAAGTCAGAAAAATTTATCTGAAAACGGACTCCCAAGTCTAATCACTTTTAGTGATAAATCAACCTACAAAGGCTCTGATTTTAATGCTGTCTTTAAAGAGCAGCTAGGTTTAAAAGACAATCAGTCTTTTGCGAAAATTAAAACAGAATCAGACCATGAAGGTTTTACTCATGAAAAATTTCAATTATACGAACAAGGAATTAAAGTAGAATTTGCAAACTATACGCTACATTCTAAAAATGGTAAGCTTGCTTCAATGAATGGTGAATTTTATAATATCAAAAATGCCGCCACAACCCCTAAACTTTCAGTGCAGGAAGCTTTTAACAAGGCTGTTGCCCACACAGGTGCCAAGCAATATCTTTGGGATTCTCCTGAAGATGCCAAGGCAATGGGTTATGAGAAGCCTAAAGGAGAGTTGGTTTTTTTACCTGATATGGAAGCTCAGGGAACAGAAAGAACTACAGATAAAGTTAATTTAGCATATAAATTTGATATTTATGCGACAAATCCATTAAGTCGTGGTGATTTATATATAGATGCCATAACCGGAAAAGTATTGTTTTATAATGCAACTATAAAACATCTTGGCGAGTACAGTCATGGAAACTCAAAACCTGTAAATGCGACATCTAAAAAAGAGAATTCAAATTTGAAAATGGCGATAGTTGCGGCAAATGCAGCAACTCGTTATAGTGGAACTCAAACTATTCAGACAACACTAAGCGGGTCTTCATATATTCTGCTTGACGGAACGCGTGGAAATGGAATTCAGACCTATAATTCTGCCAGAACAGCAACGTATCCAACTACAAATTTTACAGATGCTGATAATAACTGGACTGCTGCTGAATATAATAATACAAATAAAGACAATGGGGCGCTTGATGCTCATTGGGGAGCCGAAATGACATACGATTACTGGTCGGCTGTACATGGAAGAAACAGTTATGATAATGCTGGTGCAAAAATTAAAAGTTATGTGCATTATAATTTAATTGCAGCCGGGTATTCAAGCAATAATAATGCTTTCTGGAACGGAAGTGTTATGACTTACGGTGACGGAAGCGGAACAGGAGGATTTGATATCTTAACTGCAATGGATGTTGCCGGACATGAAATAGGCCATGCCGTTTGTACTTATACAGCAGATTTGGCATATCAAAAAGAATCAGGAGCGATGAATGAAGCTTTCTCGGATATTTGGGGAGCCTGTATCGAATATCGTGCAGCACCTACAAAATCTACCTGGTTAATTGGTGAAGACATAGAAAGAAGATCAGGTCATTTAGCTTTACGTTCTATGAGTGATCCAAACTCTGAGGGCCAGCCTGATACTTATGGAGGAACCAATTGGGTAAGTGTAAGTTGTACGCCAACAAGCAGTAATGATTATTGTGGGGTTCATACAAACTCAGGGGTATTAAATCACTGGTTTTATATCCTGTCTATAGGTAAATCAGGTACAAATGATCTTGGAAATGCCTATAACGTTACCGGAATAACAATTGACAAAGCGGCAAAAATTGCTTACCGTTTAGAAAGTGTTTATTTAACGTCCAATTCAACTTATGCAAATGCGAGAACTTCCGGAATACAGTCAGCTATTGACTTATACGGAGCGGGGTCTGCAGAAGTTATTGCTACAACAAATGCATTTTATGCAGTAGGGGTTGGAGCAGCTTATACAGGATCTACAGATACAACAGCACCAACAGCACCAACAGCTCTTGCGGCTTCAGGTACAACAAGTACAACAACCAATTTATCATGGACAGCTGCAACAGATAATGTAGCAGTAACAGGATATGATATTTATCAGGGAACAACTTTAAAAGGTTCGTCTACCACTACAACTTATGCTGTTACAGGATTATCTGCTTCAACAGCGTATAGTTTTACTGTAAAAGCCAAAGACGCTGCAGGAAATGTGTCAGCAGCAAGCAGTGCCGTTAGTGTTACCACTCTTGCAGCTACTATTACTTATTGCACATCATCAGGAAGCAGTGCTGCGGACGAAAGAATTGGTAAAGTTGTTTTTGGAACTATTAGCAATACTTCAACAGCTACAACAGGTTACGAAAACTATACCGCTGTTTCTACAAATGCTGCGAGAGGAACTGCTTATACCATTACTATAACGCCATCTTGGACATCAACAGTTTACAGCGAAGGATATGCAGTATTTATTGATTATAATAAAGATGGTGATTTTACTGATTCCGGCGAAACAGCTTGGACAAAAGCAACTTCGACAACTACTCCGGCTACAGGTTCAATTACAATTCCTGCGACGGCGACTTTAGGAACCACAAGAATGAGAATTTCTATGAAATACAACGGAATTCCAACTGCTTGTGAAGCCTTTTCATACGGGCAGGTTGAAGATTATTCAATAAACATAACTGCTGCAGGAACTGTGGTTGTTAATGAATTGGTTGTTGATGCAGATAAAGCAAGTCCTGAAGTAACTTTATATCCAAATCCAGTTGAAAATGAATTGAATATTTCATCATTTGAACAAAAGGGTTCTAGTTTTAAAATTACAAATGCATTAGGTCAACAAGTTAGTTCAGGTCAATTGTCTGAAAGTCCAATTGATGTAAGCAGATTAAATACCGGAATCTATATTATTGAATTGAATAGCGGCCAAAAAAGAGTTGCTAAAAAGTTCATAAAGAAATAATCTTATTTTTAATAATATGTATAAAAAAACCGCCCATAAGGCGGTTTTTCATTTAAAAATATTTCGGACATAGCGTAAAGCCTGTGTTCTTAGCAGTTAAAAACTATAAATTAGCAAAGAAGTCATTTCCTTTATCATCGGTAATAATGAAAGCAGGGAAATCTTTTACGGTAATTTTACGAACCGCTTCCATTCCCAGTTCTTCAAAATCAACCACTTCTACTTTCAGGATGTTGTCTTGTGCCAATATAGCTGCCGGTCCTCCAACAGAACCCAAATAGAATCCGCCATATTTATGGCACGCATCAGTAACTTGTTTAGTACGGTTTCCTTTTGCCAGCATAATCATACTGCCGCCATGTTTTTGGAATTCATCAACATAAACATCCATACGACCTGCAGTTGTTGGTCCAAAACTTCCGGAAGCCATTCCTTCAGGTGTTTTTGCCGGTCCGGCATAATAAACAGGATGATTTTTGAAATATTCAGGCATTGGTTTTCCTGCTTCTAACATTTCCATAATTTTTGCATGTGCAATATCACGGGCTACAATCACGGTTCCGTTTAGTTTCAAACGGGTTTTGATTGGATATTGACTAAGTTTTGCCAACATATCGGCCATTGGCATATTCAAATCTATTTCAACCGGCGCTTCCAAATGTGGAGCTGTTTCCGGCAAAAATTGTTTTGGATTTACTTCTAATTGCTCAACATAGATCCCGTCTTTGGTGATTTTTCCTTTGATATTTCTATCAGCAGAACACGAAACACCTAATCCAACTGGACAAGAAGCAGCATGACGAGGCAAACGAATCACACGTACATCATGTGTAAAATATTTTCCGCCAAATTGAGCACCAATGGCACTTTCCTGGCATATTTTCTGAACTTTTTCTTCCCATTCCAAATCACGAAATGCCTGACCGGACATATTTCCTGAAGTTGGTAAATTATCATAATATCCGGCTGATGCTTTTTTAACAGCACTTAAATTCGCTTCCGCAGAAGTACCGCCGATAACTAAAGCCAAATGATATGGTGGACAAGCTGAAGTTCCTAAGTCTTTTATTTTTGTACGAATGAATGCATCCAAAGATTTTTCATTCAATAGTGATTTTGTTTGTTGATATAAATAGGTCTTGTTAGCTGATCCGCCTCCTTTTGCCATAAATAAGAACTCGTAAGAAGCTCCTTTTTTAGCATAAATATCAATTTGCGCCGGAAGATTCGATCCTGAATTTTTTTCTTCAAACATCGAAATCGGAACAATCTGCGAATAACGTAAATTACGTTTTTGATACGTATTGAAAATTCCTTTGCTCAGCCATTCTGCATCATCAACTCCGGTAAAAATGCTTTCGCCTTTTTTTGCCATTACGATTGCAGTTCCGGTATCCTGACAGCTTGGTAATTGTCCTTCGGCAGCGACTGAAGCATTTTGAAGTAAATTGTAAGCAACAAAACGGTCGTTATCAGTTGCTTCCGGATCGTCAAGAATTTTACGAAGTTTTTGTAAATGTGTCGTTCTCAACATGAACGAAACATCGGTTAAAGCTTCTTCAGCTAATAATTCCAATCCTTTTGGATCAACAGTAAGAATTTCGCGTTCTCCAAATTTTTCAACTTTTACAAAATCAGAAGTAATTTTGCGGTATTGGGTATCATCCTTTAAAATTGGATAAGGGTCCTGGTATATAAAATCAATCATTTTCTTTGTTTTTGACAAAGTTAAAAATTATTTACTAAGAAAGGATTTGAATTATATGTGTTTATGAAGTTTATTGTTGGTTATGAAACTCATCTAAATTTTATAAATTTTGCGAATTTTATATGATCCGTTCCTACGGAACTTATTGAAACGTCAAAATCTGTTTTCAACGGATTAAAATCCGTCGCTACAATATGATCTCATTCCTACGGAATTTTTTAAAAGATAAATAAGAGCCATCAGCTCGATTCAATATTGCAGGGCTGAAATTGATTCATGCCCCATTCCCAAGAAATTTTTAAAACCCAAAAACAAGAGCCATCGTCTCGATTTAATATTGTAGGGCTGGAATTGATTCATGTCCCATTCTCAAGAGTTTTAAAAGATAAATAAGTTCATCGATTCGATTCAATATTGTAGTGCTGGAATTGATTCCAGTGTTATTCCCAAGAAATTTTTAAAATCTAAAAGGAAGAGTCATCAGCTCGATTGAATAT
>NZ_AKJZ01000084.1 GCF_000282055.1 Flavobacterium sp. CF136
GGTCAAAAAGCCACTTTTGTCCTTAAACCAAAATTGTATTGGGGTATTGCATCAGAGATCCAGGAAAGTGAGTTAATCAATTCGGCAGTATTGAATACTGATAGCTTTTTCGAACAAGATTTGGAAGGGGTAACAGAAGTGAATATCTCCTTGAATGGAAATGCAGAAGAAGGATACACCTTCATGATAGATAGTCAGAAATAAAGTTCATAACTTGTTTATCTAAGTTGTAAAAAGAGAACGTATTCGATTGAGTAGCTACTATCGCCTCTTTAATAACAAACAGACATGTCTCCAAACATCAATCGTTAAGGATTGTGAACCAGTTTTTAGCTTCAAAGAAACAAATCCATCACAAATAAAAAGGTGATGGATTTTTATTGATTTAAACATTGAATTTTAGTAACCGAACTCCTTGTTAAGCCTTGATTTTGCTAAATATTTTATATAAAAAAACCCGAAAAAATATATTTTTTCGGGTTTTGTGGAGTCGCCGGGAATCGAACCCGGGTCCAAACAAGCAACTAAAGAGCTTTCTACACGTTTATTCCCTGATTGGGTTTTCGATGTTAAGCCAGGTCAGGAACAACCACTCAACACTTATCTTCTTAATTTCGAAATCCACCCGAAGCTCATGGAAATCTAGGTCTATTTTTACGGTTCCCCTATACTGAACGCCACAAACCAAGGCTTTCAAGGAGAATCCAGCTTCCCTATCTTATAGGGACGTGGCTAATCTTACTATAATTCGGATTATGCAGCTAAAGCGTAGTTATTTTCGCCGTGTAAAAGTGTAAGATCTTATATTTACGAGCAAGGTCTTAATGCTCGACGTGCTTACTTTCCAATTCGACTTGCTGTCAAAACCAGTCGACCCCAAAAATGAGTTTGCAAAAATATACAATTTGAAGTTAGTTTTGTAATAAATTTTGCTTAAAAAATAGCTTTATTCTTCATCTTTAAATTTAAACGGATAATCCCCAAAAACAGGAGCCAGTTTACGGACTGCGTAAGTCTTTCTGGTAAATTTATTCGATAAAGCTATAATGGTAACATTTTCTTTCATCAACGGAATGTAAGATGACGTATATCCGTGCCACCAGCCGTTATGAAAGTAAAAGTTCTGTCCGGTCTCCCAATTGATCATTCTGATACCTAAACCATAATTTTTTGCACCTTTACGCTCATTGCTGTAACCGGTATAAACCTGTTTTAATAATTCAGGCTTTAAAAAATCAGGTGAATTTCTGGCGCGGTCAAACTTTAATAAATCACGCGGAGTAGAAAAAATATTTTTATCACCATACACAGCATCCATATAATCCAATCCGATTTCTACATTATTTCCTTTGTATGACGGAACGATTGTTTTTCTGTCTTTTTCATAGTCAAAAACAAAAGTATGGGTCATTCCCAAAGGTTTAAAAATCATTTGAGTCATGGCCTCTTTGTAAGACAGACCTGTTATTTTCTCAATAATAAGCGCCAGCATGACATAGTTCGTATTGCAATACGCAAAACGAGTACCTGTTCTTGATTCTAACCCAATATTTTTAGTAGCCAGCAGCTCCAGAATATCCTTATTGGTCAATTGATTATGCCTGTCCCAAACCGATTTGTCCCTGTCTGTAAAATAAGCATAATTACGCATTCCGCTGCGGTGGCTCAATAACATTCGAACCGTACAATCAGGATAAGGAAAAGTTTTCAGGATTGTATTAACCTTTTGATCCAAATCTAATTTACCCAGATTTACTAATTTTAAAACTGCCGTTGCCGTAAGCACCTTACTTACCGAAGCAATATGAATCGGGGTATTGGCATCTATTGTAGTACCTTCATTTTTATCTGCGTAGCCATTATATCTTTCAAAAATAATCTGTCCGTTTCTGGCAACTAAAAAACCGCCGTTCATACTATTATTTGGCCAGTTTTTATTGTAAAAATGATTTATTCTCCCTTTAATAGAATTGACATAAGATGCCGGTAATTTTTTTTCAGGCCCCATAGGTATCATTTTACCCAGTGTATCTTTTACTTTTGGAGTGTTATCCTGATTGCTTTTTTTATCTTTTCCGCACGAACCTAAAACTAAAATTAGAAAAAGTATTTGTGGTATATTTGTTTTTTTAAGGAAGCTCATTTTCATCATTCTTTATAAACAAATATATAGAATTCAATATTTATGTTTTTAGGATTTTTACAAATCGAAAACTTCCATCTTAACATATCATTAACTTCTTTTTTTGTTAGTCGATTGTACATCAGCTTTTAACGGTTTACAATCATTAAAAATAAGAAAAAAGCAACAAAAATTTAACTTATTTTGTTATATTTGAAACAATTTTTATACAAAAAGTTATAATGATAAATACCCTAACCCACTATAAATGAAATTTGGAATTATAAAAGAAAGAAAAAACCCACCAGACAGACGTGTCGTTTTTTCTCCGAGTGAGCTCGCAAAACTTAAACAACTTTATCATGAAGCTACTGTTGAAGTAGAAAGTTCAGATATTAGGATCTTTCCGGATATCGAATACAAAACTATGGGGATTACTGTTACCGATGATGTTTCAGATTGTGATGTATTATTTGGTGTAAAAGAAGTTCCTGTTGAAAATCTGATTCCTGATAAAGCTTATTTCTTTTTTTCGCATACTATAAAAAAGCAACCCTACAATCAGAAATTATTGAAAGCTGTTTTAGAAAAAAATATTGATTTATATGATCATGAAACTATAGTAGACAGTCATAATCGTCGATTAATCGGTTTTGGAAAATACGCCGGTATGGTTGGTGTTTACAATGGAATTCGTGCTTTCGGAATAAAATTCGAATTATTTAAACTGCCAAAAGCAGAAACGCTTTCGGGAAAAGAGGCGCTGATTGCGCATTTGAAACGCATTACACTTCCACCTCTTAAATTTGTCATTACCGGAACCGGAAAAGTTGGGAGTGGCGCTCAGGAAATTTTAAAGGCAATAAAAGTAAAAGAAATTACGGTTGATAATTATTTGACTAAAAACTACACTCAACCTGTTTATGTGCAATTAGATGCTTTAGAATACAACAAACGAATTGATGGTCAGGTTCTTGATTTTATTGATTTTACATCACATCCCGAAGCCTATATCTCTGATTTTGAAAAATTCACCAAGGTAACTGATATTTATATTGCCGGGCATTTTTATGCGAACGGGGCACCAATGATTTTAACTCAGGAAATGCTGAATGCAAAAGATTGCAAAATAAGGGTTGTTGCAGATATTTCTTGTGATGTAAATGGTCCTATTGCCTGTACATTGCGCTCTTCGACAATTGCAGAACCTATTTATGGATACTGGCCAGGTGAAAATAAAGAAGTAGATGTTTTTCATCCGGCTGCGATTGTCGTGATGGCAGTTGATAATTTGCCATGCGAAATTCCGAAAGATGCCAGTGAAGGTTTTGGCGAACAATTTATGGAACACGTAATTCCGGCTTTCTTTAATGGAGATAAAGACGGAATCCTGGAACGCGCAAAAATTACCGAAAAAGGAAAATTAACTCCAAGATTCAGTTATCTGCAAGACTATGTTGATGGGAAGTAATTAATTATCAATTGTGAATTATTAATTATGATGTGTCCTTCTAAAAACTGACACAAAATTTCAATAAAAAAAGCCTTTAGAATTTTCTAAAGGCTTTACTTTTTTTTATGTCTTGAAATACATTTATGCAACTACATCATCTTTTTCTTTTCGTTCTAATAACGCCATATAAAATCCGTCGAAACCTGATTCTGAAGCCAAAATTTTTCGATCTTTTATAAGCTTAAATTGCTTTCCGATTTCAGTTTTAAGGAACTTTTCTACTTGTTCCTGATTTTCTGATGGTAAAACAGAACAGGTTGCGTAAACCAATTTCCCACCCGGTTTTACAATTTTAGAATAGCTTTCTAAAACTTCAGCCTGCACTTTACGAATATTATCAATAAACTCAGGTTGCAGTTTCCATTTTGCATCTGGGTTTCTTTTTAAAACTCCCAAACCGCTGCAAGGTGCGTCAATTAATACACGGTCTGCTTTTTCGTGTAATTTTTTGATCACTTTTGTAGTGTCAATAATACGATATTCGATATTGAATGCACCGTTTCTTTTAGCTCTCAGTTTTAATTGTTTCAGTTTGCTTTCATACAAATCCATTGCAATCAATTGCCCTTTGTTTTCCATTAAAGAAGCAATATGAAGCGTTTTTCCACCGGCACCGGCACATGTATCTACAACACGCATCCCAGGTTTAACATCAAGAAAACCGGCAACTAATTGTGAATTGGCATCCTGTACTTCAAAAAGACCTTGCTTAAATGCATCCGTCAAAAATACATTGGCTCTTTCTTTTAAAACCAAAGCTTCAGGCTGATCTTTTAAATATTCTGTTTCAATATTTAAATCCATCAACGTGTTTCTTAAGCTTTCTTTGGTTCCTTTAAGTGTATTGGTTCTTAAAATAACTTTTGCAGGCTGGTTCTGAGCCGCAATTTCTGTAGCCCAAACCTTTTCTCCTAATTCTTTCACACCCAATTCATCCATCCAGTCGGGAATAGATTCTTTTAAGGCCCTAACTTTAGAAAGTTCATCAAAACGTCCTTTTATTTTTCTTTCCGGTGTTCCTTCCAATTGTCTCCAATCCGGAATTGGATAACCTCTAAGAACGGCCCAAACAGCAAACATTCTCCATAAATTATCTCTGTCAAAAGGTTCTTTAACTTCGGCAATTTCGGCATATAATCGTTTCCAGCGAACAATTTCGTATATGGTTTCAGCAACAAACTTCCTGTCAGAACTTCCCCAACGTTTGTCTTTTTTTAAGGCTCTTGCTACCACTTTGTCTGCATATTCTCCTTCATTGAAAATAGCGTTTAATGAATCGATGGTAGTATAAACTAAATTTCTGTGTAATCTCATTTTAAATATTTGAGTTGCAAAGGTACTATTAATTGATTGAAAGTTAAATTTTTAATTTTGATTGTTATTTTGACTTTCACTAAAAAGAAAAAAAACACTCTAATAAGTTTAAAAGAGTGTTTTCTGAATTTATTTTTGGAATAACTTTTATTTTATAATTCTCGTTAATCCTATATTTTCCGGAGCATGAAGCACCATAGGGAATTTCTCTATTTTCACAGAACTGCTGTCTAAACCAAAAGCACTTTCTTCAGATAAACTTAATTTTTTAATTAAGAAATACGAGTTCATAATTATTTTTTCATGCCATAATAAATCGGAATCATTAGATAAGAATTTTTCAGATAATACAAATTTGAAATCTCCGACAATATTGTTTTTATTCAATGATTCGTAACGACTGGTAATATCAACTTCTCCATTTTTTACCATATCACGAATAACTTCCCTAAACATTAAATTGATTTTAGTAGGTTCCCTGAATCCCAAATTAAAGTCGATTCTGTAAATATCATCTTTGGCAATTTCTGTTACTTTATATTGTGTTTTATAAGGCTCAGTTAAAATATTTACGTGTACAAACCAATAAATATCAGCTCTTTTTGGGCGTTTCTGCAAAATAGAATACATAACTTTTTGCTCTAATTCATCGACACGATTCGCATTGGTCATATAAACTAAATGCGTAGCATATTTTGGAATAGACAAATCTTCACTCAATTCCATCAATACTTTCTTATAATCATCAATCTTGATAATTTTAGTGTAACTTTTGTTAATTTTCTTAGCCAAAAACCATATCGTCATTACAGCAATCAACAAAGTTGCAATAATTAAGGTTACATAACCCCCTTCTGCAAATTTGGTAATATTGGCAAACAAAAAACAGCCTTCGATTATTAAATAAATTGTAATAAGAGGAACCATAAAATATAGTTTTACTCTTTTCATGATTAGATAATAATTCAGTAAAATGGTTGTCATAATCATACATAATACAATTGCAAGACCATAGGCATGTTCCATATTACTTGATTCTTCGAAGTGCAAAACGATTCCTACACAACCAAAAAACAATAGCCAGTTAATTGACGGAATGTATAATTGCCCTTTAACTTCGGTAGGGTATTTAATCCTTACTTTTGGCCAGAAATTCAATCGCATTGCTTCATTTATCAAAGTAAATGAACCGCTAATTAATGCCTGAGATGCAATTACAGCTGCTAAAGTTGCTATAACGATACCTGCTGGCTGAAACCAGTCCGGCATAATCAGGTAAAATGGATTTCCGTTTTCACCTCCTAATGTCTGTAATGTCTGTCCTTCATGATGAATTAAATATGCCGCCTGACCAAAGTAGTTTAAAACTAAAGTCAATTTGACAAAAATCCAGCTGATTCTAATATTTTTTCTTCCGCAGTGCCCCATATCAGAGTACAATGCTTCTGCTCCCGTAGTACATAAAAATACAAATCCCAATACAAAAAAACCATCAGGATGTATTTTTAATAAATGATAGGCATAATAAGGATTAATTGCTTTTATAACTTCCGGATGATCCAGAATTTGAATAACTCCTAAAGTTCCCAGCATGGCAAACCAGATTAACATCATTGGTGCAAAAAACTTACCAACCAGCCTGGTACCAAATTGTTGAATAGTAAACAAAACAAACAAAATTCCGATAACGATAGGAATTGTATTAATTTCCGGATAATATGTTTTTATACCTTCTACAGCTGATGATACTGAAATTGGCGGTGTAATAATTCCGTCAGCTAATAAGGCACTACCTCCAATAATTGCGGGTACAATCAGCCATTGAATTTTTGTTTTTTTAACTAATGCATATAATGCAAAAATTCCGCCTTCACCGTGATTGTCTGCACTTAAGGTAATAAGTACATATTTTATTGTTGTTTGTAAAGTCAGGGTCCAGAAAACACATGAAATACCTCCTAAAACAATATCTGCATTAATCATATGTTCGCCAAGTATGGCTTTCATTACATATAACGGAGAAGTACCAATATCTCCATAAATAATTCCTAATGTGATCAATAATCCCCCAATAGACAACTTACTGTGTAAGTTTTTATGCGATGCGTTCATGTATGTTTTTATAAAAGACGGTTGCAAATTTACTGTTTTAAAACAAATTAGCGTCAATTATAAGTAAAAAGATAAAAAAAAGCACAATCGTTACATTGTGCTTTTTTTTTACCTTTAATCTATGCTATTTTCAACTTAGCCTCTTCTGCCTCCGTTGCCTCTTGAATTTGAATTATTTTCTCTCGAAGATTGATTTCCTCTTGATTCCTGGCTTGCTCTTGGAGCTTCAGAACGTTGCGTATTTTGTGGTCTCGCTTCGCTATTTCTGTTTTCAGAACCTGATCTGTTTTGAGAGTAACCCCTTTGATTATCTGTTCTTTGAACAGGAGCAGCAGTTGTGTTTGTATTCATTCTGTTCTCTGAATTTCCTCTTGAAGTATTCATTCTGTTTTCATTAGAATATCCTCTTGACTCAGTTCTTTGAACAGGAGCAGTCGTGTTTGTATTCATTCTGTTCTCTGAATTTCCTCTTGAAGTATTCATTCTGTTTTCATTAGAATATCCTCTTGATTCAGTTCTTGAGGAATTTTCAACTCTTACAGGATTGTTAACTCTTCCTGAATTATCATTATCTCTGCCATAAGCTACCCTATTTGTATTATAATTTCTGTCAGATGTATTTCTGTTTTCAGCATAATTTCTGTTTGTACTTCTGTTGTCTGTACTCCAATTTCTTCCTGAATTTGATCTGTTATTGTTATAACTGTTATTTCTATTAGATTCTCTGCTTGCAACACGTCTTTGATCTAACTCATATCTGTTATTAATATTAGAATGTCTTTGCGAAAAACTATAGTTAGGATGTTGTCTTTCATAACCATAACAACGTCTTGATGCATACAACACCGGAGCTCTGTAACTTCTTCTATGATTCACATAATTATAATGATTGTTTACGTTGATACAAACATTGATATTATTTCTATATCTGAAAATTGGAAAAGGTCTCCAGGCAACATAGTATGTAGGGTAGAAATTCCAGGCCCATGTTGAATAATAAGGTCTGTAGTTAGTAACCCAGAAGGATGTATAAATAACCGGAGTTACATTATAAACAGGCTCATAAATGTAATTATCACCATATAAATAAGTATTACCCACAACCTGAACAGATACCTTATTATAATTATCCCTTTCAACATCTATGGTCGCAATATCCTGATAAACATCACGATCAAGTACAGATTGAATTATAATTACGTGAGTCCTGTCTTCTACAGATTCAATAACACGTAAATAATCGACCTGGTCATCATTATTCAGGTCAAGATTTGATATTTGATATTTTGGATCATTTAAACGTCTTTCGAAATCCTGAAGGTTAGCTGATTCTCCAAATATTGAAGCAACAGCACGAAGATCTAAATTATCACTGATATCTGAATTTTTTGCATAAACAGTAGTTTGGCTTTGTGCTTCGAATGAACTAAAACCTAATGCTAATAACGCTATAAAAAGTAGTTTGGTTTTCATGACAAATCATATTAAGATTAATATTGTGAGGTATCCAATTACTGTGCCAGAAAAAAAACAAAATATATTTTACATGTTATAAATAATTGTAATTTAGCAACAACTAAATCTTAAGCTATATGAAAAAGGTAATGTTATTTTGTTGCGTTTTTATTTTATTTATATCCTTTAAACCATTGAATGATAGTAACAAAAAAACTTTTTATGGTGGTTTTACCTCAATGCAAACAGACACCCTGTTTCAGGACAAAATTAGTATTAGGGCCATTTCTATTGATAAAAATAAAGTTTGGTATGGTGCAGATAATTCTCGGTTTGGATACTATGATTTGGATAAAAAAGAAAAATTTGAAGAGCATATTTATCGTGATACTTTAAAACTGGAATTCAGAAGTATAGCGCAGACTTCGAAAGATGTTTTCTTATTAAGTGTTGGTAATCCTGCATTACTTTATTCCGTTTCTAAAAAAACACAAAAAGTAAAATTAGTCTACAAAGAAATCAACGAGAGGGTTTTTTATGATAGCATGCAATTCTGGAATGATAAAGAGGGAATTGCTATTGGCGATCCAACAGAAGATACTTTTTCGATCATTATAACCCGTGATGGAGGAGAAAACTGGACAAAAGTATTATCAGATAAATTACCAACAAATACCAAAGGCGAAGCAGCTTTTGCAGCCAGTAATACAAATATTGTTATAAAAGGAGATGATACGTGGCTAGTTTCAGGAGGAAAAAAATCACGAGTTTTTTATTCTCCGGACAAAGGTAAAACCTGGAAAGTAATTGAAACTCCTATTATTCAGGGAAAAACAATGACAGGTATTTTTACAGCTGATTTTTATGATTCAAAACATGGATTTATTGCCGGTGGCGATTATGAACTTCCAAACAAAAAATCTGATAATAAAGCTTTTACTGCTGATGGGGGAAAAACCTGGCAGCTAATAGGTCAAAATATGGGTTTTGGATACGCTTCATGTGTACAGTATGTTCCAGGAGGAAATGCTAAAGAAATTATTTGTGTTGGCTCTGAGGGAATTCAATATTCTCAAAATGGCGGTGAAAACTGGACACAATTATCTACTGATTCAAGTTTTTTTACGATTCGTTTTGTTAACAGAAATACAGCTATTGCCGCTGGTTACAATAAAGTTGTCAGACTTCGCTTTAAATAGCTAAAATAACAAGACCCCTAAATAATAAAGTAAGTATTATTATATAGGGGTCTTATCGCTGTTGTTTCTTTTTTAATTTTGGCTTTTTGCTTTATCCCGATATTGTTTCAGTAATTTTCGGTTAAAATCATCTTCTGATTTTTTAAGCTTTAATATTTTTTTTGCCGAAAGGATCTTTTTAAGGTTCGTCATATATTTTTCACGTAAAAAATACAATTCCTTATCTGTACTTTCTATTTGCGATAAAAGAATAACAGCCTCTTTTTCTGAAATCGAATTGATATTATCATCATCCAGTTTACGCAAATACGTTTTCATTTTATCATGGCGCAATTCAAATTGCTTATCATCAAAAGCATTATAAACGGGCCAGAATTTTTCGGCTTCTGTAGAAGTAAGTTCCAGTTCAGTTGTTAAAAACGAAACTTTATAAGCTTTAATTTTCTCGCGCTTTTCGTCTATCTTATCACTTTGTGCATAAAATGAAAAACTAACTAAAAACAGAAGTATTGGAAGTATATTTTTAATTTTCATCTTTTTAAATTTTATTTTATTCTGAAATTAAATTTTCAATATTTGGATTCGAAGATAAAATATCTTCAAGGGTTTCCTGCTCAAGGGCAACATTTTTATTAAGTCCTTCAATATCTTTTGTATCAAGCTGATTAATTAAATCGTACTGATTTAAATTTGACTGGTATGATAAATAAGTTTCTAAAGATGCCTCGTCAAATTCTTTGGATGTATTATTATAATTATTTATTATCGGAATCATTAATCCAATAACAAATACAGCTGCAACCAGCATAGCAATAACCTTTTTACGTTTGTAAAGCGGAATCACCTTCACTTCGGTCTCGTTAATTTGCTGTAAAACTTTTGCCGAAAAATCATCAAAATAATAATCCGGAGTTTTAAATCCAGTTGTTATCTTCGGTTCGTTTTCTAATTTAAATGCTTTCATAATGTCTATAAGATATGTTTTATAACAAAAGGTTTAATTTGATGTAACATATAATTCAATTTTTTTTACCGCATGATGATAAGAGGCCTTTAATCCTCCCACCGAAGTTCCAAGGATTTCAGAGATTTCCTCGTATTTTAATTCTTCAAAATACTTCATTTTAAAAACCAACTGTTGCTTTTCGGGCAAGGTAACAATCGCTTTTTGAAGTTTTATCTGAATTTCATCACCATCAAAAAAAACATCGGCTTTTAGATTATCAATGGCTTTATTTTGCAAAGCTTCTGATGTTATCCCGTTTAATTTTGCTTTTTGATTCAAAAAAGTCAATGCTTCATTGGTTGCAATACGATACATCCAGGAGAAAAGCTTGCTCTCGCCTTTAAAATTTTTTAAATATTGAAACACTTTGATAAAAGTATTCTGCAAAACATCATCGGCATCATCATGATTCAAAACAATATTCCGAATATGAGAATACAAAGGTTTTTGATATTCTGACAAGAGTGTTTGAAACGCAGTATTTTGCGTTTTAGGATTTAATAATTGTGCTATAAATTCCTTCTCGTTCGTCAAGCTTTATTATTTATCTTGTTTGAATGAATTTATTACAAAAGGTTTAATCAGCCCTTACTTTTTTTTAGAATTCAGATTGCTCTTCTTCCGGAGTTGTTTTTGTGGCAGGTTTTTCTGCAGGTTTTTTTACTGTTGAGTCGTCTGCAACAGGTTTGAAAACAGGAACCTTAACAACCGGAATAACTTTAGGAATAACCGGATAGTAAATTTCTGTTACCAATTTTGAGGAACTTTTAACGTCTAATTTACCTGCTGTTAAAATTTCAAGATGCGACCAGCTTAAATCCGGAACTATTTTTTCATTATTGATAAAAGCTGTTGTTTTTGCAATTGCTTCATTAGTATGTGAATAATCACCATTTAAAGTAGTTTTCACAGCATCAAAACTGTTTAATTTTCCAGACAAAATATCACTTCCCGGACTTATCAAAATTTCTTTATTTATTGGTAAGCAAATAGATATTTTAGCCAAATTGGTTCTGGTATCATAAGTATGGTAAATTATAAAAGGCTTCCCTTTTGCAAATAAATTATTATCCTTGCTAAATTCTATCAACTTTGGAATAACTACCCGGGCATTTTTATTTACTTTTTGAATCTCGCTTGTAAAAGTTTGTTTGATATAAAAGGTCTCTGTTTTTTTGACAAGCCCATTTACTTTTATAGCATATGTTTTAGTTTCATAATTTAAATTTTTATCAATATTCGCAAGGCTTTTTTCATACATTGTTCCTATTATTTTATCGGAACCACCATTTAAAACAGTATAAATTTTAAACCAAAAACTCATCTCCCCTTTGGCTTTCCAGGTAACCTTTGTTTTACCTGCCAGAGTATCCTTAAATATCCAGTTAACATCTGCTTCTGTGCCGTCGAAATTCATTTTTTGATGAATACTTTCTCCCTCTTTTGTTTGTAATGTAATTGCATTTCCTTTTGCTTCAACGCCTTCCCAGGAAAATGAGGCACCATTCCCTGATGTTTTTTCCGAAAATGACATTTTAATTGCAGGGTCTTCAACCGCCCACGATTCAAAATCTTCAAAATTTCTAAAATCGTTTACATAATTATATACTGTAGCCCTTGGTGAATTAACAACTTTACTTCGCTCAACGGTAAAAATACCTTTTTGGGTAGCAACAAAAACACTTAGAGCAACTAGGCTTAATAACGATAAAAGAAACAGATATTTTAAAATCTTCATTGTGTAGGTTATTTGGAGTCGTAAAGTTATAAATTTTATTACTAGTGTCACGAATAGCAAAATAATAAAACTATACTTTTTTTATTATATTTTGTTCAAAGAGATGTCTAAATAAAACTATTTTGAAGAAGTTTACACATAAATCACCATTTCTTGTTTTACATTTTAAATATAGAAATAATTTTCCGGAATTACCTTTTAAAAAAGAACTTGATTACAAACAAAATAGCAATAAAAAGCAGAAAAGTGATTAATACTTTATAATTCCCTTTGTAGAAAATTTTATGCAAGGCAAGATCTTTTCGATAGGCAAAAATCATTACGATTACAAATGAGATAAAAAAACAGACTGCGAATATTAATTGTCCCTGACTAAACATAGTTGAAAATTATTTTTGACAAATTTAGAGAATTGTATACGAATAGTTGCTAATTTGGCATTTCATTTAATCAATAAAATCATGAAGAAACAAATAGATGCAGTAAAAGAATTTCATACTGCTTTTAAAATAGGACATAGCGAAACGCCAATTGCTGATTTGGGCGAAACTAAAAAACAACTTCGTTATAACTTAATGAAAGAAGAAAATGAAGAATACCTTGAAGCCGTCCTGCAAAATGATTTAGTTGAAATTGCTGATGCACTTGGAGATATGATGTATATTTTGTGCGGCACAATTATCGAACACGGTCTGCAGGATAAAATTGAAGCGGTTTTTGATGAAATTCAACGCAGCAACATGAGCAAACTGGGAGAAGACGGACAGCCTATTTATCGCGAAGACGGAAAAGTCATGAAAGGCCCAAATTATTTTAAACCTGATTTTTCGAAGCTTTTGTAAAATAAGATTCTTGTGTAGTTTAAACACATGGAAACATAGCTTTTGAATATGCAAAGAAAAAAGACGTTTTTACTTATCTGAATACACATAGCTATAGCTATCTGCAAGAAACATGTATCTTTTGCATTCTTTTTTGAACACATTAAAATCTATGTTTCTATGTGTTAAAATATTTTATACTATATCTAATAGAATAAAAACAGAAAACCCGACAACTATTAAGCTGTCGGGTTTGTTTTTATAATTGTCTTTTATTTATTGAACTTTAACGGTCCATCCAAAAGTATCTTCAGCAAGTTTATTTTGAAGATTTGTTAGTTTTTCTTTTAAAAGAGAAGCATATGAATTCTCGATTGGAGCCATTTCATAATACACATCCTTGTATGAGAATCCTTTGATAACGCTTACAACTGCTGCTGTACCGGCGCCAAAAATTTCTTTTAATGTTCCATTTTTAGCAGCTTCTACTAATTCTGAAACAATAACAGGACGAACCTCAACATTAAGTCCTTCTTTTTCAGCCATAGCAATTAAACTCTTTCTGGTAATACCGTCCAAAATTCTTTCACTTGTCGGAGCGGTCAATAATGTATCATTTATTCTAAAAAACACATTCATTGTTCCGGCTTCTTCCAGTTTTGTATGCGTTGCATCATCAGTCCAGATTACTTGTTGGAAACCCTCTTTATTAGCCAAATTTGTTGGATAAAATTGCGCAGCGTAATTTCCAGCCGCTTTTGCAGCTCCAATTCCACCATTAGCGGCCCTACTGTAATGCTCAGCAATAATTACTTTTACTTCACCTGAATAGTATGATTTAGCAGGAGAAAGTAAAATCATAAATTTATACTCATCTGATGGATTAGCTACAACTCCAGGACCAGTAGCAATCATAAAAGGACGGATATACATACTGCTTCCATTTCCTTTTTGAATCCATTCCTGATCTAATTTCAATAATTCATTCAAACCATCCATAAAAATAGCTTCAGGCACTTCGGGCATAGCCATACGAACTGCTGAATTATTAAAACGTTTGTAATTTTCATCAGGTCTGAATAACCAAACATCATTATTATCATCTTTATAAGCTTTCATCCCTTCAAAAATTGCTTGACCATAATGAAAGACTTTTGAAGAAGGGTCCATTAAAATTGGAGCATAAGGCTTAATGACCGGTGATTGCCATTCTCCATTTTTAAAATCACATTCAAATAAATGGTCTGTAAAAACAGCACCAAAGCTTAAGTTTTCAAAGTCTACTGCGCTTATTTTTGACGAAGTGGCTTTTCTGATTTCAATTTTGTTTGTTTGAGTTGTACTCATGATAATTAATAGTTTTATGTAATTTCCACACCTTAAAAATCTATTATAAAATGATAATATGATATAAAATAGATTTTATTGAATGCAAAATTAAGTAAAAATATATAATTTACTTGCTAAAAAAACAATAATTACCTCATTTAATTGAGATTTATTTATCTTATAATAAACTTAAAAATTTAACTGGTTTTTATAAGGATTTTGTGAAAAAACTGTGATTTTTTAAGGCTTTACGCATTTGTTTTGATTAAATTTGACATATTAATATATCAATGAAGTATCAAAATCGCATTGTAAAATTCAAAATTTAATGAAAAGAGAAATTATTAAAACGTTAGATGGCTCAACTACAATTCATTTACAGGAATGGGACGAATGTTATCATTCGAAACACGGTGCGATTCAGGAAGCTAAACATGTATTTATAAAAAATGGGCTTAATCTGTTTGAAGGTAATCCGGTAAGCATCCTTGAAATTGGTTTTGGGACCGGCTTAAATGCTTTTATTACTTTTTTAGAATCGAATATAAAAAATCAAAAGATTAATTATGTCGGAGTTGAAGCGTATCCGGTTGAAGCGAAAGAGGTTTTGGAAATGAATTATGTTGAAGAATTAGACGCTGATACTTATAAAGATGTTTTTCAGAAAATGCATGAATGTGAATGGAACCAGAAAACTCAAATCAGTCCTGATTATTCGTTAACGAAACGGAAACAATTTTTTGATGAAATAAATGATTTTGAAATTTTTGATTTAATTTACTTTGATGCCTTCGGATATCGGGTACAACCAGAATTATGGAGTATCGAAATTTTCCAGAAAATGTACAATAGTTTAAAACAAAATGGTGTTTTAGTAACTTATGCTGCACGGGGAGTTGTTAAAAGAAATATGATTTCTGTTGGGTTCACAGTTGAAAAATTAGCAGGCCCTCCGGGAAAACGCGAGATGTTCAGAGCATTTAAAAAGATTTAAATCAGTTATTTAGAATAATTCTATATTGATTTATATGCACTAAGAAAACGTATTCGTTACTAAAAATTTTAAAAAAATAAGTTAAAAAGAGCTTTTATATGTGATATTTGTTTAAATTTGACCCGAGTTTAAAAATAGAGATAACCCCCAAAATCTTATTTTATTATGTCAAAAATGATGTTTGATTACACGAAATCAATACTTGAGAGAGTTAGTTTCGACCCGGTACTTTTTTATAAAGAATTAGAAAAAGCTATCAGAACACTGTTACCTTACGAAATGGAACAATTGCAAGAATGGTTATTAAACTTCATAGTTGGAAAACCAGAATTAAAAGAATGTTTACTATTAGTTAAAGTATAAACAATAAAGACTGTCAAAAATGGCAGTCTTTTTTTTGTTTTCAGGTAAAGTAGTTTTAGTTTTTTTATTATTCAGTACAAAATTTGTACATCGACAACTTACTTAACTCCTAAATATTTTTAGGAATAAGACATTTATTCTATAAATCATCGCATAAAAGTTGACTCCACAAAAAAAGCCCTGAATTTCTTCAAGGCTTTAAATTCCTGGGTGGCTGACCGGGTTCGAACCGGCGACCCGCGGCACCACAAACCGCTACTCTAACCAACTGAGCTACAACCACCATTTTGCTTACGCGGTTGCAAATATACAACTAATGTTTACTTCCACAAATAAAAAATACAAAAAAATAAAAGGATTTTAATGCAAATCCCCTAAGCTATTGACTGCCAAACATCTTTCGACAGTAAAACCTTCAGCAAAATCTGCACCAACTAACCGTCCTAAGTCCTGCGCACGGTAATTCAGGCTCTCCAGGAAATTTTTGCTTGTTATTGGCGTAGCCGGTTCCTGAGAATCCGGATCATAAAATTGTGTTTTATAAGCCAAAATTGCTTCTACCTTCTGCTTTTCAAAACCCGTAATATCTACTACAAAATCAGGTACCAGGTTTTTCCACTGAATGTAGTGATATACGATTTTTGGCCTCCACGCTTCCTGATTCACTCCATCAATTGAAGTTTCTATTTTCATTAATCCGGATAAAAAGCAAGCATCAGAAACTAATTTACTTCCTTTTCCGTGATCAATATGGCGGTCATCAATAGCATTGCATAATACAATCTCAGGTTTATATTTCCGAATCATTTTAATGACTTCCAACTGATGCTTTTCGTCATTTACAAAAAAACCATCCCTCATTGCTAAATTCTCACGAACTGAAACCCCCAAAATTTTCGCTGCGGCTTTTGCCTCTTCATCTCTAATTTCAGCTGTACCACGAGTACCCAATTCACCACGGGTTAAATCAACAATCCCTACCTTTTTACCAAGGGAAACCTCTTTTAAAATAGTACCCGCACAACCTAATTCAACATCATCGGGATGTGCGCCAAAGGCTAATATATCTAACTTCATATCTATCAATTTCAATGTCAAAAATCAAATTCAATTTCAAATTGAAAATACTAAAATCCAATTTTTGTTTTTTCTATATTCTTTACTCTATTCTCTATTCTCTATTCTCTATTCTCTATTTTCTATTCTCTAATATTCAAAACTCTTTTCATCGTCATTGATTTGTTCGCACTTTCCTCCCACTCTTTTTCAGGAATACTCTCTTTGGTAATGCCACAACCCATATACAAAATGGCTTTATTTTCCTTGATTTGCATGCTGCGTAAATTTACAAATAAATCAGAGCTTACAGACTTATTGGCAAAACTGCTGTTTAATTCTCCCAGAAAACCTGTATAAAAGGTTCTGTCGTAATTTTCGTTTTCCAAAATAAATGCTTTTGCTTTCTTCTTTGGCAAACCACAAACTGCAGGCGTTGGATGTAATGTATCTATTACTTCTTCTAAAGTTGAATTATCCTTTAAAACTCCTGAAATATCCGTTTTTATATGCCAGATAGATCCGGCTTTAATATTATACGGTTCTGTAACCACAACAGATGTAGCTACTTCTCGCAATCTCTTTATAATAAAATCGGTAACATATTGCTGTTCGTCTTTTTCTTTTTGCTGCCAGGAAATTTCCTCTTCCAAAGTTACTTTCTGTGTTCCTGCCAAAGCTGTTGTTTCAAAAACATTCCCACTGGCTTTTAATAATTGCTCTGGGGTTGCCCCCATCCAAAGTCCAATTTTCGGATGAAAAAAACAATACGTAAAAGTCGTAGGATACAATTGAATTAAATGCTTAAAAGTGGTTATAAAATCAAATTTGACTACATCTACTATTTCACTTCTGGATAAAACCACTTTTTTGAATTCTTCATTTTTAATAGCCTGAATGCCTTTTTCCACCAAATCCTCGTATTGAATTTTAGCATCGGAATCAAAACTTAAATCCTCTGTTTCAACAGCATTCATAGTCACTTCTAATTGTTTGGCACTTATGATTTTCGATTCATTTTCCGGAATTAAAACCAGTTGCTTTTCATCAAAGGAAGCAAAAACAAAACCTTTTTCACTGTAATCTGAAACTTCATACAAAGTTTCATTTTGCTGTAAATATGCAAAAATACTGGACGAATTAGGTTTGGAGTAGATTACAAAAGGTAAATTTTGTTCCTGATGTTTTCTTATTGTAGAAAAAAAGTCATTCATATGTTCTGGTTAGTTTTTCTTTTTTTCTAAAACAATATTGGTTAGTTTGCAAAGTGAAATCAGGTTTCCGGATTCATCAGTAATTTTAATTTCCCACAAATGCAGGCTTCTTCCTTTATGAATGATGCGTGCGGTACCGAAAACTATTCCTTCCCTGATACTTTTTAAGTGATTTGCCGAAATCTCAATTCCGCGTACCTCCTGTTCTTTTGAATTAATAAAAAAATGTGATGCAGCACTGCCTACGCTTTCCGCTAAAGCAACCGAAGCTCCTCCGTGCAACAATCCCATGGGCTGATGAACAGATGGATTTACAGGCATTTTGGCAACTAAAAAATCTTCTCCGGCATCTATATATTCTATTTTTAGCGTTTCCATCAAAGTGTTTTTAGAAAACTCATTGCAGTATGCTAAAATTTGTTCTTTGGTATGATTCATTAAAATTGGCTTTAAAATCGTAAAATTAAAGAAAAGATAAGACACAAATTAGAAAAAGCAATTCTAAAATTAAAAATCGACCTTCAACATATAAGTTTTTTGTTATTTTTACAGAAAAACAATTCAATGCGTCATTATTTTGTACTCTTTATTCTCGGAATACTTTTAGCTACTAGTTCATGCAGAACTGATTTTGATACCGTTGCCAGCAATGGTGATTTAAAATTCTCAAAAGACACCGTTTATTTAGATACTGTTTTTAAAAACATTGGCTCAAGCACATACAATCTCAAAGTATACAACCACAGTAAAAATGATATTAATATTCCTGTTATTCAGCTAAAAAACGGTTTAAGTTCAAAATACAGAATGACTGTTGACGGAATGACCGGAAACAATGGCAAAATATTTAATGATGTAACACTCTTAGCCAAAGATAGTTTGTACATTTTTATCGAAACTACTGCGGATATTACAGATGCTGATCCCACAGATTTTTTGTATACTGATGAAATTCAGTTTGACAGTGGCACAAATCTTCAGAAAGTAGCCTTGGTGACGCTAATTCAGGATGCTGTTTTTTTATATCCTAAACAGTTTTCTGACGGAACATCAGAAACCATTCAAATAGACGACAAACCTGTTGACGGATTTTATTTGGATGAAAATGATGCTGTAAACGGAAATGAATTACTTTTTACCAACCAAAAACCATACGTAATTTATGGATATGCGGGAGTTCCTGAAAATAAAACAGTTGTTTTTGAAGCTGGTGCAAGAGTCCATTTTCATGCTGATTCCGGACTTTTAGTTTCTAAAAATGCTTCGTTACAAATTAACGGAACAGTATCAACAACTGAAAAGCTGGAAAACGAGGTTATTTTTGAGGGTGACCGTTTAGAACCTGATTTTTCTGATGTACCGGGACAATGGAATTCTATTATTCTGACTAACGAAAGTACGAATCACTTGATCAATCATTTAACACTTAAAAATGCTAAAATTGGTTTATCGATTCAAGGACAGGACGCAACCACTATTCAATTAAAAAATACACAAATTTATAATTGTTCTGAATATGGAATTTTAGCTAAAAATGGACATATTAATGGAGAAAACCTGGTCATTAATTATTCCGGTTTAGCAGGTTTATCCTGTGTGTATGGCGGAAATTACATGTTTACGCATTGTACCTTCAACAATAATTGGTCGGGCGGTGAACCGGTCGCTGTCAACCTGAGTAACAGTCTGACTGGTGCAACTCCTGAAACCAATGGTTTAACTCAGGCAACTTTTAATAATTGTATCATTTATGGTTCAAATACTAATGAATTCAATTTAGATAAAAATACCAATGCCGCATTTGTATATCAGCTGAATAATTGCCTGATAAAATTCAGAAGTTCAAACGCGAACCCTGATTATCAGTTCAGCACTGATCCAACACATTACAATCAAATTATTTTAAATCAGGATCCTAAATTTTATAAGGTTTCACAAAATAAATTTAATATTGACAATACTTCCGGTGCTTTCGCAAAAGGAAATCAGACGTATAGTATTCCTTTAGATATTATAGGCAGCACCAGAACTTCTCCTCCGGATTTAGGAGCTTATCAAAGTGCCGCTTTTCCGAAGTAATTTTGGGTTTTACCATAGTATGATATTAAGAAAATTTAAGTTTTTCTGAATAAATGGCGCGTATATTTTGCAAATTAAGCAGATTTTCGCTAATTATTTATAAGCTGCCTTTCTCAAATGAAATGGCATCATTTATATAATCTAAAAAAATCCAAGCATTTTTTTATTATTTCCTTAAAAAAATCAGCCGTAAGAAAATATACCTAAATTTAAACATCTCTTAACGCAGCGTATTCATAAAAGCAGTAAATTTGGCGCGTCATTAAATTAATATTCTAAAAATCAATTTGTTGAAATTTAATTTATATGATTTATAACCCCAAATCTTCAACTGTTTTTTATGAAAAAAAACTACACTTTCTTATTATTATTATTTTTTACGGTATGTTTTTCTCAAATTCCATCCGGATATTACGACACGGCAACCGGAACTGGTTACACCTTAAAAACACAATTATACAACATTATTAAAGGACATACCGACAATGGTTATGCAGGTTTGTACACTACTTATCAAACTTCTGATGTCGATAATTTTTATGAAAATGACGGAACTGTTTTAGACATGTATTCTGAAAATCCATCGGGAACAGATCCTTATAATTATAGTATCGGAAGCACACAAAGATGCGGTAATTATTCAGCCGAAGGCGATTGTTATAATAGAGAACATATCATTCCACAATCTGTTTTTAATGAGCAATCACCAATGGTTGCTGATGCCCATTTTATTACACCAACAGACGGAAAAGTAAACGGAATACGCTCTAATTATCCCCATGGAACTGTGAGTTCAGCAACTTATACTTCTCAAAATGGAGGAAAACTGGGATCAAGTTCTGTATCTGGATATTCAGGAACCGTTTTTGAACCTATAGATGCATTTAAAGGAGATATTGCCAGAATGTATTTTTATTTTGCAACACGTTACGAAAATACTGTTGCCGGCTATTCATATGCGATGTTTGATGGTTCCAGCAATAAAGTTTTTACAACAGCTTTCTTAAACGTTCTGTTAGCCTGGAATTCACAGGATCCTGTAAGCGCAAGAGAAATTGCCAGAAACAATGCGATTTATGCACGTCAAAACAACAGAAATCCATATAT
>NZ_AKJZ01000085.1 GCF_000282055.1 Flavobacterium sp. CF136
AAATGCACATAGCTAGTCTATGCGAAAGAAATGTATTTCTTTTTTTGTATTTTTTTTTGAAATAAATACTATGTTTCTATGTGTTAAAATTATATTTTCACTAACTAAAATCACTAACTATGACCTATAAATCAACCAAAATTATAGTATTATTTGTCTTTGGAATCACCAGTGTTGTAAATGCCCAGACAAATGATGCCACAACGCCGTTGCATTTAATGCAGCCGGATTATCCAACGCCTTATGTCATTCCGCAAAAAGAAAATATAAAAGTGGTATTGGACAGAGTCTATAACTTTTTAGATAAAAATTCAGCTTCTAAAATTATCAATGCCACAACAAAAGCTGAAATTACGGATTATAAAAAAAACAAAGAAGATGTCATTTTTGAGCCCGGAGCTTTTAGGCTGACCAGTTACGAATGGGGTGTTACGTATGCCGGAATGCTGTTGGCTTCTAAAGCTACCGGTGAAAAATATTTTGCCGATTATTCGAATAAAAGAATAAAGTTAATCGCTGATGTTGCAGAAAATATTCAGGAAAAAAACATCAAAGATAAAGACATGCTTAAAACGCTTCATCCAGAAGCATTAGATTTTGCAGGAGCACTTTGCGCAGCCTTCATCAAAGCTAAAAAAGATGGTTTAAAAGCAAATGTTGATCCTTTGGTTAACAATTACATCGACTTTATCAGTAATAAACAATTTAGGTTAAAAGACGGAACTTTAGCAAGAAACAGACCGCAGGACAATACACTGTGGTTAGACGATATGTTTATGAGTGTCCCGGCCTTGGCTCAAATGGGAAGTTATACCGGAAATGTAAAATATTTTGACGATGCAGTAAAACAAGTTAATCAGTTTTCTAAAAGAATGTTTAACGAACAAAAAGGTATTTACATGCACGGCTGGGTGGAGTCGATGGAAGTGCATCCACAGTTTCATTGGGGCAGAGCAAATGGCTGGGCAGTAATGACCATGGTTGAATTACTTGAAGTATTACCTAAAAATCATCCGGGATATCCTCAGGTTTTGGCACAGCTGCAAAAACACATTGCAGGGTTAGTGCAATACCAGGATGGAACCGGTTTTTGGCATCAATTATTAGACAGAAATGATTCGTATTTAGAAACTTCTGCAACGGCCATTTATACCTATTCTATCGCCAGAGCAATTAATCGTGGTTATGTTGATAAAATGACGTATGCTCCGGCTGTTTTATTGGGATGGAATGCTGTAGCTTCAAAAGTAAACGATAAAGGTCAGGTCGAAGGAACCTGCGTAGGAACAGGAATGGGTTTTGATCCTGCATTTTATTATTATCGTCCTGTAAATGTTTTCGCAGCTCACGGTTACGGCCCGGTTTTATTGGCTGGATCCGAAGTGATTTTGTTGTTGAAAGACAGTCAGTTCCAGATAAACGACAGCTCAATACAATTAAAAATAGAAGGGAAAAATAATCTGCACAAATGATAATTTGGAAAGTTAGAAGGTAAGTGTTAGAAGTCAGAAGTTTTTAAATTTTTGTATTGAATAGTCCCCAGCTTTAGCCAGAGATAAAATAAGTACAGCAAATAAGAGTGGTTAATTTTTTAGAACCAAAAGAGTTAATGGCGAAAGTAGTAGCTGTTAATGAAATAACCAGTATAGCACAGGACAGAGAAAGCTATAGGAAAAAGTAAATTTGGTTATGTCATAAAATTTAAAATGCAAAAAATGTTCAGGAATAATTACTCTATTTTCAGATATTTAACAAAAAGAATAATTTGTACTTTGCTATTATTGAGTGTTTTAATTTCATTTGCACAGCAGCTGGGAAAAATGGATGCTATTTATTCCGGTACGCCTTGGTTCGATCAAAACGGAAATATTGTTAGCGCTCACGGTGCGAATATTGTTAAAGAGAAAGATACATATTATCTCTTTGGCGAGGCGCATACGGATACCAGTAATGCATTCGCCGGATTTAATTGTTATTCCTCAAAAGATTTGTATAACTGGAAATTTGAAAGTATTGTACTTCCCATGCAAAAATCAGGCAAATTGGGTCCGAATCGGGTTGGCGAAAGAGTAAAAGTAATGAAATGCCCTAAAACCGGAGAATTTATCATGTACATGCACGCAGATACTTTAACCTATAAAGATCAGTTTGTGGGTTATGCTGTTTCCAAAAAGATAAAAGGACTTTATCAATTTAAAGGACCGCTTTTGTTTGAGGGCAAACCGATAAAAAAATGGGATATGGGAACTTTTCAGGATAGTGACGGGACAGGTTATATTTTGGTTCATGGAGGTGAAATTTATAAACTGAGCGATGATTATAAATCGGTTATAGAGAAAGTAAACGAAAATATTACTTCAGGATTTGAATCGCCTGCCATGTTTAAAAAAGACAGCCTTTATTATTTTATTGGCTCACATCTCACAAGCTGGGAGAAAAACGATAATTATTATTATACTTCAAATTCACTGAAAGGGCCTTGGGTATCTCAGGGTTTGATTGCTCCCGAAGGAACGTTAACCTGGAATTCACAATCGACATTTATATTACCTGTTCAGGGAACAAAAGACACAACGTATATGTTTATGGGAGACCGTTGGTCCTTTCCTAAACAGGCTTCATCAGCCACTTATGTCTGGCAGCCGCTTTTAATTTCAGGAAAATCAATATCGATGCCTAATTATCAGGATGCCTGGCGAATCGATACTGTAACCGGACTTGCATCTATTTCAGAAAACAATGAGGAAATTATCAAAAATACTGACAAACAAATTCAATACAATGGAAACTGGAAACATCTAAATGAAAGCAGATCTGATGAAAAAGAGGCTTCGTTTTCAATCCAATTTACCGGTCAGCAAATTGGATTGTACAGTTTAGTTGGTTCCGAAAACGGTTATGCAAAAGTTATTTTAACCGATGAAAAAGATAAGGAAATTGTAACAGCTTTTGTTGATATGTACAGCAAGTTTTCAATATCAACACAGGTATTCCGGTCTCCAATTTTAAAAAAAGGGAATTATAAGCTGACTGTTTCTGTTACAGGACAAAGGCCAAATTGGTTGGATAAAAGAAAAACGATTTATGGAAGTACAGGATACTATATTTCTATTGACCGGATTAAAATAAAATACTAGAAAATTTATAACCAAAAAAGATACGATGAAAAAACTATTGGTACTTGCAATTTACATCTTGGGGATCTCTCAGTCTGTATTTTCTCAAAACTATAAAAACGACAGCTTTCCGGACGGAACTGCAATTTCAAACTGGTTTAAGGATTATACCAAACTTCAATTAAAAGATTTAGGTAAAAAATACACCATTACAGATTTTGGAGTTAGAAAAGACAGTACCAAAATTCAAACGATTGCCATCCAGAAAGTTATTGACAAAGCGGCGAAAAACGGTGGTGGGGTAATTATAATTCCAAAAGGTGTTTTCCTGAGCGGAGCTTTGTTTTTTAAACCTAAAACAAGATTGTACGTTTCTGAAGGAGGAACTTTAAAAGGCTCTGATGATATTGCCAATTATCCTATTATGGCCTCTAGAATGGAAGGTCAGAATCTGGATTATTTTCCAGCTTTGGTAAATGCATATGGGGTTGATAATTTTTCGATTTCCGGAAAGGGAACGATCAACGGAAATGGTTATAAATACTACGAAGCTTTCTGGGCACGACGAAAAATAAACCCAAAATGTACCAATCTTGAGGTTTCAAGACCAAGATTAGTTTTTGTGTGGAATTCAAACAACGTTCAGTTTCAGGACGTAAAACTGATTAATTCAGGTTTTTGGACGAATCATTTTTATAAATGCAATAATGTAAAATTACTGGATTTATACATCTTTTCTCCGCATTTAGAAGTAAAAGCCCCAAGTACAGACGCAATTGATCTTGATATTTGTTCAAATGTTTTGGTAAAAGGATGTTTCTTGTCTGTAAATGATGACGCGATTGCATTAAAAGGAGGAAAAGGACCTTATGCAGATCAGGATAAAAACAATGGGCCAAACTCTAATATCATTATTGAAGACTGCCGATTCGGATTCTGTCATTCGGCATTAACAAACGGAAGTGAAGCAATCCATAATCGAAATGTGATTATGCGTAATTGTCAAATTGATGGGGCAACAAGAATGCTTTGGCTAAAAATGAGACCCGATACACCTCAAAGATATGAGTATATCAGAGTTGAAGATATTAAAGGACAGGCAAAAAACTGTCTTGTGGTTTTGGCATGGAAACAATTTTTTGATTTAAAAGGACGTCCGGATGTTCCATTGTCTTATGGAGATCATGTTACTTTAAAAAATATAGATATGAAATCGGATACGTTTTTTAATGTGGAAAAAGATCCAAATGTTCGTTTATCCAATTTTACATTTGAAAATTTGAATATTGAAGCCACAAAAACAGCCATAGACAAAAGCATTATTGAAGGAGTTACTGTTAAGAATGTGTATTTGAATAAAGTGCTTGTTGAATAAAAGTCTGTAGAGACGCACAGCAGTGCATCTAACACAAAGAAGATGTTTTTGAATTGCCTTCAGATTTATCTGGAGGTAAATATAAATCTAAATCGGCCAATTGTAATGCAAAAAAACAGCATCTAATATGAATAAAATCATTGCATTTATCTTCGCAATTTCAACTTTATCTTTATACAGTCAGGATAAAAAACTAGTTGACTTTCCGATAGTGGATTCAAATCAAATAACGTCTATTTACATTGATAAAAACACGGATGTTTTAATTCTTTGGGCTGTAAATGAATTGGCTGATGATGTAAAAGAGATAACGGGCAAACGCCCGGAAATCATTCCAACTAATGCAATTTCAAAGAAAGGAATCTATATCGGGCAGATTTCTTCCGGTATTTTTCAATCAAAAGTATTTAAGAAAGAATTATCTCATCAATGGGAGAAATTTTCCATTAAAAAAGAAAAAGATAATCTTTTAGTTGTTGGAAGCGACGTTCGGGGAACTGTCTACGCCATTTTTGAAATAGCGGAACGTTTAGGAATTTCTCCATGGAAATGGTGGGCAGATGTTTATCCTTTGAAAAAAGAAAATTTAGTGCTGCAACTTCCTCTAAATGGAATAATTACATCACCTTCAGTTCAATACAGAGGAATCTTTTTGAATGATGAAGATTGGGCACTACAGCCTTGGGCAGCCAAAACTTTTGAAAAAGAAACAGGTGATATAGGACCAAAAACTTACGAAAAGATATTTCAGTTATTGCTGCGTCTAAAAGCCAATACCATCTGGCCGGCGATGCATCCGTCTACAAAAGGTTTTTTTACCCTTCCGGGCAATAAGGAAATGGCTCAGAAATATCATATGATTATTGGTTCTTCACACGCAGAGCCAATGCTTCGGAACAATGTAGATGAATGGAAACCTAAAATTTACGGCGACTATAATTATTTCACCAATAAAGCCCAGATTGATAAATATTGGCAGGATCGATTGGATGAAGTAAAAGCTTTTCAGAACGAAACAATCATGACTTTAGGGATGCGTGGCGTTCACGACAGCAAAATGGAAGGTGCCAAAGATTTGAAAGAATCAATTGAAATGGTTGAAAAAATCATTTTAAATCAGCGGGAAATGCTTTCGAATACTTTTAATAAACCATTAAAAGATATTCCGCAAGCTTTTGTGCCGTACAAGGAAGTTTTGGAATTATACGATAACGGACTTAAAGTTCCGGATGATGTAACCTTAGTCTGGCCCGATGATAATTACGGATATATACGTCGTTTGAGTAATCCGGAAGAGCAGAAAAGGGCAGGAGGAAGCGGCGTTTATTATCACATCAGTTATTGGGGAAGACCTCACGATTATCTTTGGCTAAGCACAACTCAGCCCGGTTTAATTTGGTTTGAAATGACCAAAGCCTATGAAAATGGAGCTAAAAAAATGTGGATTGTAAATGTTGGAGATATAAAACCTGCAGAATATGATACGGAACTTTTTCTCGATTTGGCCTGGAACATTAATAGTATAAAATCAGATGGAATAAATGATTATTTGAAGAAATGGATTTCAAGGGAATTCACAGGAAACATTGCTTCAGAATTGAGTTTTGTTCTTAATGAGTACTATCGATTGGCATTTCTTAGAAAACCCGAATATATGGGATGGAGCCAAACCGAACCTACAACACCCGTAAAACTGTCTGATTTCTCTGCAGAGGAGTCTCAAAACAGAATAACCGCTTACAATAATTTGATTCAGAAAGTAGATAGTTTGTCTGCTTTTATTCCTGCTGAGAAAAAGGATGCCTGGTTTCAATTGGTTGTTTATCCTGTAAAAGGAGCTGCTTACATGAATCATAAGTTTTTGTATTGGAAATTGGCTGCAATAACTCCAGATGAATCACAAAGAGAAAAGTGTGAGTTATTATCTGCGGAAGCTTATCAGAAAATAAAAGAACTGACCGATTTTTATAATACGAAAATGAGCAATGGAAAATGGAACCATATGATGTCTATGCATCCCAGAAATTTACCGGTTTTTGATTCTATAAAAAAGACTGAATTTTCAAAAGAAGTATCAATTAGCGAAACATCAAATAAAACATTTATTCAGGCGAATCAGTTTGTTGCTAAAAAAGGCGTGAACGAATATCAATGGAAAACGATTAACGGTTTAGGTTACAGCGATAATGCCATTACTTTATTTCCGTTGAAACAGCACTATTTTAAAACCGAAAAACCTTCAGTTTCCTATAAATTTGAAATTGAAAAAGCCGGTGATTACGAAATAGAAATTCATTTGCTGCCAACACATTCAAACAATTTTGATCATGAAATCGGAGTTCAGACAGATGGAAATAAAACCCGGTCTTTTTTGATTAATTCTAAAGAGAGAGACAAAACCTGGAAAGAAAATGTGCTACGAAACAGTGCCATCGTAAAATTGCCTGTTTCAATCACAAATATAGGAAAGCATACCATTACGATTACAGTAAATCAAACAGGAATTGTACTTGATTATATAACTGTAAATGCAAAATAACCCGTTAGGTGCAATTCGTAAAAAAACATTAAACACATAGAAACATAGATTTTATGTGTAAAAAAGGAGATAAAAAGAAACATATTTCTTTAACATAGTTAGTTATGTGTAATTTTAAATAAGTGAAACGTTTTTTTTAAGGTAATAAAATCTATGTTTCTAGCCTGCACTGAGCGGAGTCAAAGTGTGTTAAAATATAATCTTAATTAAATTTTAAAATGAGAAAAAGTATTAATGCAAAAATAGAGTTGTTAATCATGTTACTGTTTTGTTTTTCAGTTTCTTATGGTCAAAAAAAGCAAAATAATTTAACGGAAAAACCCAATATTATTTTGATAATTGCTGATGATGCAGGATGGAATGATGTTGAGTATCATGGTTCTGTAATACAAACGCCGAATATTGATTTCTTAGCCAAAAATGGAGTAGAACTGAACCGATTTTATGCCAATCCAACCTGTTCACCTTCAAGGGCAAGTTTATTTACAGGAAGGCCTGCAAGCCGTATGGGAATTGTTGCTCCGATAAGTGATAAAAGTCAATTTAAGCTTCCGGATTCCATTGCGACCTTACCCAAACTATTACATCAAAATAATTATCAAACGGCCCTTATTGGCAAATGGCATCTTGGATTACAGCAAAGCAGCGGACCAAAAGCGTATGGATTCGATTATTCGTATGGTTTTTTGCATGGCCAAATCGATCAATATACACATCTATATAAAAATGGGGACAAGAGTTGGTATCGAAATGGTGAATTCATTGATGAACAAGGTCATGCCACAGATTTAATTACTAATGAAGCGATTCATTGGCTTTCAGAAAAAAGAGATTCAAACAAAAATTTCTTTTTGGAAGTTGCATATAGTGCGCCGCATTTTCCTTTGCAGGAAGAACAAAAATGGAAAGACCCGTACATGAATTCCATCAAAGACAGTTCCCGCAGAGATTTTGCCGCAGCCATGAGCCATTTGGATTATAGCATCGGAATATTGCTGGAAAAACTGAAACAGGAAAACCTCGATAAAAATACTCTGGTAATTTTCATGAGCGACAATGGGGCGATGGAAAATTGGGATTCTAGAAATGAGTATAATGGTGTTCATCCTTCAAATACTGTTCTTGGTGATAATTCTCCGCTTAGAGATTGGAAAACCTCTAATTATGAAGGTGGAATCCGTGTACCCTGCATTTTTTACTGGAAAGATCATTTAAAAAATTATAAAAGCGAAAGTTATATTTCGATTATAGATTTATTGCCGAGTATTTTATTTTTGGCAGGGGATAAAAATCTGCCACAAAGCATTGAAGGAAAAAATGTCTGGCCGGCGATTGCTGAGAATAAGGCAATTGCCAATCAGCAAATTTATGTGAGAGGTCATTTGCAGGAATCCTTAATTCGTAAGCCATGGAAAATAATTAGAACGAGACATGCTGATCCTGTTCCAACCGAATATGAACTTTATAATATTGAGAAAGATCCGGAAGAAAAGAATAATGTTATAAAGCAAAATGAAAAGATAGCGAAACAAATGAATGAGGCTCTTGAAATTCAGTTTAAGAAAGATGCAAAAAAAGTCAATTATGAGAAAATTAAATAGAGTTTAGAGTTTTTTTGGTTTTCAACGGAGAAGACCTAACAGGTTTTCAAAACCTGTTAGGTCTAATCAGAAGAATAACAGTATTTTATTTCAATCCTTGATTCTTTGCAGATCTTATTTTTTTATAATTTTTAAAGTCACTGGGTCTTCTAATCCTACTTTTGCAAAGTACACTCCGTTAGCCTGATTTTCTAAACTTAATTGAACTTTTCGATTATTTACAGGATATGTTTTTTTTGAAATTAACTGCATTTGTAACGTATACAATTCGATAGTTGCCTCATGTATTGAATCTGGCAGGGAGGAGATTTCAAAAATTCCTGTTGTTGGATTTGGATGCGCAATAATTTCCTCAACTGTATTCATGACTTTTGAAGATACTGCTAAATTATTAGTATTTGTTATCGCTTCAAAACTGATATAGTCATACATCAAATGGCTTACATCGCCTGAATTGGAGGGCATTACCAGTTGTATATAATTACTTCCCGAATGCAGTTTACTCATAGGAATATTAACTACCGAAGTGGTATATTTAGCATGATTTGATTGTCGTAAAAAGGCATTTCCATCAGCAATTGCAGGATAATAACTAATTGGGGTTCCACTTCCTGTGTTTATGTATATCCATTGTTGCGCATGGTCGGCGCTGGCATACGCTATAGTAAGTTTTGCATTGCCCGTAGTGGGCATTCCGGCGGGTAAATCAAAATTAATTTTCCAGATCCAGTTTCCGGCAATTGTACCATCTGCATTGTAATATTTGGAGTGTACGTAAGGCAAAGCGGTATTCCAGTTTTTATCGGCAACATTATAAACTATTGGATTAGTAAATACAGCATCGAATTTTTTTTGCACAAATCCTTCACAATAATCAAAATCGCCAAACTTATATTCGGCAGCCGTACGATTTGGGACACCAATTTCCCATATTAAGTCTCCATTAGTCCGCGGAATTGACCATTCTACACTACCTAAATTATTTGTTCCGCCTGCGGTTACCGTAACATTTGCCATAGAAAACTCTCCTGTAACTCCATCGCTATAAGCAAATAAGGTGTAGGTTCCGGGTCTTACGTTTTTGATGTCAAAATTTCCGGAAGCATCAGTTTTTACCCAATATTGATAATTTTCTTCCTCAAATTGCCATTGCCCTTCAGAATCATTACTTAATTTGGTAACTCCAATCCAGGCATTTTTACCGGTAACGGCAGGTTTATAAGGATCATTAATCGCAAAATTCCCTATGATATTTCCGCGCCCGGCTGCAAGAGGATATTCAGGTGTGTTAGTAAGCCAGGAAAAAGGCCATTCCGTTTCATCTTTGGCCGCCCTTGCCTTTGCATCATCCCAATTAGCAGCAGCAGTTGATTTTTGATTGGCATAGATTAAATAGGGACCATAAATTTTCGACCATTCTTCACCTTGAAGAACCTGAAAACCTTTTGAATTATAATGCACTCCGTTCATGCAAATATGAATAATTCCTGCCGCTGCATTCAAATCGTGATGAGTTGGTCCGCTATTAAAATATTCATGATTTGCAGTAACAGCCCAAATCCCTAACGAATTTTTATCCGTTGTATGACCGTAAGCTTTCAAATCAATCAGATTTTCACTAAACTCATATTTACCATCATATTTACCCGCACGTACCCCTGAATCTATTTTAATAATTTCTGGAATTGATGTTGCTGACCAGGCATCAGTAGGTTGGGGCATTTCCCAGGTTTTCAAATCATTTACGCAAATTTTGTCCGTAATGGTATTATCAATCCAGAGCACTTGTCTCCATGAACCTAAGTCAAAATCAGGATATGTTGCTTTGTGTTTCAAAATGGAATAGGTATATAGTCCTGCATCTCCTTTTTTAAGCACATAATGAATGTCAGCATCGCAACGGGTTACATTTGTTCCAGGGGTGTAAGGTCTGAATAATGAAATATCAATATAATCGGCCGTTTCTTCTTTTACCGAAAAAACAGCTCCACGAATTTGTTCAAATCCCTGAGAAGTTACAAAATCATAATAACCTCCTGTTCTGGTGGTGGAAGTTGATTGATACAAAGTTTCTACTCCATTGATTTTCAAAGATATCAGGTTACTTGTGTTTTTATCAATTTTAGCTATTAAAGTTCCATTATCCAGCGTAATATAAGAAGGATATTCTCTTAACATACTATTTGGATCCTGATGAATATTTACAGAAGTTCTTGTACCATTATATACAACATCTAAAGTTTTACCGCTGGTGCAAGTAATTTTACCACTGGTAATATAAGCTTGTAAGGCTGTTGTTTTATCTCCTGTAACTATAAGCTGACCAATCCCGCTAATAAATATGTGACCATTAGTACCAATATTAACAGCAGTGGCAACATCTACCGTTCCACCTGTAATATTTAAATTTCCTGTTGGGTTTCCGGTTCCATTTCCTACTTCTAAATAACTGCTTGAATAAAGTGTTCCTCCATTTACATTTACCAAACCATTTCCACCTGCGGCATTACCTATATAAAAAGTATTTTTGCTCGCAGCACTCCCCGAATTTATGTTTAATGTACCAGCAGCTCCTTTACCTAAATAAACATAATTTCTATTATTAAAATTGGCATTACCATTAAGTGTAATAGTTCCATTTAAATTTGAAACTCCATTAGGGAAAAATGTGCCTGTTACAATGATATTTGCACCAACATTTGTTGTTAAGGTAGAAGGTCTTTTAGCAATAACATCATTCCCTGAATGTCCTACATTTACAGGGTTGTTAGGAGTTCCGGCTCCTATAATCAAATTTGAAGAGCTTAGACTAGCAAAGTTAATGCTGGAATTGTCCCAGTTATTTACATCATAAAAATCAGTGCTTACACTACCTGTCCAATTAAATGTCTGAGCAAAAGAAGCATTTATAATACCGAAAAATAAAATGGTGGCAATAAAAATTGATAGTCTTGGTTTTGATAAAGTTTTTTTCATAGTTAAAGTAGTAATTGGGGTTAGAAGTCGAATGAATAATTTATTTGTTTTTTACTAAATATTTTTGAAATACTTTTAATTATTGTTTCTTAATTGATAATTATATGTATTAATTGTTAAAAACAGGCGTATTTTGCAGTTGTAATTTCTTACTAAAATAGAATTATATACTTTTAGCTCTATCCTGTTGTATCCTGTATTTATTAAAATAACCATTTCATTAATAAATACATACGTTTATTAATGAGTTTGTTTATCTAAAATCTCTCTTAAGAATTCTATCGACTAACTGAGACGTCTTTGATTTACATGATAAATAGGTTATATATTAATTTGTTTGATTGAAACTTTTATTTGATATAAAAACAAATAGATCAAAAGTATAAACCTGAGTAAAATATCTTTATGCTTTGGGAAATGCCTGCCATCCTGTATCCCAATATCTAATCCGGCTGGTGAAAAACCAGCCGGATTTTTCATATAATTTATTCGGAAAAAGGTATATTTACGCTCCTTAATCAGAAAAATATCAATATGAAATACTTTAAAATTTTAGTATTTACAGTTTTATTATGCGTTTCTTCAATGAGTTACGCCGCAAAAACAGATACTTTACAAGTTGCCAGTGCAGCTATGAATAAAACATATAAAATAGCTGTTGTTTTGCCTGACTCTTATGCTAAAAGCAAAACATCACTTCCTGTTCTTTATTTATTACATGGCGCTTACGGACATTTTGATGACTGGTTAAAAAAGACCCCGAATAAAAATCTGGTAAAAAATCTAGCAGACCAATATAATTTGATAATTGTAATGCCGGAAGGAGAGACGTTTAGTTTTTATCTGGACAGTCCTGTCAATAAAGGAAGTCAGTTCGAAACATTTATTACACAGGAAGTGATTCAGAAAGTAGATAAAACATATAAGACCATAAGTAATAAAAGTGGTCGTGTAATTACCGGACTTTCAATGGGTGGGCATGGAGCGTTGTATTTATCAGCCAAACATCCTGATTTATTTTGTGCTGCTGGAAGTATGAGCGGTGCATTAGATATGACAGTAATGCTTAATCGTGATCCTTCAGCACAGGTAGTAAAATTGATGGAGCCGGTTTTTGGAGATAAAAATGCTGACCCTGAAATGTATGCAAAATACTCGGTTTTAGGGATGCTGGATAAAATAAAGTCCAATAAATTGCCATTAATAATTGATTGTGGTGTTGATGATTTTTTAATAGAACCTAACAGAGAATTACACCGAAGATTAGTTTACAATAAAGTAGAACATGATTATACCGAACGCCCGGGAGCTCATACCTGGGATTATTGGGAAAATTCTTTGCCTTATCATGTATTATTTTTCAGCAAAATATTGTTTAAATCTAAAACGAGGTAATTGTGAAATTAATATTTTTTAATAGGTAAGACTTTTATTATCTTAATTTAAGACTAACTTTTTACGAAATTGATAAAAAATCAGATTTTTATTATTTGTTTTTAAAAATAATAGGATCTGATTTTTATTTGTTTAAAACATTACATATTACTTTTCTTATTGTTGCATTCCGTTCGTCGATTTTATTTGAATGATATCGATTTTACTTCTTTTTTAAGTAAGAGCATTTATGTTATTAACTAATTTTAACAAATGTTTTTTACCCCATGATCTTAAATGTCAGATTTTTTCTGAGGGTCAATTCTTTTTTAAAAGAGTTTTTGGATTTTGTACTTCATAATTTTTGAAGATGGTTTATTATTTTTTATGTAGTGTCCAAATCTGCAAATTTCCTGGTTTTTTACTAATGTAATGGTATTTTAAATACTATATATTATGAAAAAAACTATTTTTTATCGCATGAAGATTATGCATGTACTGTGTAAAATCTTTCGTTGTTCTTTTATTAGTTTAATTTTCTCAAATTTTAATTTGATGAAAATTATTGTGCTCAAAAGGTATCAATTTTATTTGATGGTACTCTTTATGCTATTTGCTTTCCAGCCTTATTTGTATTCGCAAGCCGTATCGGGAGCAGCTGTAAAAGCTAATTTTGGTATTGATGCTGATGTTTATGCAAACAAAGAGCAATTTTTAGTTCCCCCTACGACTTCTGGTATTTATGATGACTGGTTTTTTAGTTCAGCTTATGCTAATGGAACCGGCGAAAATGTTATTGATCAGAGTAATGCGGCGGGGCTAAAAACATCAATCCAGGCTAATAATAATTTTACATTCGAAAAAAGAATGTCGAAACAGAAAAATACCATGGTTGGTAATTTTTTGTGGATTGATGCTGTTTATGGGCGTGATGGAAACTCTACACAAAATAACAGCGACTCTAATATTTTTTCTGGAAATTCTAACAAGAATGGTGATAATCCTGCTACTTGGGCATTAGGATCAGGTAGTATCCCTCAAAAAGATGATATTGTTGATGTATACGGCTATTTAAGGAGAGATTTATCTCCGGCCGCATTAGCAATTAATCCTAATGGAGTTTTATGGGGATATGGAGGAGCATCTAAGATTTCCTCTGACGGGAATTCACATTTTGATTTTGAATTTTTCAGAACTGAAGTTACCTTTAACGGTAGTGCTTTAGTAGGTACTGGCGGGCAATCGGGACACACAGCATGGACTTTTGACGGCACCGGAAAAATACTTGTTCCAGGGGATGTAATTGTTGCCATCGATTTTGAAAATGGAGGTACAAAACCAATTGCCAGTGTAAGAGTTTGGATGTCCAGTGCTGATATCGCTACTTTTAACTCAAAACCTAATAGACCTTTTGATCTTACCGGTGTTTTTGACCAGGGTAATGGTGCACCTCCTTACGGATATGCAGAAATAAATGCAAAAGGCGGAGGCATTAATGGAGATGTTTTTGCAGTTGTTAATGTAACAGCTCCTACTTTAGGACCACCTTGGGGAACTTTAAGAGGTTCGCAAGCTTCTTTTCAAAATGATTATGAAGCTTTGCAGTTTACAGAGTTTGGACTTAATTTGACAGCCTTAGGACTAGATAGTCGAAATGTTAACCAAAGTCCCTGCTCAAATTTATTGGGTTCTTTGTTAGTAAAAACAAGATCTTCATCTTCATTTACTTCAGAATTAAAAGATTTTTCAGGACCTTTTTTATTCGGAAATATTACCGATGTAGCCGTTGTGGGCAATGTTAGTAATCCATTAACCTGTAATAATCCAACAGCTACTTTAACAGCAACTCCAACTCCTGCAAATGCAACTATAAAATGGTACGGACCTTCACCTGATGGCATTGCCGATGGACCATTTATCGCTGGAAACGCACCGGTTGTATCTGTTAAGGGAATTTATACGGTATACGCTTATACAAATTTAGAAGGCTGTTTTGCTAAAAAAACGGTCACTGTTCTTGAGAATAAAGAACCACCAAATGTTAACGCAGGAGATGATAAAGCCTTAACTTGTTTGATAACGTCAATACAATTGTCAGGTTCATCAAGTACCCCTAATGCTACTTATTTGTGGAGTACATTGGACGGAAACATTGTTTCGGGCGGTACAACTCTGACACCAACAATTGATAAGGCCGGGACATATACATTAACAGTCACTAACCCAATAAATGGATGTCAGGCATCAGATACCGTACTTATAACAAGTACTCCGCCAACACCTATTGATATAGTTTGTCCTGCGGATAATATAAAAAGTTCCTGCTTTTATGACGATCAGGCTGCAGTTGATGCTGCCTTCGAAATCTTTAAACAAGGCTTCACAGCTTCAGGAGGTAACGGAACTTTAACAACTTCAGGATTAGAGAATTTGACTCCTCCAGCTTTATGCGGTGGATCTGTAACTGTGAATTTCAATGTTACCGATTCTTGCGGATTACAGAAATCATGTTCTGCTACTTTCACCATCACCGCTCCGGCGGCAGTAGTTCCGGTATCCCCGGATCCGT
>NZ_AKJZ01000086.1 GCF_000282055.1 Flavobacterium sp. CF136
AAGAAAACACTCGAACTGACGACAATATCCCTTAACTTAATGACATTGAGATGAAGCTGGAGGCAACTCAAAACTTTCCTTTTAGTAAAAATTTTCGATAATTTAGGCAATCTTTCCAAGTCCATCCGGAAATGGTCTGTAGGCATAATAATGCAGAACTTCTTCGATAGCCATTTTTAACGCTTCGTTTATAGGAAGCAAAGTAATTCCCAATCTCAAATCAATTTGTGCTAACCGCATATAATAATCGGTAAAAACAGGTACATATTTGCCTTTTATAATGGCTTCTTCAGCTGCGTTAAAGTTTCCGTTTTGTTCTTCTTTTATGATTTTGCAGGTAGCCAATCGCAGTTTCCCAAATTTATCGGTGTTGGCGGCGTAACCAAAAAGACGGCATATTAATCCGCGATAACGGTAATTGCTACAACTTCCTTTATGATGTTCCAAAACAGAAAGCGGACGGTATAAAAGGCAATTGGTAGTAGCTGCATTGCTTAATAATGCTACCGTTTCTTCGGCTTTTCCATTCAAAAATAAATGAAATGCCCAGGGTAAAAATTCTAAAGGCGAAGCGTCTATGTCGGGTTTGGAACAGCATTTGCCACAACCGGCATTACAATGCAAATGAGTTTCTGATTTGAAACTACTGATTTCAATTTCCAGACGGTCAAACAATGCTTCAACCTGCCGAACCTTATGTTCTATTGCCATCCTTTTTTGTGTAAGGTAAGCTAATAGAAATGGCTTAAGCCAGAACTGTGTTTTTATTGTGAATAGTTTGGGGAATAATTAGAAAGTTTCAGGTTTCAGGTTTCAGGTTTCAGGTTTCAGGTTTTCGCCTAAAAATAATAAAAATCCTTTGGATTTTAAAACCTTTGAACCTTTGCCTCTCTGCCCCTTTGAGCCCCTAAGAAACCTTCGAACCCCTAAAATAAGCAATCGCTCCTGTTGACCATAAAGCCAGAAAAATCAAAACGGGCTGAAAAAATAATCGGATCAGACGGGATTGATCTGTGTCGAGTCCAAAAGCACTCGTGCCATTTAAATACTGGGCAATATTACCCGGAAAAACCAATACGTAGAATACTGCCAACACGATTCCAACTTTTACTTTATATCGCGTTAGGAACAGCATACTAAGACCTAATGCAATTTCTACAATTCCGGAGATTATGACAATAAGGTCTTTATCAAGCGGAATCCAATCAGGAACTTGCGCCTGAAAATCGACTCTCTGAAAAGTAAAATGACCAATGGCAGCCGTTATCATAAAGATTCCCAACACTATTCTAAAGAAATTTTGAGTTTTAGTGGTTTTTATATTTTCCATATCAGGCTGTGATTTGTTTAAAATTTTAAAGGAGATTATTTTATTAAGTGTTCCTCTCAAATTTACGATAATAATTAATAAGCCCTTTGCAAAGTTTTCATAGAATCTTTGTGTAATCTCCATGTCAATCCCTTTTCTTTGAACCTTTAAAAAAAATAACTAAACCCTTTGGGTGTAATTATTAAAAATTATACATCCAACGAGTTAACTAAACTTTAATACAAATACCGCTCAAAAATCAAATTTCGGGTGGTATTTTTGCGTTTTAGAATTACTGCAGGACTTAACAAGTTGCTTTTTGTACCTTGCCTGTGCCTGATTCGTAAAAATTTCCATTAAAATTAAAGCCCTGAATTTAATATGACACGAGAAAATTACATTCCCTTTCACAAGGAATTCTTACTCAAACAACAAATAGCAGCTTTCTCTGATGACCAAAAAAAGGTTGATGATTTTAAAAAGCTATTTGATATCGTCGAACATTATTTTCATTACGAGGCTTTTAACCTCAACCGTAACCTGAAACAGAATTATGCTTTATTCGACCCGGATTTAAGTCCGAAAGAGCGTGAAGGTTTTATAGGCAAAAGTGATTTTTCGGTTTTTAAGGAAACGCTTCTTACTGTTTTAGAAAATGGCAATTACACCCGTATTGATCAGGAAACTTTGGATAAGGCTTTTAAGGAGTCGGATTTAATCGGTTTAAAGCTTTCGATAGATTTTAATGCTTTTAAAGACTACGAATTATATGTTCGCGGAAGTCATAAAGCAAAAGAAACGGTAACTAAATTTATTTTCTGGAAGAAAGAAATAGAAGTAGAATACTATGACCGCGTTATGATTTATCTCAATTATAACGAAGCTGATTATCTTAAGGAGAAAAAGGTCAAATTAAGGAAATTACCCATTGATCCCGGATCTATCGGTTTAAAAATCTTTAAACGTGTTCCTAAAAAAGATCTCGAAACAATATTCCCAAATGCTGTTCCGAGAATGTCCACTACAGATAAATTATTGTTTTGGGTGCCGGGAGTCGGCGGTGGAATTTCATTATTGAGTACTAAAGTAATTCCGGCCCTGATTGGCATGTATGGTGCGTATCAATCGGGGGAAGCAATTGATTTGCTAAACAGTAAGGCTTCGCTAAATCAGGGTTTAATTGCACTTGGAATATTATGTGCCTACTTATTTCGCCAGTACAGCAACTTTGTCAATAAAAAAATCAAATACGGAAAAATGCTTTCCGACAGTCTTTACTTTAAGAATCTCGGAAACAACAGCGGTGCCTTTTATTCATTGCTAAATTCTTCTGAAGAAGAGGTGCTGAAAGAAACTATTTTGGCTTATGCATTTTTACATAGAAGCGAAAATCCTTTAACAGCTTCAGCACTTGATTCTCAAATTGAATCCTGGTTTAAGACAGAACTAAACACAGAACTTGATTTTGATGTAAAAGATGCTTTACTGAGATTAAAAAACATCGGTCTTGGTCTGGAAACAAATGGGAAATGGGAAGTTATTTCTCCTGAAAAAGCCATAATTAAAATTGATGAATTGTGGGATACTGTTTTTGAGTATAATCAAAAATAATTTTTTATACTTTTCTCAAATTTCCTTAAAAAATCACATCATACACTAAAAGAAGTCGCTTTTGAAAACTGTATAAATGTCTCCTGACTTTATACAGTTTTTTGCTTGTAAAAAATTATAAAAAAAGAAGATTTCAGCAAAAAAACTACTCATTTCTGATCAAATTCATTATTTTCGTAAGAATTTTTTCATTTAAAAATTACTCCCAAGGAAATTCATTAAATTTTATTTAGTAAAAAATTACAAATTTCATACAAAAACATTAAAAATATTAAGTTTAATTCATTTTTACAGTAAAATCCTGCTATTATAAAAAAACAGAGCGTTTTAACCGATTACTGTGCTGTTTGTCGATTTAATTCGTAATATTGACCAGACAAAAGCAAAATGTTTTTATAGCCCAGATTATATTAATAATTTATTTTTTGTGCAATTAAAAAAACAAATTTCATCCCCTTTTTAATTATTTTAAAAAAATAATTCCAAGTGATATGTGCTTTGTTTTTAAATTAAAATCTATTCAGATCATGACAAAAAAAACGCTTCTTTACTTGTGGATTTCAATATTGTTTGGTGCTATTCTTATTTTCATTTTAATGCACGAATTCTAGTAAAAGCAAAAAAAAGAGAGCAATGCCCTCTTTCCTGTAATTATATCAAATCGTCAGCAGATTATTCGCTTTCAACTTCTATAAAATCTTCTACTGTTTCTCCAGCTGCAACTACTTCCGGTTTTGATGCCTTAAGTGTATTGAATCTTTCCAGTTGTTCCAAATCTCCTTCTTCTCCACTAAAATAAGGAAAAACATCCATTATTGGAGATTCCGAAATAGCAGGGATTGTATAGTCACCCATCGTGTTTTTCATTACTGTAATTGTATTGTCATATGCTTCTTTTACATCATTGGCCTGCACTAACAGATACATATTTGTTTTACGCTCTTTACCGCTTTCTTCATCAAAAGCTATTAAAGAAACTTTTGATTTAAACCAGCGATCTGCGTTTTCAAAAGGATGAATCTCAGCATAATTCGCCACTTTTATATTCGTGATTTTAAATTCTTCACTAACATAAGCAGCCATTTCTTCATTAATCCTGCTTTCTGCTTCGGTATATGATATAGCATCTACCAAATAAGGTTCTGTTGTAACTTTTTGTGATCCAATATCATCTGTTTTTCTATATTTTACTTTGCATTCGTACCAAATTGCGCTCATCTCTATATAATTTTAAGGATGCCAAAGATAGATTTTAAAGGAAATAAAATAGACAATCCAAAAAATAGATATTCACAATTTCAAAATTTAGAATCACTGTTAACAATTGTAAAAAAATCCAAAATATTTAATAGCTTTGTTAGACACCTAAATCGTAAAAAATGAGAACATTAGAACAATGGTTTGAAGAATATGCAGTAAGTCATCAGAACCCGAAAAATAAAGCAATACATTATGTGTGTGTTCCGGCGATTTATTTTTCTATTGTTGGTTTACTGATGAGTATTCCGAATGGTATTATCTCCAATACCTTAAAATTAAATTCTCCCATAATCGAAAACTGGGCTGTTGTTGTATTGCTTTTTGTACTTATCTTTTATATTCGGTTATCAATTGCCATGGCAATTAAAATTGCAATTTTTTCGGCAATTTGCCTGGTTGTTAACTATTATATCGGACTGGTTTTTCCGTTATGGATTTTCTCCGTTGGTGTTTTTGTCATCGCATGGATCGGGCAATTCTACGGACATAATATTGAAGGCAAAAAACCTTCGTTCTTAAAAGATCTTCAATTTTTAATGATTGGTCCGGCCTGGGTTGTAGAAAATTTGTTTTCTAAAAAATAATTCCGGCTTCAACACAAACAAATTATTCATTACTACACCTTGGCAATACCTATGAAAATAAATACCGTAGAGGTTAAAATTGAAAGTTATGATATTTACACCTATAGAAGGATTCGGCGGGCTATTGGATATTTGGGAATAAGTTTACCGATATTTCTGGTAGGCTTGTCTTTGATTACATTCTTTCGGACACCGGTCCAGCCTTCCATAAGTCATTATTATTATACCAATCTGAGGGAAGTTTTTACCGGAACAATATGTGCCGTGGGTTTATTTTTAATTCGATATAAAGGTCATGGGAATGCTTCTTTCTGGAAGAATGATAATCTGCTGACTAACATCGCCGGAATCATGGCATTGGGAGTTGCTTTGATACCTACGAATCCAAATAAAGCTTCGGATAAAATTTATACACTGATTCCGTATACTGAAAAGTGGCTGGGCCTGCTTCATTATGGATTGGCAGCTTTCTTATTTCTAATACTGGCTTTATTGGCAATCAATGTCTTTACAATTAGCGAAGAAAATGGACCCAAAGCCCCAAAAAGCATGCTGAACGAAAATAATATTTATAGATTCTGTGGTTATGCAATACTGGTGTTTGTAATTATGGTACCTGTAGCTGGACAACTAAAACTGTTTCCTTATTCGACTTTGATTTTTGAAGCGCTTTCGCTTTTTGCTTTTGGAACCGCCTGGTTAATTAAAGGACGTGCGTTAGGAGATAAAGGTGTAATTGGTCAGAAACTGTATCAGGAAAACAATCCTGTTGATACTGAAAAAGTTTTTGAGGAATAATCTATGCAACCTGTTGGGTGAACCTCAAAATAGGTATCAGGAGGAGTCGGAGCCCTTTCCTTCTGAATACCAAAGTCCTAGCCCAGACAGAAACGGCATCCTTTTGTGGCGGGGTTTGCCACAAAAGATAAAGTGGATGGCTGGATTAGCTCCTAAAAATTATTCATTACAGTATAAAAAGAAAACCCCTCTCGAAGATTTACTACTGAGGGGCATCTAATAAAAAAAAATATAATAACTAGAGATCAATTCCCAGTGAAAATTGCCAAACTCTATTTTGAGCCTTATTATCATCATCATACAAATCGCCTAAACCCAAATGATAGCGTACTCCAAAACTAATTCCTGAATCCGTTTTAATCCCTGCCCCAAAATTCATTCCCCAATCGAAATTTTTAGGATCATATTCTTGTGTACTGCTAAACAGTCCCTCATATTCTTCTTTATGAGAAATTGCCAATCCTATTTGCGGTCCCGTTTCTAAAAAGAAATTTTTAGCAGGATAGGCTTTAAACATTATTGGTAAATTAATATAATTCAGCTTTTGGGTAAAGGTCCCGCTGCTGTTTTTAATTTCGTATCCTTGTTGCGAATACATTAATTCCGGTTGAATAGAGAAACTTTCACTAACAAAAGACTCTCCGTAAACACCAACATGAAAACCATGACGCTGCCCTGTTTCCCCACTTCCGTCATAATTAACCGCAGCCAAATTATAACCTCCTTTTATCCCGCCGTTAGATTTATGTACTACACTGTCCTGGGCATTCATCACTGACAAGGCACCAAAAAACAAAATTATTGCTGTATAGATTTCTTTTTTCATCTCTGTTTATTATTTATATTCTTAATTATACTTTTTATTTTCCTCCATTTGCTTTAAGATCAGCCAAACATTGTGCGTCCAGCTTTGGTGCAGTTCCTCCTGAAACCATATTGGCTATTCCGCTTCCTGATTCCGCTGACCAATACATCAGGCAGCTTTCTACATTACAGTGTTTTGCATGTTCCGAATCTTCATGGTCACTCTGTAATTTAGCTCCCAGATTAGTCAGGCCAAGGATATGTCCAAACTCATGTGTTATAACCGTAGTCTCCAATAAACTTCGGCCAGGCTGAAATGGACTACTGCTTAATCCCTGAACGGTTTTTTCATAAATTACAAAAGAAGTATTTCTATAAGCGGTACCCAAAACTTTAGCAGAACTGGTATTGTCGGCCGATTCTCCATCTACAAAAAAAGCCCAGACAGCTATTTGATCTGAAGAGTTGTATTTTGTTCTGTTAGCATCTTCAATAGCTATAATTTCCTGATTGGTAAAGGTTGCTTTTCCCGGTGAAGCAATAGCTCTTTTAACTACAGTAATTCCTTTTGACTTATTAACTCTCTCGTTAAGGAAGGAAACAAAATTATTTATCGCAGCTGTCGAAGGTTCATATCCATCTACATAAACCACTTCAATAACCATACTTTTAAAAGTATCATCTGACAATAAATCATAAGAGGAGCTTCCTGTTGCCTTTTTATTATTAGAAACTAAATTTCCGTTTACGGCAGCTTCATCATCCTGCCTGGAGCATGATAAAATTAAGACAAAGATCAAACTCAGAGCCAGAATTATTTTTTTCATTTTTTTTCTTTTTAATTCTTTACATAAATTTTAAACAAAAGCATCTAAAAAAGATAACTTTTGCTTAAAACTTACTGAACTCAAACCATTTTATATTTGTTTTAATACTAAAGTCAATGCTGCATTTGTTGTGCTTTGCAATGTAATTGTACTTGCGGTAAAACTTGTTACCTTCCAATTATTGTTTAGCAAATTAAATGTTGTACTGCCTGTAAATTTTAATTCTACTATCACATCCAACTGTGAACTTACTGCATATGTTCCGTTTACGGTGGTATTTAAGGTATTTACTGCTTTAACACTTAGATTGTTGGCAAAATCTATCGTGTAATCCTGATAATTATTGGCCGTCTCAACTCCCGCATTCACCAATGAATTTACTTTAAACATACCATTAACCAATATAGTCTCCAGTTTATCTACATTTTCAGCCGCTGCTTCCATAGTAGCCTTAGTTTTAAGAGATGCAGTAATTGCTGCCTGAAATTCAGTATCACTTGAAACCGTTATTTTTGATCCATCAATAAGTGTTACTGATATTGGGTATTTTACTGAAAATAATTCTGTACTGCTTAAATTAGAAATATAGGTGTATAATTGTTCCTTAGATGTTATGACAATACTTCCTGTCTGTTGCAAACTTACGTCATAAGTTAAAATAGTAATCGGGAAGGTTATATTCAAGGATGAAATTGCATTTTGACCGGAAGATTCAGCTGTGCCACATGCGTTAATAATGGCATTATATTCTGTTTGATTGGCAACTGTTACTTCAGTGTAATTACTTAATTTAACTTTTAAAGGAAATTGAAAAACAACAGTATCCTGATCGTCATTAAATTGCCCCAGAATAGAAATAACCTGTTGGTAATCTAATTGGCTTAAAAGAGAAACCTGTGTACCATTTACAGTAGCAGTAGCCGGAAACAAAACAGAAGAACAAGAATTACCATCTAAAAAATCATCAAATGAACCATCATACATAGAGGTACGCTTAAGATTATTTGCTGTAGTTGAATTAGCATTATTTGTATTCGGGTTTTCACCTTCTACATTATCAACTTCACTTTGACATGATGTAAATCCAATTATTGACATCAATACGATTCCTGTTATAGTTCTTAACTTTTTCATAATTTTAAATTTTAATGTTTTTTTAATATCTACTGACGAGTTTTGTACGCCTTTCTATCAGTAAGACAACCAACATTATTTTTACCCCACCCTTGATATAAAAAAAATATTTATTTACCCGTGAATGTAATTCAAAAAGGTGTCAGACTGAGTCCATTCGGCTTCGCTCAGGATAAACTTAGTCGAAGCCCTTTCGAAGTAAAAAGCCTTCGACTCCGCTC
>NZ_AKJZ01000087.1 GCF_000282055.1 Flavobacterium sp. CF136
CTTTCACATAGGCAGCTATGTGTATTTAAATAAGTGAAACGCCTACTTTTGAGTTTACAAAATCTATGTTTCTATGTGTTGAAAATAATTACGCCCAACGGATTTACTTTTAAATAAAACTATGAAATACTATTTACTACTTTTAATAACATTTGTTTCGATTTCGTGTTCAGATAGTTCTTCTCAAAATGAAAAGAATGATGAAGAGCTTATTACACCACCGGTTAATTTTCCTTATACTTTTGGAAAAAAACCGGTTGACGGAAAAGAAATTTACATTCCGATAGAGTTGAAGCAAAATGACTTTACGGCTAAAAGTAGTAAATGGTGCTATCAGCGAAGTGCTTCTTCGGATAATATTATTGTTTTTTGGGAAGCCGGTTTTGGAGCTGATCCTACCGTTACTCCAAAAGCAAGTATGCAAGTGAATCTCAGGGATTTTATGGATAAAGCAGAAAAATTTTATGCCTATTATCGTGATGAAATGAAGTTTGTAGAGAAAGGGAAATCAAAATCTGATAAATACAGAATGATTGTTATGTTAGTTTACCAGGAAGAATGGCTCGCAACAGGATCCGGTTATGATGATGTTATTGGCGCTTTATGGGTAAATCCGGCGACGACTAAACCCGTAGGACATGTGATTGCCCATGAATTTGGCCATTCGTTTCAATATCAGGTAAAATGTGATGGTCATTATGGTTTTAGAGATCAGAATTACGTTGGAAGCTTTTGGGAACAATGTGCACAATACATGTCCTGGCAGCAGTATCCAGCCGAATTTACCGGAGATTTACCTTTCTTGTTAAAAAATATTCATAAAAACTTTTCACATGAAGACATCAGATATGAGTCTATCTATCTTATGGAATATTGGAAACAAAAACATGGAAAAGAATTTTTGGGAAGAGTCTGGAACGAGGCAATTGATGCAGAACATCCTATAGAAGCCTATAAGCGAATTACAAAAATTAATCAGGAACAATTTAATGATGAGGTTTTTGAATATGCCTGTAAAAATATTACCTGGGATTATCCATTAGGAGAATATAATAACACCTATATAAATGCTTTACCCAAATTACAACAGGACGAATACAAACATAAAACCAGTTTGACAGCAGTTGGCGATGGTTATTTTCAAATTTCTCCCAATCAAATTCCTCAAAGTTATGGTTACAATGCTATAAAATTAGAAGTTCCGGCAACCGGTACAAATGTTTCAGTATCATTTGAAGGACTTGATAATAACTGGAAATCAATAGCAGGCTGGCGTTGGGGTTTTGTTGTGGTAAATACCCAAAACAAACCAATTTACGGCACTATTCAACGTGATTCAAAAGGTGCTGCATCTATTGTGATACAGGAAAATTTCAAAGAATTATGGCTGATTGTGAGCGGTGCTCCAACAGTACATACAAATCATGTCTGGGATGATAAAAGTGATAACGACGAGAACTTTCCGTACAAGATAAAATTAACAAACACGAGTTTGAAATAATAAAATATTTTTTTCTAAGATGCCTCTTTCATACAATAGTTTGTTTTATGAAAGAGGTTTTTAAAATATAATAGGGAACTACTAAACGGAATTATCAAAAGCTTCTGAATTACAATTAGAAATCAGGAAATATTTTAAAATTGTAATAAAACTAAAATTGTGCGCGGTAATGCGAAGGCGAAATTCCTTTTAATTCCTTAAACTTTCTGTTGAAGTTGGCAATATCCTGAAACCCGCAAAGTTCAGATATAGATGATATTGAAAGGTCTTTTTTGTTATGGAGAAGCTTGCACGCATTTTCAATTCGGATTTCAATCAAAAACTGAAAAAAAGTTTTGTTGGTACGCTTTTTAAAGTATCGGCAAAATGCATTTTTACTCATATTTGCTTTCTCAGCAACCTCATCTAAAGTAATATTCTGATGGTAAAACTCGATGGCATATTCAAAAACCGCACTCATGCGTCGTCCTTCATCATCAGTATATTTCTTTTTGTAGACAAAAGAAGAAAGGGGCGTTTTCTCAGAAGATATAATGATGTTTATAATTTTTAGGAAAGAGGCAATTCGTTGTATTTTATTTTGGTTTTTTAATTTATTAAAGTGGTGTGTGATCTTTTTTTGATTCGATAAGATTTTCATTCCATACTCTGATTCCTTAAAAAAATCATCAACACTGCTCATATCATTAAGACTGAAAAAATCTTTTCCAAAAGAGGTTTTAGTAAAAAATAAAGTCAGCATTATGGATTCAGAACAGGCTTCTACATTGCTTCTAAAAACGTGTGGCAGGTTTTCACCAATCACTAAAATATCATTTTCCTTATAATCGTTTATAGAATCTCCAACTATTAAAGTTCCTGAACCTTTTGCAATATAACTGATCTGAATTTCTTCATGCTGATGCAATTGATCATAAAAAACACGTTCAATGTCTTCCTGATAAATAAGAGCCTCTCTTTCGGTTTTTGGTATTTTAAAAGGTAAGATTTTCAAAGTGAATTTTTTTGGTTATGTAAATATTAACAAAAAAATTAGATTATCCAATAGATAGGGTAATATAGTATTGATAAAGGCTAATAATAACAAAGACACCCCTTTGGATAAGTTTTATTTTTGATAAAAATTAAGTTATGAAGATAAACTGGAAAGGCGTAATGCCAGCTGTAACAACAAAGTTTACAGAAGAAGGTCAATTAGACCTCGTAATGTTCGAAAAAAATATTAAAGCCCAAATTGATGCCGGAGTTACCGGAATTATACTAGGCGGAACCCTTGGTGAAGCCAGTACATTAACTAAAGAAGAAAAAGAGGTTCTAATAAATACGACATTAAAAATAGTCGAAGAAAAAATTCCGGTTATCGTAAATATTGCTGAGCAGACTACCAGCGAAGCAATTACTTTGGCAAAACGTGCTGAAGAATTAGGTGTAAATGGTTTGATGCTTTTGCCGCCAATGCGATATAAAGCCACAGATCATGAAACAGTTGTCTATTTTAAAGAAATAGCAAAAAGCACTTCGTTACCAATTATGATTTACAATAATCCTGTTGATTATAAAATTGAGGTAACACTTGACATGTTTGAAGAACTTTTAAAATTAGAAAACATTCAGGCAGTAAAAGAATCAACCAGGGATATTAGTAATGTAACGAGAATCAGAAACCGTTTTGGAGATCGTTTAAAAGTGCTTTGCGGAGTTGATACTTTGGCCCTGGAAAGTTTAGTGGCCGGAGCCGATGGGTGGGTTGCAGGTTTGGTAGTGGCATATCCGGAAGAAACGGTTGCAATTTATAAATTGGTAAAAGCAGGGAAAATTGAAGAAGCTTTAGTAATTTACAGATGGTTTATGCCGTTGTTAGAATTGGATATTTCACCGCAATTGGTACAGAATATTAAATTAGCTGAAGTTGCCACCGGACTCGGAACAGAAAACGTAAGAGCACCGAGACTTCCGTTGCAGGGAACAGAGAGAGAACGCGTTTTGTCAATCATTGATCATGCCATGAAGAACAGACCGGTTTTGCCCGCTTACAAAAACATATAATTTAAGAATCAAAGAAAGCTATGACAACAGGAAAAAATTATATTGGAGATGTGCTTTCCGCAAAAGGTAAAACGACATATAAAACAATAAATCCCGAATTAAATTCGGAGAATGAAACTGTTTTTTATGAAGCTGCCGAAGATGAAATTTCTCAGGCCGTAGCATTGGCAGATGAAGCTTTTAAAATATACGGAACAATTGAAGACGTAAAAAAAGCGGAGTTTTTAGAAGCCATTGCTGAAGAAATTGAAGCTCTTGGCGAAAATTTATTAGTGACTTATATTCAGGAATCAGGTCTTCCTGCCGGAAGGGCAAATGGTGAACGTGCGAGAACAACCGGACAGTTAAGAGCATTTGCAACCATGTTAAGAGAAGGTTCGTGGGTAGAAGCCATCATTAATAAAACAGAAGGAAAACCGGATATACGAAGAATACAGATTCCAATTGGACCTGTAGTAGTTTTTGGAGCAAGTAATTTTCCACTGGCTTTTTCTACTGCCGGTGGTGATACAGCAAGCGCATTGGCAGCCGGTTGTCCTGTGATTGTAAAATCGCATCCGCTTCATGCGGGAACAGGAGAACTGGTTGCTTCGGCAATAATTAAAGCAGCAAAAAGAACGGGCATGCCCAATGGCGTTTTTTCTAATATTAACAGCAGCGGTATAGCGGTTGGAGCAGCTTTGGTCGAACATCCTCTAATCAAAGCAGTAGGATTTACAGGAAGTATTAAAGGAGGTACGGCACTTTGTAAAATTGCTGCCAACAGACCAGTTCCAATTCCTGTTTATGCAGAGATGGGAAGTATAAATCCGGTGATAGTTTTACCATCCGCCTTAAAAACCAATAATAAAAATTGGGCTAAAAATTATGCAGCATCAATTGTTGCGGGTACAGGACAGTTTTGTACGAATCCGGGACTTATTTTAGGAATAAACAGCAAAGAATTAGAGGATTTTATTGCTAATTTAGTCTTAGAGTTAGATAATTTAGAACCAACCTGTATGCTGCATCCTAATATTAAAAACCAATATGAAAATCTGAAATCAGAAGTTCTTGGACAAGAAGGATATACGCAGCAAACAAGTTTGAATAAAGAGGTAAAACCAAATTATGCATTACAAAATGTAATAACTGTTGATGGCAGTACCTTCTTAAAAAATAAAACATTTCACAAGGAAGTTTTCGGTCCTTTTTCGGTTGTCGTTAAATGTGATAATATTCAACAGCTGAATAAAATTATTCATAATTTAGAAGGACAGCTCACAGGTACAATTTTGAATTCTGATTTAAAGGAATTGGAAACATTTAAAGAAGTAATCGAAAATCTTAAAAATAAAGTGGGACGATTAGTTTATAATAATGTTCCAACAGGAGTTGAGGTTTGCTCCGGAATGACACATGGCGGCCCTTTTCCTGCCAGTTCCGACAGTAAATTTACCTCAGTAGGATTAACAGCCGTAAAAAGATGGATTCGTCCTGTCACTTTTCAGGATTGGCCGGATGCATTGCTCCCAGTTGCTTTACAGGATAAAAATCCATTAGATATTACCAGAACTGTAAATGATATACTAACAAAGAATTCTATTTAGTTTATGCCTAGAAAAACATTTTTTTGTGTAGATGCACATACTTGCGGAAATCCAGTAAGAGTAGTTGCCGGCGGAGGCCCAAATTTGGTTGGAAACAACATGAGCGAAAAGCGACAGCACTTTTTAAAAGAATACGATTGGATCCGTAAAGGATTAATGTTTGAACCACGTGGACATGATATGATGAGCGGAAGTATTCTTTATCCGCCCAGTAATCCGGAAAATGATTTTGGAATCTTATTTATCGAGACTTCAGGATGCCTTCCAATGTGCGGTCACGGAACTATCGGAACGATTACTATTGCCATCGAAGAGGGATTGGTTATACCTAAAATTCCGGGAAAAATAAAAATGGAAGCCCCTGCAGGACTGGTTCAGATTGAATACCAGCAAACAGATAAAAAAGTAGATTGGGTACGTCTGACAAATGTAAAATCGTATTTAGCTGCAGAAGGTCTGACTGTTGATTGTCCCGAGTTAGGTGAGATTGTTTTTGATGTGGCTTACGGAGGAAATTATTACGCTATTGTAGATCCGCAGCAGCATTTTTCAGGTATTCAGGACTTTACGGCAGGAAAAATTGTTCAGTACAGTCAGGAAGTTCGCAAACGTATTAACGAAAAATATCCAAATCTATTTATTCATCCGGAAAATGATACGATTCGGGATGTGAGTCATATGTTATGGACTGGTGATCCAATCGATCCAACTTCTTCGGGTAGAAATGCAGTTTTTTATGGAGATAAAGCCATCGATCGCTCTCCATGCGGAACCGGAACTTCTGCAAGAATCGCACAACTTCATGCTAAGGGAAAACTAAAAAAAGGAGAAGATTATATTCATGAAAGTTTTATCGGAAGTAAATTTATCGGACGGGTTGAAGAAGAAACTTCGATAGGAAATATCAAAGCCATTGTACCCAGTATTCAGGGCTGGGCAAAAGTGTACGGTTATAATAATATCATCATTGACGAAGATGATGATCCGTATGCGTTTGGTTTTCAGGTGATTTAAGAAATAATAATGATAGTCCGTTGTGTGATTTTTTCAACACATAGAATCATAGTTCGTGACGCTGAAATAGACATTTCACTTTATTTAAATTCACATAGGCTATGTGATAGAAACATGTTTCTTTTTGCATTCTTTTTTATAAGTCAAACCTATGTATCTCGCCTGCACTGAGCGTAGTCGAAGTGTGTTAAAATATTTTTTTTTTGAATCATGCCAACTATTTGATAATAAAAAATAGTGGTTTACAGAATATGTTCTTCCTGCTAATGATTTTTTAAATTTATAATGCTAATGAAAAAAATAAGTATAATTGGCGGAGGAATAATAGGGTTGTGTTCAGCCTATTATTTAGCCAAAGAAGGTTATGAAGTAGTTGTTTTTGATAAATCGGATATGACAGATGGCTGCTCATACGGAAACGCAGGAATGATTGTTCCTTCGCATATTATTCCGCTTGCACAGCCGGGAATGATAGCCCAGGGAATAAAATGGATGTTTGACAGTCACAGTCCGTTTTATGTGAAACCCAGATTAAGTACAGATTTAATGAAATGGGGATTGCAATTTTATAAACATGCCAATTTAAAACATGTGGAGAAAGCAATGCCGGCACTTTGTGATTTATCGCTTTTGAGTAAGGAACTGTATCAGGATTTTGCCAAAGAAAACAATTCTTTTTTCTATGAAGAAAAAGGACTTTTGATGCTTTACAAAACAGATAAAACTGCCGAAGAAATACATCATGAAGGAAAGCTGGCTGAAGAATTAGGTTTAGAAGTCGATTTCCTTTCCAAAGAAGAAGTTTCAAAATTAGAAAAAGGCACTGCAACAAATGTAATTGGCGGAGTTCATTATAAAAGTGATGCTCATATTTATCCACAAAAATTCATGCAATTTATTAAAGAAGGGTTAAACAGATTGAATGTGACAATTCATGCTCAAACAACTGTAAATGATTTTGTTTTGAAGAACAATACAATTACTGAAATCATAACAGATAAAGGCAGTTTTACAACTGATGAGGTTGTTTTGGCTTCAGGTTCATGGAGTCCTGAAATTGCTGAAAAATTAAATATCAATATTTCAATTTTACCGGGAAAAGGGTACAGTTTCACCCTAAAAGATCAAAACCATAAACCTTCGATTCCAACTATTTTATGTGAAGGAAAAGTGGCGGTAACGCCTATGAATAATGATATACGTTTTGGTGGGACGATGGAAATTACCCATACCAATGACACCAAAATCAATCAGAACAGAGTTCAGGGAATTGTGAATTCAATAAATGATTTTTATCCGGATTTAAAAATTGAGATGCCAAAAGAACAAGAAACCTGGTTTGGATTCAGGCCTTGTACACCTTCGGGAATGCCAATAATTGCGAGAGATAAAAAGATTAAAAATTTAACTTTAGTCACAGGACATGCAATGATGGGATTAAGTCTGGCACCGGCAACAGGTAAAATCGTTTCGGAGATTATTTCCGGAAAGCGAACTTCTGTAGACACTCAAATGTTTCAACTATAAAAATCAGCTTCATTTTGATTAAAAAAAATGAAGCTGATTTTTTTTAATAAAGCTATTACTGTTTTTAGATTATTTTATTTAAAGGAAATTTTAAATACAAACTAATATTTAGAATTTTAAATACATTTTTGAAATCATAACCAAAATTAACCAACCAAAAAATGAAAGATAATAATCAGGAAGAATTTAAAAAAGAACTCGGACTTCTAGACGGAACCATGCTTGTGGTAGGTTCGATGATCGGATCAGGAATATTTATTGTCAGTGCCGATATTGCGAGACAAGTAGGATCTACAGGCTGGCTGATCTTAATTTGGCTGATTTCGGGATTAATTACGATGATAGCCGCAGTAAGTTATGGAGAATTAAGCGCTATGTTTCCTAACGCCGGAGGTCAGTATGTTTATCTAAAAGAAGCGTATAATAAGCTAATAGCATTTTTGTACGGCTGGAGTTTTTTTGCTGTGATCCAGACCGGAACAATTGCTGCGGTAGGAGTGGCGTTTTCAAAATTTGCAGCATATTTAGTTCCGGCTGTCAGCGATGAAAATATAATTTATCAGGTAGGGAACTTCAAACTGAATGTAGCGCAGATTGTTTCTATAGTGACTATTATTTTTCTAACCTATTTGAATACCTGTGGGGTAAAAAACAGTAAAATTCTGCAAACAATCCTGACTATTATTAAAATATTGTCTATTTCAGGGTTAATCATTTTCGGGTTTACATTAGCAGCCAAAGCTTCTGTCTGGGATGCCAACTGGACAGATGCATGGACACCTCATTCTTTTAATACAGAATCAGGTTCCTGGCTGCCAATTGGAGGAACAGCCTTGATTTCCGGAATTTCAGCAGCTATGGTTGGAGCCTTATTTTCCAGTGATTCGTGGACAGGAGTTACTTTTATCGCAGGCGAAATTAAAAATCCTAAACGCAATGTTGGCTTAAGTATGCTCTTAGGAACAGTTATCGTTACTATAATTTATGTTCTGACTAACTTAATGTATGTAGCTGTTATTCCGTTAAACGAAATCGCAACAGCTAAATCAGATAGAGTAGCGGTAGTGGCTTCCCAATATATTTTTGGAGATATCGGAACACTTATTATTGCGCTCATGATTATGATTTCGACCTTTGCCTGCAATAACGGATTGATTATGGCCGGAGCCAGAGTTTATTATACAATGGCAAATGATGGTTTATTTTTTAAAAAAGCAGCCAGACTTAATACTGCAAGTGTTCCTGCCTGGGCACTTTGGGCACAATGTATCTGGGCTTCTGTATTATGTCTTACAGGCAAATACGGAGATTTATTAGACTTCGTAATTATCATAGTCCTTATCTTTTATATCCTGACCATTTGCGGAATTATTATTCTTCGTAAAAAAATGCCGGATGCAATACGTCCTTACAAAGCTTTTGGATATCCTTTTTTACCATTGCTGTATATTATAATTGCTTCGGCTGTTTGTATTTCTTTATTATTTACAAAATTTTCAACCTGCGGATGGGGAGTTTTGATAATGTTAATGGGAATTCCGATTTACTATTTGATAAAAGAAAAGAGTACCAATTAATTGCTATTCAATTTGATCTGGTGGTTAATGTAGAGGCGCACAGCAGTGCGTCTACACCCAGCATATCGATAAACATTGCGTAGACGCACTGCTGTGCGCCTCTACGAAATATGCGAATGTAAAACTGTGTTTTTGCAAATCTGTATAGGGACAGCTTATTAGTATTTAATAACCTATTTTTTCCTGCATTTTATTCCTGTTGGGTAATATAATCTTAGTATGAGTTAATATTTGCCCATAGACATCAGAAAATTATATATATTTTTATTGATATTTAATTATGAAAACAACTGTAATAAAAATAAGTGTATTTTTAACACTTTCGTGGTGTTTAGCAGGTTATGCCCAGGGTACTTTGAAAGAGTACAAGAAGGCAAATGCCGTAGATTCTTTATTTAAGAACAAGGTAATGAATACTCCTAAAGAATTTCATTGGATTGGGAATGATTATGTTTGGTATAGTAACAACATTCCAAAAGGAAAAGAATTTCTTTTGGTCGACACTAAACAGCAAAAACAATCGCAGGCTTTTGACCATAATAAATTAGGACAATCGCTGTCAAAAATTTTAGGAAAAGAAGTTAGTTCTAAAGAGCTGCCGATTGATAATTTAGAATTTGATAAAACGCTGTCAACATTAGTTTTTACCACAGATACACTCAAAATATCCTGTAATTTAAATACATATGAATTAACTAAAATCAAAGGAGGTTATAAAAAAACATTGAAAAAAGAGGATTATTGGGGAGGAAATTTTGATGAACTCGGCAATAAACCTGTAGGTTCTCCGGATTCTTTGCATACGGCTTTTATAAAGAATTATAATCTGTATATAAAAGACAAAAAAACAAAAGCAGAAACACAATTAAGTTATGACGGATCCAAAGGATTTTATTATTCATCCTATATGCAATGGTCTCCGGACAGCCGTGAGATAATGGCCTATAAAGTAAGACCGGGCGAAGAGCATAAAATTTATTTTGTAGAATCAAGTCCGTCAGATCAGTTTCAGCCAAAATTGCAAACCAGGGATTATTTGAAACCCGGTGATCAATTACCTTTTAAAAGTCCGCAGTTGTTTGTTGTGGCTTCCAAAAAACAAATCCCTGTTGCTACAGATTTATTTCAGGAACAATATGATCTTTCAGGTATAGAATGGAAAGACGACAGCAGCAGTTTTACTTTTGAATACAATCAAAGAGGACATCAGGTTTATCGTGTTTTAGAAGTAAATGCAGCAACCGGAAAAGTAAAAGTTATTATAGAAGAAACCAGTCCGACTTTTGTAGAATATAGCGGAAAAAGATACCGATACGATCTCAAAAAAAGCAACGAAATAATTTGGGCTTCGGAACGTGACGGATGGAATCATTTGTATTTGTATGATGCCATTACAGGAAAAGTAAAAAATCAGATTACAAAAGGAAACTGGCCAGTTCGGGAAGTAATTAAAGTTGATGAAGAAAAAAAACAAATCTATTTTACGGCAAGCGGATTAGACAATGATCAGGATCCTTATTTGCTGCATTTTTGCCGAATTGATTTTAACGGAAAAAACTTTAAAAGATTAACGACAGAAAACGGAAATCATAAAGTGACTTTTTCGCCGGATTACAACTATTATGTAGACCAATATTCGCGGGTAGATGCTGCGCCAATTACAGTTCTGAAAAGTATTGATTCTCAAAAAACAATTGTAGAAATGCAAAAAGCTGATATTTCGGCATTACAGAAAACAGGCTGGACGGCTCCGGAAGTTTTTACGGCGAAAGGCAGAGATGGCAAAACAGATATCTGGGGAGTTATTGTGCGTCCGACTACTTTTGATCCGAATCGTAAATATCCAATTATTGAATATATTTATGCCGGTCCGCAGGATTCATTTGTTCCAAAAAACTTCCAGCCTTATTACTGGGCAATGTCGTCTTTGGCAGAATTAGGATTTATTGTGGTTCAGATTGACGGAATGGGTACTTCAAATCGTTCAAAAGCCTTTCATGATGTCTGCTGGAAAAATTTAAAAGACGGAGGTTTCCCCGATAGAAAACTTTGGATGAAAGCCGCTGCAGCCAAATATCCATACATGAATATTGATAAAGTTGGGATTCATGGTGTATCCGCGGGAGGTCAGAATGCAGCTGCCGCTTTGGTTTTTAATTCAGATTTTTATGATGTTGCAGTGTCATCTTGCGGTTGTCACGATAACCGGATGGATAAAATGTGGTGGAACGAACAATGGATGGGATACCCGATTGGACCTGAATATGAAGCGTGCTCGAATACCGCCAATGCAGCCCAATTGAAAGGGGATTTGATGCTGATTTTGGGAGAATTAGATGATAATGTTGATCCGGCCTCAACTATGCAATTTGCAAACGCATTGATTAAAGCCAATAAAAATTTCGAATTAGTTACCGTTCCGGGACTGGGTCATTCTGCCGGAGGTGATTTTGGAGAACGCAAACGAAAAGATTATTTTGTACAGCATTTATTAGGAGTTACACCGCCATCTTGGGAGGAAGTTTACAATTGAAAACTCTTAAAAAGAATTTAATTATGAAAAGATATAAGCTATTTATTTGTGTCCTATTAAGTTTTTGGGGATTAAGCACAACGACAATATTTGCACAAAGCGGCGATCAGATTTTAGACGGAATTGGCGAAACAGGATTAATTGCGCGTTATGTTTTTGATGGTGATGCAAAAGACTGGTCGCGAAATAATCTGCACGGTAAAATTCAGGATGTCAAAGCCAAGTTTGTAAATGACGAGCAATTTGGCACCGTACTTTCTTTACCAGCAGACAGTAAAGCTTTTGTTGCAATTCCGGGCGATGCTTTGACAGGAGAAGAATCACTGAGTATTACAGGTTGGATTTATTTGCGATCTGCACAAAAAGGGCAGCGATTTTTTGATTTTGGAAAAAACACGAAATCGCATTTGTTTTTTGCGCCAGTTGGAACAGAAAAAGAAGATGGAATTCAGACGGAAGTTATTACAGAAACAGGAGGAAAATACAAAACAAAATCAGCAGCTTTAGAAACAGGTAAATGGAATCATGTAGCAATGATTATAAATATTCCCTCGAAATCGATCAGCACTTATGTGAATGGTATACTGGTGGGTGAGACTAAGAACGTAGACTTGGACTTAGCAAAATTATTCGATTATAATTCAGGTGAAAAAAACAGGCTTTACATAGGAAAATCGCTGACAGATGAAAATACCTATTTAAATGCCAAATTGCATGATTTCAGAATTTACAGAGTTCCTTTAACCGACAAACAAGTTACCAGAATTTATAACAATGCTTTGAAAGAAGGTCAGGAAGAAGAGGAATCAGGAGAAGAGCAGGCAGCAGATTTACCAAAGTTTTCTAAAACGACTCCTCAGCTTTATAATCAGTTTCTGACCAGTGTATCGGATGTTAAAGTAGAAACAGTTGTTGGAACGCTTCCACGATTACCGAGTTATGTAAGAGGTGTTTACCGTGATGGAATTGAAGGACCTGAGGTTCGCGTAATTTGGCCTTCGCCGAAAGATAATAGTGAAGTGCTTAAAAGTGGTCAATACACCGTAACCGGAAGTGTTTCGGGCACAGATTTAAAACCAAAAGCGATTATAATTGTAAAAGAAGCTAAAGAAACTGCTACACCGGAACGTAAACTGGAAGTTTTCAAATTAGACCAAGTTGTATTAAATGACAATCTTGACGGACACCACACCAAATTTATGGAGAATCGCGATAAGTTCCTGACAACCCTTGCCACGACAGACCCGGACTCTTTCCTTTATATGTTTCGTAATGCCTTTGGACAAGAGCAGCCAAAAGAAGCTGAACCGCTTGGTGTATGGGATACTCAGGAAACCAAATTACGCGGACATGCTACAGGTCATTACCTGACAGCAATTGCTCAGGCATATGCGAGTACGGGTTATGATAAAACGCTTCAGGCAAATTTTAAGGATAAAATGGAGTACATGGTTAATACATTGTACGATTTGGAACAGCTTTCAGGAAAACCAAAGGAAGCCGGAGGTAAATTTGTGTCAGATCCGACGGCAATTCCTTTTGGTCCTGGAAAAACAAATTATGATTCAGATTTGAGTGCGGAAGGTATTCGCACGGATTACTGGAATTGGGGAAAAGGATTTATAAGTGCCTATCCACCGGATCAATTTATTATGCTGGAAAATGGTGCAACCTATGGAGGACAAAAGACTCAAATTTGGGCACCTTATTATACTTTGCATAAAATTCTTGCCGGTTTGATGGATGTTTACGAAGTCAGCGGCAACGAAAAAGCGCTTGAAACTGCTAAAGGTATGGGTGATTGGGTTTACGCTCGCATGAAAAAGCTGCCAACAGAGACGCTTATTAGTATGTGGAACCGCTATATCGCCGGAGAATTTGGCGGAATGAATGAAGCTATGGCGAGACTTTACAGAATCACAAAAGATCCTCATTATTTAGAAGTAGCACAATTATTCGACAATATTAAAGTGTTTTATGGCGATGCAAACCACTCGCACGGACTGGCTAAAAATGTAGATACATTCCGGGGATTGCATGCCAATCAGCATATTCCACAAATTATGGGAGCGCTCGAAATGTACCGCGATTCTAACACTCCGGATTATTATCGTGTTGCCGATAATTTTTGGTACAAAACCGTAAATGACTATATGTACAGTATCGGTGGAGTTGCAGGAGCGCGTAATCCTGCTAATGCGGAATGTTTTATCAGCCAGCCGGCAACAATTTATGAAAACGGTTTTTCATCTGGCGGACAAAATGAAACCTGTGCTACTTATAACATGCTTAAATTAACCGGAGATCTGTTTCTTTATGAGCAGCGCGGAGAGTTAATGGATTATTATGAACGTGGTCTTTACAATCACATTCTTTCTTCCGTAGCTGAAAATAGTCCTGCAAATACATACCATGTGCCATTGAGACCGGGTTCCGTAAAACAGTTTGGCAATCCACACATGACAGGTTTCACTTGTTGTAACGGAACGGCTATTGAGAGCAATACGAAATTTCAGAATTCAATTTATTTTAAAAGTGCTGATAATAATTCGTTGTATGTAAATCTTTATGTGCCTTCAACATTAAAATGGACAGAAAAAAATATAACGGTAAAACAAACGACTGATTTTCCAAATGAAGATTTTACCAAATTGACGATTAAAGGCAATGGCAAATTTGATCTTAAAGTACGTGTACCGCATTGGGCAACCAAAGGATTTTTTGTGAAAATAAATGGGAAGTCCGAAAAAGTAAAAGCACAGCCGGGAAGCTATCTTACTTTAAACAAAAAATGGAAAGATGGTGATGTAATTGAGTTGCGTATGCCATTTCAATTTCACTTAGAGCCCGTGATGGATCAGCAAAATATAGCCAGTTTATTTTACGGACCCATTTTGTTGGCAGCTCAGGAATCTGAACCGGGAAAAGACTGGCGCAAAGTAACTTTAGACGTTAAAGATATAAGCAAATCGATAGCCGGAGACCCTAAGAAATTGCAGTTTAGTATCGACGGAGTTGTTTTCAAACCATTTTATGAAACCTATGGACGTCATTCTGTTTATCTGGATGTTACACTGAAATAGTTTTCAGAATTAAAAGAAGTTGCCACGACTCGAACGATAGCGATCAAGTGAAGCAATTAAAGAAAGTGTTTTTTGGCTTTGACAAAGAATTACTAACTTAAAAGAGTTTAACAGAATGTTTTACGACAGATTTAAATATTATTTTTTTTGTGTCACGCAGATTTT
>NZ_AKJZ01000088.1 GCF_000282055.1 Flavobacterium sp. CF136
AAATGATTTTTTTAATCTTCGAGAATCATTTAATCTGTGGCAAACTTTTTAAGCAGTATCAAAATGATAATTAGTAAAAATTAGTGCAATTCGTGGCAAACATTTTTTATTTTTAACGAATCTTATTCCTTTAAAAAATGAAAATTTTCTACAGCTTTCTTTGTTTATTTGTCATCACTGCAATTGGTTTTTCTCAATCAAAACTAAAAGAAAGTCTTGTTTTGGAGAATGGAGTTTCAGAGCAATTAGCTCATTTTCGGAAACATCAGATAACCAATGTTTCTTATGAATTGTCTTTTGAAATTCCGAAACAAAAAGATCAGGAAATCAATTCAAGTTTAGTTTTAGATTTGACTTTATCCGACTTGAGTCAGCCTTTGTATTTAGATTTTAAAGAGAAATCTCAAAATATAAAATCAATTGAGGTAAACGGAAAAAGCATTGCCATTGTTCAGGAAAAAGGTCATATTGTTATTTCGCCTTCGGCTTTAATTTTAGGACAAAACAAAGTGGCTGTTTCTTTTATTGCAGGCGATTTATCGCTGAACCGAAATGACGATTTTCTATATACTTTATTAGTTCCGGATCGCGCCAGTACATTGTTTCCGTGTTTTGATCAGCCTGATATTAAAGCCACTTATAAACTGAATCTTACGGTTCCCAAAGATTGGTCGGTTTTGGCTGGTGCCGATGTGAAAGCTAAAGTCGAAAAAGGCGATTTTATCACTTACACTTTTGGAGAATCAGATAAAATGAGTACGTATTTGTTTTCTTTTGTCGCCGGAAAATTTAAAAGTGTGACCCAGAAACCGGGCAATTTACAAATGACGATGTTGTATCGCGAAAACAATCCGGAAAAGTTACAAACGAGTACCGATACGATTTTCAAATTGCACCAACAATCTTTAGACTTTTTAGAAAAATATACTAACTATCCTTTTCCTTTTCAGAAACTGGATTTTGCTTCGATTCCGGTTTTTCAGTATGGCGGAATGGAACATGTGGGCGCGATTCAGTATCGTGAATCAACTTTGTTTTTGGATAACAGTGCGACAGACAGCGAGAAATTAGACAGGGCGAAACTCATTGCACATGAAACTTCGCATATGTGGTTTGGCGATTTGGTTACAATGAAATGGTTTGATGATGTCTGGATGAAAGAGGTGTTTGCGAATTTTATGGCTGATAAAATCATGAATCCGATTTTTCCGAAAGTTAATCATAATTTGCAATTTTTTAGTGCGCATTATGCCAACGCTTACGCGGAAGACAGATCGTTGGGTACGCATCCGATTAAGCAAAACCTCGCCAATTTGAAAGATGCAGGTTCGCTTTACGGAAATATCATTTACAACAAAGCACCAATAATGATGCGTCAGTTGGAAGCTTCGATGGGGGCGGAAGCTTTCCGGAAAGGAATTGAAAAGTACATTCAAAAATACGCCAACGACAATGCCGACTGGAATAATCTGGTTGAAATTCTGGATGCAGAAACCCCTCTCGATATGCAAAAATGGAGCAAGGTTTGGGTGAATCAATCCGGGAGAGCGATTTTTACGGATAAGATTGTATATGATGCTCAAAACCGAATCAGGAAATTTGAAATTCGGCAAAAAGCAGAAGATAAATCAAAAAATGTCTGGCCTCAGGTTTTTCAGATTGGGTTAATTTATCCTGATACGGTTAAGGTGGTAAATGTCAATATAAAAGATAAAAATATCTGTTTGAAAGAGTTAATCGGGCAACCAAAGCCAGTTAGTGTTATTTACAATTATAATGGTTTTGGTTACGGTGTTTTTCCGCTTGTCGGGAATAATTTAAACTACATTTCAAACTTAAAAGATGAGGTTGCAAGAGCTTCTTCGTACAGTAATCTTTATGAGAATATGTTGATTGGCAATGTTTCTCCAATTAAAGCTTTTGATTGTTTTTTTAAGGGGATTCAATTAGAAGAAAATGAATTGGTTTTGAAAATTGTTTCTAATAATTTGAGTGCTATTTATTGGAGATTTTTAACGGAAAAACAGCAAATCAAAGTGCAAAAACAATTGGAGGATATTCTGTACGTACGTTTACAAACCAATTTGACAGCTAATATTAAAAAGACCTTATTTAATTTGTTCAGTTCAATTGCGCATTCAGATTTGGCAAAAAATAAATTATATCAGATTTGGAATAAAGAAGTTGTGATCCCGAATTTAAAATTAAACGAAGATGATTACACCAATATCGCTATGAACCTGGCTATATTTAAGCATGAAAAGGCGGATGAAATTTTAGAAAAAACCAGAACGACAATCACGAATCCGGACAAACAAAAACGATTTGAGTTTTTATTGCCATCGTTATCAAAAGATGAGTCGGTTCGGAATTCTTTTATGGAATCATTGAAGGACGATAAAAACAGGGAAAAAGAATCGTGGGTTTCTGTTGGTTTGGCGAATATTCATCATCCGTTGCGTCAGGAAAGTGCTCAAAAGTATATTAGATTTTCATTAGATTTGACGGAGGAAATTCAGCGTACGGGAGATATTTTCTTTCCGAAAGACTGGCTGAGCAATACGATTGGAAAATATTCGTCTCAATATGCTTTTGATGAAGTACAGCGATTCTTAAAAGAAAACCCTAATTTTAGTCCGATATTAAAACGAAAATTATTGCAGGCAACAGATGGTTTGTACCGCGCTCAAAATATTAAAAAAGAAACCGAATGAAAATTGAATCGGAAATAGAGAAAGTCTCCAGTTTTCAGCATCTCGAAATGCTGGCGAATCAGGTTGTAGAAGGTTTTATATCCGGAATGCATAAAAGTCCGTTTCATGGATTTTCGGCTGAATTTGCCGAGCATAAAGTTTATAATGCCGGAGAAAGCACCAAACATATCGATTGGAAATTATTCGCCAAAACCGATCGTTTATACACCAAACGTTTTGAGGAAGAAACCAATTTACGCTGTCATCTTATTGTTGATAATTCGTCGTCGATGCATTATCCCGAACTAAAATCGAATCAGCCTTTTTATGAAAAAAAGATTGGTTTTGCGGTTTTGGCGTCGGCAGTGTTGATGAATATTTTAAAGAAACAGCGTGATGCAGTTGGTTTAAGCGTGTTTTCGGACAGTTACGAATATTACGCTCCAGAAAAAGGAAGTGATCGTCATCACAGAATGTTATTGAACAAGCTGGAGCAGTTATTAGAACAGCCAAAAGTCAAAAAAAGCACGGATACCATTACATACCTGCATCAAATTGCGGAAAAAATGCACCGTCGTTCGATGATTATTTTGTTTACGGATATGTTTCAGTCAGAAGATGATGAAAAGCTTTTTAACGCCTTGCAGCATTTAAAACACAACAAACATAAAGTGGTTTTGTTTCACGTAGTTGATAATGACACAGAGCTGAAATTTGATTTCGATAATACGCCAAGGAAGTTTATTGATCTGGAAACAGGTGAAGAAGTGTCAATTTTTGCAGATAATGTAAAAACAGAATATGAAAAAAGGGCAGGAGAGTACTTTAAAAAACTGGCTTTAACCTGTGCAAAGAACCAAATTAAGTACGTTCCGGTAAATGTGGGTGATAATTTTGAGAAAATACTGACTACATATTTGGTTGAAAAACAAAACTTTGGCTAAATATTTAAAATAATTATTCATTTTTTTTGCCAAAACACTTGCAGAAACGAAATTCTGTACTATCTTTGCAACCGCAATAACGCAGAGGTTTGGTAGTTCAGTTGGTTAGAATACATGCCTGTCACGCATGGGGTCGCGGGTTCGAG
>NZ_AKJZ01000089.1 GCF_000282055.1 Flavobacterium sp. CF136
AAGAGCAATTCTGTCGAACTACAAAAAAACTGACTCTCGTTTGTCCATGTTCTTTGGTACTACCTTCTCTTTTGATAGTTTGCATTGCAAATGAAATAACTACAAAATTTAAGACATAAAGAAACGACACATATTATTGGAACAGACCAAAAATGGTTCGACGCTTCCCAGGAAAGACTTTTATAAGAGGAAAAAAATATTCATTTTTTAGACAAGCTATTTGTACTTTGACAACTTAGCTCTTGTTGATAATTCAGTTTAAAATTATGTAAAATATCCTATTGGATGTATGCGTTTTATTTATTTTTGTACCGCTAGGAACACGAGTTTAAATACCAGTAATAAATAAAAAAATATGAGAAAGTTAAAAATGAAAATGTCCATGCTAGCAATTGCTCTATGCTCTTATGTTGTATCCGCAACTGCTCAGGAGTTCACACTAAAGAAAGATGTTATCCTTAAAGATAAGGTTGCTTATGCAAAACTTACGGGAGAATCAAGTTTGTTTAAGGAGACCAACCTATTGGTAAGTTCTCTCAATGATGATCCTTTATTCACCATCAAAGTATGGAAGTATCCTACAGGAAACCCAGAGTACAAAAAACTGTCGGGTGTAAAAATTGAGTTCAAGGCTAGTGGCAAATCATTGGTTCGGCCGACAACAGAATACAATAAGGGCAAACTTGTTGCAGAACTATTTCATTTCTGGTCTGACCTGATTGTAAACAACACTATTGATCCAAAAGCTGAAGCTGACTATATCAGCAAATTTGATGACCATGATATAGTACTGGCACAACTCTATGAAAAAACGGAGTCGGATTACCTTAAGAAAATGGTGCCCATTAAGAGAGATACAACTGCAGCCATTGAGGTAAAACCGATTAGTGAGAACAAGACACGGGAAGGATCAATCATTCAGGAAACCGAAATTTACCAGGGGGGTGTTTATTTGATGTCGATGAGAAAACTCTGGACCTCTGAATGGGTAATGTCGTTCTATCGAAACGTTGACAAAGCTATGGAAGTCAATGACACTGCAACAAAAAAAATTCAAGTTGCTACTCTGACGATTCCTTCAATAGCCCTGAGTCAGGGAATAGGCAAATCAGACTTGTTTACCAACATGGACACCAAGGTCAGCGAGATTAAAATTGTTAGCCCTAAGGAAGCAGAGAAGCAGATCACTCGCTACCTGACAAAGCAGGGATACTTGTAAGAATCTTTTAGCGTATGAAAAACAAAAGTGGCCGTCTCAAAAGGAGAGACGGCCACTTTTGTTTTTGGGATGTTGGAGGTGAAAAATAGCCTGTTGAAGTTTGTACTTATTTTAATCCTTTACAATCCTGTATGATTTAGATTCATCATCCTTTTAATTAGATTGCCAAACATTGTTTGCCTGTGTATGTATATTGACAAAAGTTTTAATAAAAAATTAAGTTTTTTCGTTAACAAAATTGATTAACTTGTTATTATAATTAAAAAAAACAAATTTATGCGGGTATCAGTTGTACGAA
>NZ_AKJZ01000090.1 GCF_000282055.1 Flavobacterium sp. CF136
TCAATGTTCATCCAGCGACCTAACGAAGGGTCATAGTTACGTGCTCCATAGTCGTACATGTTAAGTCCCAGCTCGTCCTGCAATTCTTTTCCATTATACTTGAACTTGTATAATAATTTGTCATAGACATACTACCAGTTATAAAGAACTATCTTTTTTTAAGTATAATTTTTTACTAATAATACCTTTCCTTATAGGATAAAGTCTATTGCCTTTAATTTTAAATATTAAGGTATCTGGAGGATATCCGAATTTTGATGAATCTAAATAGCAAATTACCCTTTCGTCCTTTAGTATAAATTTACCATTTGCAAAATTACTTATTGTATGTATTTCAGTTTTTTCAACGGAATTATCAGAATTCAAAATTATTTGGAAAAAAGCACTCTTATCTCTTGAATAACTAGTATTATACTTTCCATAAATATTTTTACTACAAGAGGTAAATATTATAAAGAACCAAGTTAACAGAATTATTTTTTTCATACTTATTGTGGTTTATATGTTGTAGTTCCGATTCTAAAAGCAGCATTATACTTATTAGCAAATGATTGAGGATTTTGTTTTATTCCTGCTGCATTAGGATGATTAACAGCATTAAGAGGTCCCGATGGAATCTTATCATTATATAGTCCTTTTGTTAAAACATCAGCTGGTGAATTTATGTTTTCCCTTTGCCCGAATAATGCTCCTCTTTGATAAGCTTGCACTTCATCAGATAAATCATAAAATAAAAGATTACTCCCTAAAAAATTAATACCACCATTATTTTTAGTTAGTCCCAATGTAGTTTCACCCATTTCAAATTGATACATATGCTTTAATTCGTGTGAAAAAAGACCTAAATCTGTACCAGAAGAAGTGGTTAGCTGAACCCTATTATTATTATTATTATTATTATTATTATTATTATTATTATTATTATTATTATTACTATTAAAAGTTGTTTGATTAATAGTTGTAGAATTTCCTAATACATCTCTTTCTGTGCCTCCACTATTGGTAACAACATCGTAAACTTGCGAAGAAGCTGCTAAAATTGCCGTTTCTCCTCTCGTTGTTTCTAGTTCTGTATTTTCATTTTTTAGGCGTGCGATTTTATTGTTCAGTGATTTTTCACTTTGAAACCAACCAAATTTACCTGATGAAATAGTTTGTTTTGCTTCTTCTATTGTTTTATTATTTGATGCTTGTCTAGAATTTATATCCGAAATTAATCTATTAACCCATTTCCAGGCATCTTCTGTAAATTCATTACCATCAATATCTAAATATAATACAGGATTATTTCCTGCATAGTGGTACGGTGATAAAGAAATGAATTTTTCTGATTTATTATCAATACATCCCCAACGTCCAATATCTGGCATATAATTACGCCATCCATAATCATAAATATTAAGCCCCAGCTCGTCCTGCAATTCTTTTCCATTGTACTTATACTTATAATTCGAGGCAACTACTACGTTATTATATCCTGTTTGTTTTAACCCAAAAGGATAGTAGTTGTTCTCTTCCTGAATGGCAAGAGTTTTGTCATAACTCAAACGAACATTTCCTAAATGATCTTTGTATTGGTAAACATATGTATAAGAACTTCCCGAAGGCTCCACATAGCCTTCGGCTGTTGCTTACCTCTTACCTAAATATTTTTTTATTCAACTCTGACAAATCAAAATAATCATTGTTATATATTTTTTCTTTAAGTTTATTTTTTAAAAACTCTAAATTACTTTTATCATATTCTATTAATTCTGTTATAAAATCCAAATATTTAATTTTATGAGTTATTCTAAACAAAATTAAACTTGCTAGTAATTGCTCGTTTTGGTGATATAAAACATTATTTCGTATATAGTCTAATTTTTTTACTAGTTCCTCAATATATAAAAATTTAATATTCATCTCAATATATTCCAGACATCCTAATACCAGGCATTCTAAATCTTCTTCTTCGACTATTAAAAGATTTAATATTTTTTCATAATTTATATTTAATCCAAAATCAGTCGCAAAATAAATTAAATCTGAAAGGTAATTTTTATTTTCTATTTCCAAATTCTTGTTAGTGAAATCTTCTATTAATAAAAAATCATCTTGGTCAAAATATTTATATTCATCAAAAAAAATATTAACAAGTTCTTTTTCATCAATATTCAAGATAAAATTAATCTGTGATAATGAAAGTTTAATGTTTGCATTACAAATTTCATTTATCAGCTTAACTGCCTCTTCAAATGATGTTTTATTAATATTAAGTAATTTATCTATTATCATCTCTTCTTATCTTTACTTTGTCTTGAACTTCTATTTCCTGTATTTTTTTCATGCTTTTTAAGTTTTTGCAAATCAGAACTAGAAGCAGTTCCTGCAGCTTTCCTTGCTTGAATAGCCTCTAATTCATCATCTTGTAATTTTCCATTGTTATTGCCTCTTTGTGCAAAACTATCAAATATTGTTGCTCCTTCAGCTAACTCCACCAGCAATTCAAGACCTTCAGCTAATACAGCCTCTGCTGGCACTACAAGAACGACACCATAAGTTGGCTTGACAGGTTTCATTTTTTCAACTCTACCAATACCATCAGAAAATAGAAAATGATTACCTGTTAAGTCATCTTGAACTATCTTTTTATCTTTTACATATTTTACACCTACACGCTCTTTACCAACAATTTCTCCGCCTCTTTTATTCAAATAAATATTGTCATCTCCATCATCTTTATGATCAATTATTTTTCCCTGACTATTTACGACCGTTGAAGTAAAATAATGTGGTCCTTTATCGGGATCATTACTACTAAAACCATCTATACCTTCAGGACTTAGCCCGCTTGGATCTGAAAATACAACAGGATTGTTATTCGCAAAATTATAGGGAGATAAAGGTGGAAAACTTTCGGCAAGTTCATCTATGTTACCCCATCTTCCAATATCAGGCATATAATTTCTCGCCTCCATATCGTAAACATTAAGCTGTAACTCGTCTTGAAGCTCTTTTCCGTTATACTTATACTTATAATTCGAGGCAACTACTACGTTATTATATCCTGTTTGTTTTAACCCAAAAGGGTAGTAGTTGTTCTCTTCCTGAATGGCAAG
>NZ_AKJZ01000091.1 GCF_000282055.1 Flavobacterium sp. CF136
CACATAGAAACATAGTATTTATTTCAAAAAAAAATACAAAAAAAGAAATACATTTCTTTCGCATAGACAAGCTATGTGCATTTAAATTAGTGAAACTCCTTTTTTAAATCTTCAAAAAACTATGTTTCTATGTGTTGAAAATAATTACACCCTACGGGTAAAGAAATTTAATAAAAAGACTAATGAAAAAAAATATAACCAAAATCGTGATGATCACCATTTTGATCATCACCGTAATATCCTGTAAAGTTTCCAAGGATATTGAAACTCCAAAAGATGCATTTCCTGAGAATTTCAGGAATGCATCGGTTTCAACTGATACTTCAAGTATTGGCGATTTGGAGTGGAAAAACTTCTTTACCGAAAAAGATATTATTCAGTTAATAGACAGCGCGGTCGCCAGAAATAACGATTTGCAAATCGCGACTAAAAACATCGAAATTGCACAATACAGATTCACACAATCGAAATGGGGAAATGTTCCTCAGGCTAATTTGTTTGTGAATGCAAGTACCAATAATCCGTCTGACAATAGTTTTACGGGAATGAACCTGAATCAGGCCTTAGGTCAAAAACACATTGACGATTATTCGGCAGGAGTTTCACTTTCGTGGGAAGCTGATATCTGGGGTAAAATCCGCAGTCAGAAAAAAGGGGCGTATGCCACTTACCTTCAATCAGAGGAAGTTAAAAAAGCTTTGCAGACCAATATTGTAGCCAATGTTTCAAAAGGATATTACAACCTTTTGATGCTGGACGCACAATTAGAGATTGCCAGGAAAAATGTGCAATTAAATGACAGTACAACAAATATCATCAAATTAAAGTATGATGCCGGGCAAGTTACTTCATTAGCCATTCAGCAATCGGAAGCACAAAAGTTAACTGCTGCACAATTGGTTCCCTTATTGGAGCAAAATATTGCGATTCAGGAAAATGCTTTGAGTGTGTTGACAGGATCATTCCCAAATTCAAAAGAAAGAACAATTCGTTTGAGTGCCATTGAAGTAAAAAATAATACGTCAATCGGAATTCCGTCTTCATTAGTAAGCAGAAGACCAGATGTAAAAAGTGCCGAATTGGCCCTAAAAGCCGCAAATGCAAATGTTGGAATCACAAAAGCAGATTTGTATCCTGCCCTTAGAATTACTGCTCAGGGCGGAGTCAATTCATTCGAAACCAGCAATTGGTTCAACATTCCTGCTTCATTATTCGGAACTGTTGCCGGAGGTTTAACACAGCCTTTACTGAACAATAAAAGAGTAAGAACACAATATAATATTGCAAAAGCCGAAAGAGAAAAAGCGGTTTTTAGTTTCAGGCAAGCCGTTTTAGTAGCTGTTAGTGAGGTGTCTGATGCTTTGGTAAAAGTGGAGAAATTAGAACAACAGGAATCTTTTCTGCAAGAGCGTGTAAAAACGTTGCAACTAGGTATTAAAAATGCCAATTTGCTATTCAAAAACGGAATGGCAGAGTACCTTGAAGTGATCACTGCTCAGGCAAATTTATTGCAAAGTGAACTGGAACTGGCAAATATAAAAAGAGAGCAGCTTTCTGCCAATACCGAACTATATCGCGCATTGGGCGGAGGCTGGAGATAATACCCGTTAATTATTTATTTTTGAGATTACGCTGCAGTACTTAGGTTTTGCAGCGTTTTTTTATTTTTATCATAGTCCGCTGATACGGATTTGCTTTCGCGAAGGCGCGGATTAAAAACCTACCATCTGGACACAAGTATAAAAAACAACACGAATTTAACAAATTGCCACTAATTCGTTTGTGAAATTAATTTCACAAACGTAGGTTCTCCCATTAAA
>NZ_AKJZ01000092.1 GCF_000282055.1 Flavobacterium sp. CF136
CCTTTACAGAAATGACAAAGACAAGAAAAATCCGTTTTAATCTGCGTCTTCGCTTTAGCGAATCAGTTCAATCCGTGTTCAATTAAGCACAAAGTTATCACTCCTCCAAAACAGGTTCTAAATTCAACTCTGTAAAATCATGCTCTGTTTTAGAAATCACAATCGTCGCCACCGTATTTCCAATCAAATTAGTTATTGCGCGTGCTTCACTCATAAATTTATCAACTCCCAATAAAAAAGCCAAACCTTCAACCGGAATTTTATGTAGTGCCGTCAACGTCGAAGCCAGAACAATAAATCCGCTTCCGGTCACACCCGCTGCTCCTTTAGAAGTAATCATCAAAATTCCGATAACGCTCAGGATTTCGAAGAAACTTAAATGCACATCATACAACTGCGCAAGAAATATAACCGACATAGACAAATAAATTGAAGTCCCATCAAGATTAAAAGAATAACCTGTCGGAATCACCAAACCCACAACTGATTTACTGCAGCCCATTTGCTCCAGTTTTACCATAATACTCGGCAGCGCTGCTTCAGAAGATGACGTTCCGAGAACCAATAAAAGTTCTTCTTTTATGTATTTTAAAATCGAAAGAATATTGATTTTATAGTACCTCAGAATACTTCCGAGAATTAAAAACACAAATAAAGCCATTGTCAGATAAACACATAACATCAACTTCCCAAGCGGAATCAAAGTCTCCAATCCGAACTTCCCAATTGTATAGGCCATTCCTCCAAAAGCACCTAATGGTGCGAGATACATTACATATTTCAATCCGAGGAAAACTACTTTCGAAAAACGTTCCAAAACTAAAATCGTCTGCTCCCGCTTCTTATAAAAATTCAATAAAATACCGCAAACAATAGCGGCCAATAAAACCTGCAAAGTAAAATTCGACAAGAAGAACTTCAGCCACGAAAAGTGTTCCGCAGCACCTTTTGTATATTGACTGGCATCTCCCAAAGCCAGCCCTGATTTATCAATTTTTCCGGGTTGAAAAAAATACGCAACTCCCACTCCAATAGCCAGCGCTACTGTCGAAACCACTTCAAAATACCCCAAAGCTTTTACGCCGATTCGACCAACTTTCTTTAGGTTTCCCATTCCGGAAATCCCTAAAACAATCGTCAAAAATATAATCGGACCTATAAATAGTTTGATAAGCTTAATAAATTTATCTCCCAGTATTTCCATTTTCATTCCGTTTTCAGGAGAAAAATGCCCGAGCAAAATACCGGCAATAATCGCAATCAATACCCAAAAAGTAAGATTGGTAATCACGGTATGAAAAATACTTTTTTGAGGTTTTTTAGAAGAATTTGGGGTAGGTATATTCATGAAGTTAAGTTAGAGATTTTCACAAATATATAAAAAATGCAGACCTGTAAGCCGGATTCTGTCTCTGATCAAATCAGAGCCTTATCATTTATCTAGATCATGCATTACTGCATGACTCAAGCTACCTACCCTTCAGCAACGAACGAGAAGCCCTTAAATGCTGATATACTTGGTATTTCACCGCATAGAGTTTACCTGGTTTCACTACAGCATTACCTGTACATACTTTCTGTTGCACTTGTCCTTGCGCCATTTCTAACGCCGACGGGTGTTACCCGCTATGCTTCTCTGTGGTGTCCGGACTTTCCTCCCTCCCAATAAATCAGGACGACGATAAGGCGGTCTGCGGCGCAAAAGTAACAATTTATAACCGAAGAATCCTGATTTTAAAATTTAGATTTTCAACCCAAACACATAACATTTTAATTTTAAATTGGTTATCTTTAAAATCCATAATTTTAAAATTCAATTATCATGACAAGAATGTATCACTACGCAACTGTTTCAAAAGCTTTAGATCAATTGAATGAAAAAGGATTTACCTGTGACTTTAATTTAAACTCGACAGCAATTAAAAAAAATCCTGAAAAATTTGAAATTGTACATGTGTATCGATACGAAGGGGAGTCAGACCCGGGCGATGAGGCAGTTGTATACGGAATTAAATCCAGTTCAGGCAAAAAAGGAGTGTATGTAGCAGGATTTTCGGCAGATTCAGATTCCGAAACCGCTCAAATATTACTAGACTTAAGCATAAAAGGCAGGTGATTTTAAGGAATCTTTATTATATTTTCAGGAGCTATTCCTGCTGTCCGCTGTATCTTTTTCTGGCTAAAAAAGCCAAAAAAAGGATGCCGCTCCCATCAGGGCTAGAGCAAACA
>NZ_AKJZ01000093.1 GCF_000282055.1 Flavobacterium sp. CF136
AATACAAAACCAATTTCAAATTAAACCTAAAATCGCCATAAAACGACTGTTAGCTGTAGTAATTATTGCTTTATTGCCATTGCTGCTCTATAAAACTCATATCCATTTTCAGCTCGGTTTGGTAAGTATTTAGCACGATATTCAGTTGCGCCCATATCTTCAAGAAGCAATATGCCAAATTGCTTTAAATAATTTGACAGTTCTTCTGGCCGAAACCCAAAAGTCCATTTTTCTTCAAGTTTGTCAAGGTTCTCCAAAAGTTTTTCCCCTCCTAAAAATGAACATGGATTTTCAAGAATTTTTTTGTGAACATAAGTAAAAATAACATAACTGTTTGTTGTAAATTTTGCAATAAAACTAAAAGTATTTTTTATGGCATCTTCTGTGAGATAATTTGTGACACCTTCCCAAATAACTGTAGTAGGTTTTGTAAAATCAAAATTATGTTGTGCAGCCAATTCTTCAAGGCTTTGTTTATTAAAGTCAATTTGATAAAACTCAATATTTTTTGAAAGGTTGCCAATACGGCTTTTATAAGTTTCGGTTTTAAAATTGGATGTGTTAGGATGGTCAATTTCTATTACTGGTATTGACTCTAAAAAATCAAGACGTAACGCTCTTGTGTCAAAACCTGCTCCTAGAATTATTACTTGCGTTACCCCATTTGCGACTGTTGATTGTAGTAAATCGTCAATATATTTTGTCCGGGCTATTCCTGAGGACAATGCTCCCGGGATTTTCTTTTGAATTGTATTACAAATATATTTTCTGATAATTGAATACTTAGACATTCGGGCTGCAAATCTCAATTTGGCTTCAAGAAAGTGTATGGCATAATGATCAGAAAATAATTTATCGTTTGCATCACGTTCTGTTTCCAATGCTCTGAATAAAGCCATATACTGAGCTGTTCGGCTTGTTTTGTCTGTTTTCATCTCTTTTAATATAAGTGTTGTTTACTATTACCACTAACATTCCCATAAGAGGTTTGATACTAAATTAAGCCTATTCTTCGGATTTGCCAAATCATCCCAAATACAAAACCAATTTTCCATTAAGCCAATTACCCAAATCGGTTGTAGCTGTTATGCGTTCGGCTTTTTATTTATTCAAATTTCCAATAGTAAAAGCTATAAACATTATTCCGCTGACTAAAGCAATGAAATAAGCAAACTTTTTTATGTCGTCAAAATTTCTATTTTCTTTTAGGATTATTTTTTGGAACTTTTCAGAAACAATTGCTAAAATTGAACTTACAAATATTAATCCGATTGCTAAATTCATTCCAATTCCAATTGGTGAACCTTCAGTTTCGCCTTTTAGAAAAAATGGAATAATATCAGAAAGGAAAAGTAAGTTCCAAGCAATAATAAAAAAAATGGCAACTGATTTTTTTAACGGAAATCCACCTTGGTTTTGTTTTTTTATAATTTCCAAATCGTTTGAACCTATTTCGCTATTTAAGTTTTGCAAAAATCCAGTTTTTTTAATTTCGCTAATTACAGAATTTGGGTCTTTAAATGTCCAAAATATAACTTTCGGATTATAATTTTCTATTCTGTGATTAATTTTTATTCCTTGTCCAATTAACGGAATAAGAGTATAAGTTTCAATTGAAATTATGTCTTTTGGTTGAAATATTAAATTACCAACAATCGAGGCATTTATTTTTAATATTTCTTTGTCAACATACAAATCAGCAAAAGGATAACTTGCATTCGCCATTCCAATTCTTGCTCCACCAGTTAAAGTAAATTTTTCGCTCATATTTTATGTGTTATTCTTTTGAATTTTGCTGTACTTGTAATTATAGTTTTTTTTTCTTGGCTCTAATAAGTTGACACATAATGTTCTGTCGTTTGGCGAGGTTGGAGAAATAGGAGCAGAGTATTTTCTGCTTTACGAATATATATGATTTAAAACGATAATTCCAATAAAAAACCAACCTTGTCAAGCGGCGGTTACTCGCTGGTTATTTTTTGAAATAAAAATTAAATCGCAAATTTTTAGGTTTTTGATTTTCAGATTCTAATTTTCACACTTCTGCTTTGTAAATTTTATCAGAAACAAATGCTTATTTTCTAATTGTTTTTATCTGCGTAATTTTTGTATAACTAGCTGTTATGCACAGTTTGTTTATTTAGTTTCTTATGTGTTTTTAAGCTTTTAAACATATTTAACAAAAATACAATGATTGATATGCAATTAAAAATCATAAGAAATCCATTATTGTTGTTGTCTAATAAAGCTGCTGAAACAGAAATGATTATCGCATGCCCAATCGAAATTGTCAAATTTGTTTCTTTTTTGCTCAAAGCGAAAATACCATAGACAAATAAAAAACTATAAAAGGAAAATAAGAAAATTAAAAGACTGAATTCAGTAATATCAAAAGCCCATCCAACAGTTTTGTTTATGCAGTAATGTTTGTAGTTTTTTGTAAATAGGTTAATTAAAATAAAAATCAGAAATAGAATTATAACCATTCGTTTCTGGAAAAAATATCGAATTAATTTCATTTAAAATTGTTTAGGTTATTGTTCAATTTCTGTATAACGAACCAGTACTGTTCTGGCGCTTGGTGAGGCTGGGGTATAAAGATGCGGGATTTTTCGGTTAAACACAAATTTTCCAAACACAAAACCATCTTTAAATTCAACCTAAAACCCCAATCTTGCCAAACGCCTGTTATAAGCAGTTTTTATTTTGACCTTCTCCATTCGTTCAAAGTCATCAGATTTTTATTTTTAGGATTGAAAAACTTTATTTCAAAAGTATTTTGATAAACGTAATAATTATATTCATTATTTTTAGTTGTTACTCTAACCCAATAATAATCTTTATCATTTATCTGAGGGTAATCTAAAATGGCAGTACCAGTCCATCCTTTGCTTTCAGGCAGGTTTTGTACCAAATCAAAAATTTTTGTTCTGTTTTCATTGTCGGAATCACAAATCTCAAAATTTGGATTTCCTGTTGGAAAATAAATTTCATCAAGAAATTTAGGATTATTTTTTTGAAGGTCTTCAAGTCTATTTATAGCCAATTCATAATAAGCATAATGTTTTATGCTTTTATCTTGTTTGATTGAATTGTATATTTTAATTGCCCCTGACTTTTCACCAATACATTCATAATAATTTCCACGACAATAATCAGAAATATAATTTCCAATATTATCTACAAAGGATTTTGCTTTGTCGTATTCTCCTAACTTAACATAATTTGCCGCATAAGCAGCAGCAATATCTCCTGATTTGTAATCATCAGTTTCTAATTCTGCTATTGATTCCCTGTATTTACCAAGTTGGTAAAGCATTTCAGCTTTAAAGTGGTGTAGGCTTCTGGCAACATTAGATTTTATTTGAGATTTATATTTATCCTTTTCCTGTTTATTAACAAGTAACAAACTATCCGCACTCAGAATTGCTTTTTCAGGTTTTTTTTCTGAAAAAGAATATAGTTTCACCAGCTGCTTATTGAATTTTCCTAATTCTTTGCCAACTTTATCCATTTCTTCATGTAATTTCATATGTGATTTTTCTTCTTGCACTCTAGAAGAATTTGTGTCTTTACAAGATAGGATTATCAATGAAATTAAAATTAAAAAGAAGTTTTTCATAAATTTAGATGTACTGAAAATTGCTTATAACGTTCTGGTACTACAGCGGGTTTGGGACTAAATTAAGCCCATTCTTCGGATTTGCCAAATCGTCTAAATACAAACCAATTTTTGCATTAAGCCAAAT
>NZ_AKJZ01000094.1 GCF_000282055.1 Flavobacterium sp. CF136
ACAATACCAAGGTTCTATAAAAAACGACTGCCCCAGCCCAGATGGGAACGGCATCCTTTTGTGGCGGTGTTCGCCACAAAAGATACAGTGGACAGCTGGAAAGAGCTTCTAATACTTAAGATAATTGGTTACTGCAATTTTTGCTTTCAGATCAAACATTAAATTATACAGACCAAAGAAAGTTCGGTTCATGTAAATAAAATGCTTAGAACCACGATTTCCATTCATTTTTTTGAGATTGGTATCATTTGAGAATCGTTCTCCTAATTTAGCGATGCTGTCGAAGAAAGTTTCATCGGCAAAATCGAAAGTGTCATTTTGGAAAGGTTTCGTAAAAAGCGATAATAAGTCATGAAACATTTCGGTAAAATATTCGATTTCTGAAGGCGAATCATCTTTGCGAAGAATCTCTAATTCGAATAATTTCTGATTGAAAAGCGCCTGATCCGTAATCACATTTTTATTGATTAATTCGAAATAAGGCGTATAAAATTCTTCCGGAATTTGTTTCATACATCCAAAATCAAGTGCAATTAAGCGGTTTTGGTCGTCTACCAAAAAATTTCCCGGATGTGGATCTGCGTGTACTTTTCGCAGAACATGAATTTGATACATATAAAAGTCCCAAAGTGCCTGGCCAATTTTATCGCCAACTTCCTGATCTGTATTTTTAGCCGTAAACTCAGAAAGATGAATTCCGGTCATCCAATCCATTGTGATAATTTTCTCTGACGAAAACTCAGGATAATAATTCGGAAAAAGTATGTTTTCGATTTTACTGCAGGCTTCAACAACTTCCTGGCTTTGTAGTAATTCCAATAAATAATTGGTTTCCTCGATGAGTTTATCTTCGACTTCCTTGAAATATTTATCAGAATCTTTTCCCTGGAGATTAAACATTCTGATTGCGATTGGTTTTACCAAGGTCAAATCTGAAGAAATACTGTTTGCAACTCCGGGATACTGAATTTTAACGGCCAATTTTTTGTTGTTTTTCACCGCCAAATGTACCTGACCAATACTTGCTGCATTTACCGAATTGGCGTTGAATTCGTCGAAAATTTCATAAGGTGTTTTGCCAAAATTGGTTTTGAATGTTTTTAAAACCAAAGGTGCAGACAGCGGCGGAACAGAAAATTGAGATAATGAGAATTTTTCAACATAGGCCTGAGGCAGAAAATTCTTGTCCATACTGAGCATTTGTGCCACTTTAAGGGCGCTTCCTTTTAGACTTTTTAGTCCGTCATAAATGTCTTCGGCATTATTTTCGTTTAATTTATCACGGGTCAAATCAGAATTCACCATTTTTTCGGCATAATGCTTAATGTAGTTTACCCCTATTTTTGCACCGGTTTGAACCAATTTACCGGCTCTTTCTATTTTTGACGTTGGTATATAATCAATTGTTTTCATTATTTGCTGTATATCTTTTCTTTAAAAAGAAACTTTCCTAAATCTATAAGATGATTCATTGGTGCCACATTCATTAATTCGAATGAAGCATTAACTGATTTTTCGATAAAAATATCTGTTTTTTCAAAAGCAGCCGAAGCATCATCCATCCAGAATTTTATGGTTAACATTAATTGCAGCCAGGCTGACTCCTGTATGCCTTTTTCCTGGAATTTTTGAAGTTTTTCCTGCTCAATTCTGTAATCATCGGTCAGGATTTCAGAAACATATTCTTTAAAACTATCTCTGAGCAACGTAAGCTGTACTAAATTCTTAAGAGGGTTTCTGTTGAGTTTAAGTGATTGTAAAACATAACTTCTGTTGGCAGTTAAAACTTCGAAGAATGTGAAATAAAAACTCAACATCTTATTTTTCATATTGTATTCCCGGTAATCTGTATTTTTGTGCAATAAATCAATCGTGTTCGTAAAAAAGAGCTTGAATATTTCTTTTTCCAGACCTTCGAGCGTTCCAAAAAAGGTATAAAATTCAGCCTCAGTAAAATCATTTTCTTTTGCAAAATGATAGACTGATTTTGGCTTTTCCCCTTTCTCTAAAACCTGATTCATATATATTGAAACGATATCTTCTTTACTGAGTATCTTCTTTTTAGCTGTCATTTCTTTTAAGTTTAGAATTTGCTTTAAAGGTAAGCAATGTTTAAGTATCTTTACTTATACTTGAACAAGATGAGCTGTTAAATATATTATAAACTATCATGGCTAAAAATGTTTTACTTACAGGAGGATCAGGATTTATTGGCAGCTATTTAACTAAGGTTTTAATTGATAATGGTTTTTCAGTATCTGTATTAAGCCGTTCCGATAGAAAAAACACTGATTTGATTACTTTTTACAAATGGGACTTGGAACATAATTATATTGACGAGGAGGCTGTCTTAAAAGCAGACTATATCGTTCATCTGGCCGGTGAAGGTATTGTTGAGAAAAGTTGGACCACAAAACGTAAAAAAGCACTTTTGGAAAGCCGAATACAACCAATTGACCTGATTTATGCTGTTTTGAAAAAAAACAATAAGCTTTTAGATGCTTTTATATCAGCTTCGGCAGTGGGAATTTATGGAGCTGTCACCAACGAAGAAATTTGTACGGAAGAATCTCCTGCTGAAAATGATTTCCTGGGCATTACCTGCCAAAAATGGGAAGCTGCATCTGATAAAATTACATCGCTCGGTATTCGGACCGTAAAAATAAGAACAGGAATTGTTTTGGGGAGAAAAGATGGTTTTCTAAAAAAATTAAGCCCGGGTTTTAAAGCAGGTTTTGGTACCATTTTAGGAACCGGAAAACAATATCTCCCATGGATACATATTGAAGATTTATGCAACATCTATTTAAAAGCAATTCAGGATGAACAAATAAATGGCATCTATAATGCAACTGTTTTAGACAATACCTCGAATGAGACATTATCCAAAACACTTGCAAATTTATATGGGTATACTATCTGGCTGCCCAAAATCCCTGCTTTTGTTCTCAGGTTGTTTTTAGGCGAAATGAGTCAGGTTGTTTTAAATGGACAAAGGGTATCATCTGAAAAAATTAAACAAAGAGGTTTTAAATTCCGATTCAAAAATTTAGAAGCGGCTCTTTCAGATTGTTTATCCTGAAAATTTAATCTTTATTTTAAAGTCACAAGAACTAATTCATCGTTTCCTACGATTCCGCTTAATTCTGTATTAACCGTTTTTGAAATTTTCAAGGCTACCCTGTTTGGAATTTCAATATCAAAATCAGTTATGGAAATTGGAAAATCAGAAGTGATTTGTATTCCATCATGCACTTTTTTTAATAAAGCCTTCACCACAATCTCTTTGGACTTTCCATGTATTGTCAATTTTCCTTTTATTAGAAATTCCTTTTCAATTTCATCAATGTCCTTCAAATCGAATTTTGTAATTTTACCTTTAAAAACAGCTTTAGGATATCGATGGCTTTCCAGATAATTTTCATTAAAATGTTCTTTCATCAGATCCAGTTTAAATCGAAAATCTTTGATGATAGCAGTACATAAAAATGTACTTGTTTTGGGTTCTAAAACAATCGCAACCGATCTATTGACTGCTGTGATTTCTTCAAAAAATGGCACAGATGCTTCAAAATTTATTACTCCGTTGGCAGTAGTAAATTTTTCCTGAGGAAACATAGTGTAAGCAGAAAATAATAAAATAAATAAAGTAGTTGTTTTCATAATCGTCAGCAATTAAACAATTATGTCATCCGGTTTTTTATTTAAGCAGAAAGAAAAACTGAACTTAAGTAAGGAAAAATCGAATGGCGTACTCCGTGAAATGCAGTAACCAATTCTATACACTTAAAGTTACGGATTTTTATGGGATTTGGTTGCCGTTTTTATAATAAATATTTGTGAAATATTTATATCTTAACCAATAGGGTGTAATTAAAACTCTTATTTGATATAAAACAAATAAATCCAAAACTATAAATTTGAATTTAACATCTTTATACTTCAAGAAAGCATTGTTATCCTGAGTCCATTCGGCTTCGCTCAGGATAAACTTAATCGAAGGCTTTTTACATGCAAAGGGCTTCGACTCCGCT
>NZ_AKJZ01000095.1 GCF_000282055.1 Flavobacterium sp. CF136
AGAATTTAATTTCATAAAAATTTTAAATTGTAAAAAACAGGAAGTACATCGAATAAATATGTATTTAGTCGAATTTGTATAAAAACAAATTGCAGAACAGTTACTTTTGTTTATTATATGTCGTTTTTGAGTTAATGTTTTAATTTCTAATGTTATAGATATTTGTATCATTATTTCAAAAAAATGCCCCAAAAATGCCCCAAAAATAAATTTAAAAATATAAATACCACTAACCTACATGATTCAAAAATTATTTTTGTTCGTTCTTTCTACGTTTTTTAAATTTTTGCCCAATAAGAAACGATTACTTTATACATTTTTATTTATTGCCCTTGGACTTGTGAATGGGTATGGTCAGACAAATACATGGACTGGTACTACGAGTACTGCTTGGGAGACTACAACAAACTGGTCTTTGAATCTTGTGCCAACAACTGCACATGATGTTGTAATACCCAATGTTATTAATAAACCAACTATTTCGGTAGCCGGAGCAGTTTGTAAAACTCTTAGCATAAATAATATTTTAGGAGGCAGTACAAATACTTTGACAATTACTTCTCCAGGGACTCTGGTTGTAAGTGGGGCAATAACAATGACAGCACCAACGGCTGGAACAATAAATACAACGATAGCTGTGGGAGCGGGTAGTTTAACAGCTGCTTCAGTAACTATGAATGATTCCGGTAATGATAATTTAGATTGCATATTATCTCTGTCTACCGGAGTTGTAAATATTAGTGGTAATATAACAATGAGTGGCAGTACAGCTAGAAATCAGATAGCTTTTTCAGGAGCTGGAACATTAAATATTGGTGGGACTATGAGTGGAGGTGGATTAACACCATCAACCGGTACCGTTAATTATAACAATTCTGGTACTCAAACTGTAGGAGCATATACTTACAACAATTTAATTCTCTCGGGTTCTGGCACCAAAACTTTTGGGGCGATTACTACAGTAAGTGGTAATTGGTCTATGATATCAGGTGTTTTGGCTAATTTGGGCGGATTTACTCATACTGCAGGAACGCTTGTTTTGGGAGGAGCCGGACCACTTTTAAGCTCTTGGGGGTCTACAACATCGGGCGCAACTAATACAACAAATGATTATTTTACAGGCACTGGAAGAATCAATGTTTCCTCGGCTCCTTATCCTGCTATTGATAATAATTATGCTTCTTATACTAGTGGTGTTACTGGTCAGGTAGCGGGTACTCAAGGTGAATATTCAAATCCGCCTACAAATACACTACCAGGATCATTAACTCTTTCTGCTCCGGCAGGTTCTGCTTTTATCAATGTTAAATTTGCGAGTTATGGCAGCCCGGGAGGAACTTCTCCAAATTTTACAATAGGAAGTTGTCATGCGTTTAATAGCAGAACTGTAACTACAGGTTTACTAGGTCAAAATATAGCAACTATTCCAGCCTCTGGGTCTTTTAATGCCACTTTTGGCGACCCTTGTTATGGTATAGTAAAATCGTATAACGTAGTAGCTACTTATGCAGAACCTTTTTGTACTACAAGCGGAGTTTCGTCTTTTGTTATAAACGGGTCACAACCAACAGGTGGAAACGGTACTTATACCTATTTGTGGGAAAAAAGCACGACAGGGCATAGTACTGGTTATGCTGCTGCATCAGGAACAAATAATGCTAAAGACTATACAGTTTCAGCGGGTACATCACAAACTACATGGTATAGAAGAACAGTAACTTCGGGTATTTACTCAGATGCTACAATTGTAATTGTGCAAGTGGTAACAGGACCACCTACTGTACCTACATCCTTTACTTCTGCCACTTCTTGTGCAGGTACAACCACGCTATCGGTTAGTGGAGGGTCATTAGGCGGGCTGGGAGGTTATGTCGAGTTCTCTACAGGTTCATGTGGAGGTACCGTTGTAGGAACATCGAATAGTATACCTGCTACTCTGGTAGTTAGCCCAACCGTTGGTAACACAACTTATTATGTTAGGTATAAAAATGCTTGTGGTAATACAACTTGTCTGTCTACGATTGCAACAAATACAGTTTCAATTGCTGCTGCAGCAAGTGCAACGGCAGTTTGTTTTAGTGCAGCTAGTCAAAATGCATCTCTTGCATATACCGCAACAGCTGGTACGCCTACTAAATATAGTATAGTTTGGGATACAGCTGCTGTTACAGCAGGATTAGTAAATCAAACAGACACATCTTTTGCTTTTGTAGCTACAGGAGGAACACTAAATACAATAGCTATTCCTGCGAATGTTCCTGCAGGAACCTATACAGGGATACTTACAGTAAAAAATGGTAGTAATTGTGTGAGTTTTAAGAATAATTTTACTGTAACGGTAAATCCAATACCAACGGTTACCAATTCACCATTAACCCAAACGATTTGTTCAGGCGGTAGTTCTGCTTTAGTTACCCTTACCTCTGGAGTTGCAGGGACTACCTTTGCATGGACGGCTACAGCTACAGCAGGAGTTTCTGGTTTTACCGCCAGCGGGACCAGTACGATTCCGGTACAGACAATCTCTACCACAGGAACAACACAGGGAACGGTTACTTATGTTATCACACCAACAGCGAGCGGTTGTCCGGGTACAGCAAC
>NZ_AKJZ01000096.1 GCF_000282055.1 Flavobacterium sp. CF136
AGGAAGCATAATCGTCCGAGGTATATTTAAGATTGGTAACTGCCGTGTTATGTGTCCACAAATAAATGGTTCCGTTTAAAACAGTATGATTATTGGTATTATTAAACAAGAATTCATCTGCATTAAGTGCCGAAGGATATGGATTTCCTATCAGGTAAAATTTTCCGTTTAACAACGATTGACTGCTTGTAATATTTCCATTATTAGGAACTCCCTTAAATTGAACAGGTTGTGAATAAGGAAATGCAACCACTTCAGGATGCGGAGCCGGCCAGGTTCCTCCTTTTGGAGTCCTGATAATATATCCGATTCCAGGCTGCATAACAGCAGTTCCTCCATAACTTATTTGCCAGCCAGTACCGGAATAAGACATATATTTATCTGCAAGCGTATTAGGTGACAAATCATCAAATAGGGTTTGTCCTGCCACGGGTGACGACCAATACGAATAATCGAAATTTTTCATCGGTGCAGAATTTCGCTTGTAGATAATACTTCCCGTATTTATTACATTATTAGTTTGTACCAAACTCGCATTGTTCTCAAAAATTAAATTATAATCCGTAGAAACAGTAATTCCGTTTGTTATTGTTAAGGTGTGACCTGAGTTTATAGTTACTGTTTTTCCAGCATTGATAATACACGAGCAGCCATTTAAATCGTTTGATGAGGCATAATCACTTGCAAAAACCAGATTTTGATTACTTGTAGGAATACCATTTGACCATCCACTATTATATGTATTAGTAACCAAACCTGAAACAATAACGTCTATTGATGCTAAAGATGTACAACCAGTTACATCATTAGTAACAATAAATTTATACGTATTAGGTGAGAGTCCTGAAATAGTAGCAGTTGTTCCTGAACCTAAAGTAGATGTTGTAGTCGGTATAGTCGTTATGGTCCAATTTCCAGATGGTAAATTACTTAATGCCACACTTCCGGTTGACAGAGTACAACTTTGTGAAGTAATAGTACCTATTGTGGGAGTTGACGGTAATGCATTTACTATAACGTTTACTGAATTTGATATAACCGCTGGCATACAAGTACCACTAATCACTACATCATAACTACCAGCATCTGCTGTTGCCGGATTTGTTAATGTAAGTGTTGAACTATTTGCACCACTTACAACCCCTCCATTATTTAAATTAGTTGCATTTCTCCTCCATTGATAAGTTAATCCTGTTCCAGTAGCTACAACCGATAAAATCTGTGTTCCTGAACCCGAACATATAGCTGTTGGTGCAGAAGGTTGTGTTGTAATAGCAGGAGAAGTTGTACATCCGGTTGCTACATTAACTATACCGGTTGCTGTAATAAAATAAGTACTATTTATATTGGTTGCCGGTGAGGTAGTCCCTCCCCAAGAACCTGCAGCTGTATTTACTGATCCAAGTGTCAAACTATTAGCTGTATGTGTAAAAGTACTTAAATTAGCAATTGCTCCTGTAGCAATTGACAAATTGCTACTTATTGTTGCAATACCAAGGAATGTTTTGGTTCCTGTACCTGATAGCACAAGATTATTATAGCCAATCCCACTTAATGATTGATTAGTACCGTTTAAATTAATTGTACCAATACCTGAGCCTCCTGTAATATTGGGCAGGCCTGTTGCAAAAAAGTTTCCACTAACATTTAAAAATCCATTTCCTGTAAACTCAATAATGGGAACACCTGCACTATTGCTACAAGTAACACTACCCAAAATATTTACTGTTCCTGTAGAAATTAACAACTTATGTCTTATTGTTCCACCACCACTTGTAATAAAATTTAGACTACCTCCAACATTCAGGATTCCTGAACCAACATTTAATATATTTAATCTACTCCCATTGGCTCTTGGGAGTCTAATATCACCCGAAACATCAAGTTTAAAACCTGCAAAAATTAATTCGCTATTACTAGTATTGGAAACATTATCTGGAAAAAAAATTGAAGCACATGCTGCATCTCCATTTAATGTAACAATATGATTAATGCTAATATTTACTATATCGCCTGCTATTGGGTGAACTCCAACTGCAACTGCTGCACCTGTGTTACTTATTGTTGACCAAGTTGTATTTGCGTTCCAATCTCCTGATTGTCTGGAATAAAAAGTTGTTTGAGCATTCACAAACGAAACCATAAAGAAAATCCCCAAACGAAGCCATATAACGGTATTGCCAAATGTTTTTCTTTTTAAAATTTCTGAATGTTGGTTTGATTTTGAAAATAATAAATTAAAATTGATAGTTAGTTTTTGAATCATGCAGAATGTGGTATTTTATATTTTAAAATTGTTTTTGAAATATTATCAAATAGCTTCCTTTCAGAGCAAGCAAAAAATTATTCTTTTTCCTCAAAAAAGCTTTTTTCAAATGACTAAAAACAAGGCGCTTATGGAAATACTTTTTTTTCAAATATAAAAAAAATTAATTATTAATGTTAAATTATACTTAATATCACTATTTTTTACCTGTTTATGTAAGATAAATTCGAAAAAACTTAAATTTCGCTTTAATTTACATTGCAAAATTTGAATTTTATGAAATTTACTGTAATAAAAAAATCCGATAACTTTCGTTATCGGATTTTTTAAATTTATAAAGTTATAATACTATTTGAATATTAATTTTTTAGTGGTTGTATAACCATTTTCCAGAACTACTTTTACCAACAGAACTTGTTCTGCAAATGCTAAGTGCTGAATAGATAATTCTAAATTGCCTA
>NZ_AKJZ01000097.1 GCF_000282055.1 Flavobacterium sp. CF136
TGTCATCCTGAGCGGAGTCGAAGGCTTTTACACGGAAAGGGCTTCGACTAAGTTTGTCCTGAGCGAAGCCAAATGGACTCAGCCTGACAAACGGATAAAAGAAAATTATAAAATGAAATACTTCCCGGAAGTTATTTGAAGGATTAAAAAAAAGAATTACGAGATTTAAAAAAATATATAAAATGAAAGTACGTCTTAGATTATATGTTGTAACAGGTGTCTTTTTTGTTATTGGATATACCTCCGGTTGTTCAATGAAAAGCAAACCAAAGGAAATAAATGTTGAAGTAAAAAACAATCTTGATTTCCAGCGTAAAGAATTAGTCAGTATTTATCGTGATCAATTATCAGGATTATTGAAAAATTCTTCTGAGAAAGACATTCGGGTTAAAGTTTTAGGCACTAATGAATACTTAAGGTCACAATGGATTGATTATGACCATGACGGTAAAGGAGATGAATTTCTTTTTGAAGTGGATATTAAAGCAAATGCCAAAGCAAATTATTCAATTGTTTCGGATACAGTAAAAGTACCCGAAAGTAAAGTGACGACGTATTCACGTTTTGTTCCCGAGCGGATTGATGATTATGCCTGGGAAAATAATAAAGTTGCTTTTAGGGCTTATGGCCCTGTAGCCCAGCAGTTGGTAGAGCAGCATAAAGAAGGTGGAACACTTTCGAGCGGTATTGATCTTTGGTTTAAAAAAGTAGACTATTCTATAATTGACAGTTGGTATAAAAAAAATGTAGAAACTCCGGGGTATTATCACATCGAGCATGGAGAAGGCTATGATCCGTATCATGTAGGGGCAAGCAGAGGAACCGGAGGAGCAGGAATTTGGGAGAATGACAGTTTACAGGTAGCTAAAAATTACATCAGTTATAAAACAATTGCAAAAGGACCTTTGCGTACTGTTTTTGAACTGACTTATGCGCCATGGAGCAGTTATGGAGTACGCGAAACCAAAAGGATTTCACTGGATTTGGATTCCAATTTTTCAAAATTTGAAATTAGCCTTCGTTCAGATAAAAAAATACCAAACTATACGCTTGGAATTACACTGCATGAAAAAAAGGGTGAAGTAAATATTAATAAAGTAAAAGGCTGGTTTCGTCATTGGGAAGCAATAGACAGTTCTTTTGTAGGGGAAGGCATCGTTTTAAATCCTGCCATTATAAACACTGCTTTCGCAAATGATTCTAAAACCCCTGATCAAAGTAACTTGTTAATTGTTTTAAATCCTGAAACAAAATATACCTATTACGCAGGTTTTGCCTGGACGGGAAGCAAACAAGTTTCGGATGTTACAGAATGGGACGAAATGCTCGGTAAGCAGGCAAAAATTATCGCTAACCCTTTGCAAGTGATTATCAAATAAGACAAATTCCAATTTAAGATAATAACCCAATGATCTTTAGAAATCAATATGTAATTTATATTGTAATGGCTTTTTATGCTTTATATTCTTGTAAATCAGTAAGTCAAAAACAGTCCGGGAGTACTCCGTTAAAAAGCTATATTTCAGAAGTTTGGCAATCAGATCGCGGCGACGGGACGTATACAAATCCTATCTTATATGCCGATTATTCTGATCCGGATGTGATTCGTGTAAAAGATGATTATTACATGACAGCCAGCAGTTTTAATTGTGTACCGGGTTTGCCTGTTTTACATTCCAAAGATTTGGTGAATTGGCAGATTATCAATTATGCTTTAGAGAAGCAGATTCCCGAAGCTGTTTTTGATATTCCACAGCATAGCAAAGGAGTCTGGGCTCCATCAATACGATTTCACAAAGGAGAATTTTATATCTACTGGGGTGATCCGGATTTTGGAGTTTACATGGTTAAAACCAAAGATATTTATGACAAATGGGAGAAACCGGTATTAGTGATGACAGGAAAAGGAATCATTGATCCTTGTCCGCTTTGGGATGGAGAAAATACCTATTTGGTTCATGGCTGGGCAGGAAGCCGTGCCGGAATAAACAGTTTACTGACTATCAATAAAATGAATGCCGAAGGAACAGCTGTTCTGGATGAAGGACAAAATGTTTTTGACGGTCATGACAGGCATCATACCATGGAAGGCCCTAAATTATATAAAAAAGATAACTACTATTACATTTTTGCCCCCGCAGGAGGTGTAGAAACTGGCTGGCAGGTAGCCATGCGTTCTAAAAATATTTATGGGCCCTATGAAGATAAAATTGTTTTAGAACAAGGAAGCACGACCATCAACGGACCACACCAAGGGGCTTGGGTAACGACTCCGGATGAAAAATCCTGGTTCTTACATTTTCAGGATCAGGGAGTTTACGGACGTGTATTGCATTTGCAGCCGATGGAATGGAAAGACGGTTGGCCGATAATAGGAAAAGATTACGATGGAAACGGTGTGGGAGAGCCAATTCTTTCCGGTGCAAAACCTGTAATTGGAAATAATTTACCTAGAATTCATCCGGTTGAAAGTGATGAATTTGACAATGGAAAACCGGATTTGCAGTGGCAATGGTATGCAAACCCTTCTATAAAATGGAGTGCACAAATTCCCGGGACAGGGTATTTGAGACTTTTTACAATTAGTCAAAAAGAGGAGCCAAATCTTTGGAATGTCCCGAATCTATTATTACAAAAACTACCCGCGCCTAATTTTACCGCTACGACTAAAGTTAAACTAACTACCGAATGGCAAACACCAGGAAAAAAAGCAGGTTTATTGTTAATGGGAAAATCCTATGCTTATCTGGCGATTGCATTTCATGATGAAAAATATTGGGTGCAGCAGATAAGTTGTGCCAATGCAAATGAAGGAACAGCAGAAAAACTAATCGGAGAGAAGGTTTTGTCTTCGAATGAAGTACAATTGCGAATGAAAATCACGGCTCCTAATGCAGCATGTCAATTCAGTTATAGCGAAAATGGAATCGATTTTACCAAAATTGGAGAAGAGGCAAAAGCCGAAAAAGATTTATGGATATCAGCCAAAATAGGAATTTTTGCCATTAGTCAGCCTAAGGTTAGAATGGGTGGTTATGCTGATTTTGATTGGTTTAGAATTACAAAATAAAGATCGGGAAATGAAAATAATCAGATTTTATCTTTTGGGCCTATTGCTTTGTAGTGTTACAATACAAGCTCAATCGATCTTACAGGAAACGGTTCAAAAACTCAAATCACCAAACGGTTTCTATGAGTTTACTTTTTATCAAAAGCAAATTAATAACAGTGATAAACAAATGTATTATACCCTTTTTTATAAGGGAAAACCGGTTGTATTGGAATCGGAACTTGGTGTTTTGATTGAAAATCAGACTTTCGAATCGGCGCTTGCTGTACCAAATGATACTTGTAAAGTATGGGGAGAGAATCTGAATTTCACAGGAATATTGCGTAATGCTGTAGATGAAACATGGAAACCGGTTTACGGTGAAAATTCCATTATTCGAAATAACTATAATGAGTTGACAATATCTTTCCGTAAAGGAGAAATCCCCAAAGAAAAGTCGGGTGATGGTTACGATAAGAATAAAAGCTATTTTATGAACGTTATTGTACGCGCTTATGACGGAGGCGTTGCGGTTCGTTATCATTTTCCTGAGCCGAGCAATGGTTTATTTCTTCATATTATAGGGGAACAAACGCAGTTCACAATGCCCGAAGGAACTCTGGCATATTATGAACCCTGGGCACAGGGACCATTCTCATTGCTTCCGCTGAAAGACTGGAAAGGTCAGAGCGAGCGTCCTCTTACAATGAAATTGACAAATGGTTTGACTGTAGCCATAGCTGAAGCTCAAATGACAGATTATGCCCGAATGAAATTCACTCTCAATACGACTAAACCAAATACACTTCAGGCAACGATTTACAGCAGTGTGGATGTAATTCCTGCTTATTCTACACCATGGCGTGTGATTATGGCAGGTGAGAAATCGACTGATTTAATCGAAAATAAAGAGATTATTCTGAATTTAAATCCTGAAAATCAATTGAAGGAGGTATCGTGGATTAAACCCGGAAAAGTAATTCGTGTGGCAAAGATGACACAAGCAGATGCTAAAAAATGTATTGATTTTGCAGCCGAACGCAGTTTACAATATGTTCACCTTGATGCAGGCTGGTACGGACCCGAGATGAAAATGAGTTCAGATGCTGCCACAGTTTCAAATACGAAAGATCTTAATATTCCGGAATTGACAGCTTATGCAGCTTCAAAAGGAATCGGGCTTTGGGTATATGTTAACCAGCGTGCATTGATTCAGCAATTGGATTCAATTTTGCCTTTGTATAAAAAATGGGGAATCAAAGGAATAAAATTTGGATTTGTACAAGTAGGTAATCAACGTTGGACAACCTGGTTACACGAAGCGGTAAAAAAATGTGCCGAATATGGTTTTATGGTAGACATTCATGACGAATATCGCCCAACAGGTTTCAGTCGTACCTATCCCAATTTAATGACTCAGGAAGGAATCCGTGGAAACGAAGAAATGCCTGATGCGGATCATAATACCATTCTGCCATTTACCCGTTTTTTGGCCGGTCCTGCCGATTATACTATTTGTTATTATAGAAAAGACATAAAAAATACACATGCCCATCAATTGGCTTTATCGCTTGTTTATTATAGTCCGATTCAGTTTTTGTATTGGTATGACCAGCCTTCGGCATATCAGGGTGAACCCGAAATTGAGTTTTTCGATAAAGTAAAAACGGTTTGGGATGAAACAAAAGTACTTGACGGACAAGTTGGTGAATACATTACAGTAGCTCGTAAAACTGGTAAAGATTGGTTTGTTGGTGCTATCACAAACAATCAGACCCGTAAAATAACTGTTCCAACAACATTCCTTGAAAAAGGGAAGAAATACGTAGTAAAATCATTTCAGGATGACGATACGATTCAAACACGTACTAAAGTGGCTGTTAAAGAACAAAAAATAAAAGGCGGAGATGTCTTGGCATTTGACCTGAAAGCCAGTGGAGGAGTGGCTTTAATTTTTTCTGAAGTAAAGAAAAACTAACTGTTTTAAAAATGAAAAAACTAAATTACATATTCTTCTTTTTAAGCCTTTTAAGCTTTAGTGGATACAGTCAGGTATGGCAATGGAGCGTAAAGATAAGCAGCAATATTTCTCAGGAAACAAAAGATCATCCACAAGCTTTTTTATGGATACCTGAAAATTGCAAACAAGTCAGAGGAGTTATATTCACACAACACAACATGATAGAAGAAGGGATGCTTGAGAATCCTTATTTTAGAAAAACGATGAGTGATCTTGGTTTTGCTGAGGTTTGGGTAACTCCGGGAATTAGTCAAACATATGATATTACTAAAAATGAAGACAAGCTTATTGATGAAGCGATGAAATTGCTGGCCGAAGTTTCGGGTTATCAGGAATTGGTTTATGCGCCTCTTATTCCAATGGGGCATTCAGCGATGGCAAGCTTTCCCTGGAATTTTGCAGCCTTTAATCCTGAAAAAACATTAGCATTGGTTTCTGTTCATGGCGATGCACCACAAACCAATCTTACAGGCAGTGGTCGTCCGAATCCTGATTGGGGCGATCGAAATATTGATGGGATTCCGTCATTATTCATTATGGGGGAATACGAATGGATGGAAGCCCGTATTGCACCGGCTTATAAATTTATTTCGAAACATCCTCAAAGTGTCATTACCTTATTTGCAGATGCAGGTCATGGTCATTTTGATTATTCGGATGCGATGGTAAAATATGTGGCAGACTATATTCGGGAAGCGGCTAAAAAAAGGCTTCCTGCTAAAATGCCTTTGAATAATTTTGCAAAGCTGAAAAAAGTACAATCTGTTTCCGGCTGGTTAATGGATAAATGGAGACATGATACAATTCCAAAATACAAGCCTGCAGCTTTTAACCAATTTATGGGTGATAAAAGAACGGCCTCCTGGGTTTTTGATAAAAAAATGGCAAATGCAACAGAAGCTTTTTATGCTCAGGCCCGTGGGAAGAAAAATCAATATATCGGTTTAAAACAAAATGGTAAAATAGTACAGCCCGAAAAATCACATGCTGGTTTTCAGTTGAATTTTAAGCCTTTAAATGACGGAATTAGTTTTACGGTTGTGCCTTTTTTTGCGGATAGTTTAAAAGTAAAAGAGGTTAGTGATTTTGCCAAAACACCACTTTTAATTGATAGGATTTGTGGCCCGGTAAAAAAGATTAATGACACTATTTTTCAGATTAGATTTGACAAACTGGGTTTTAATAATACGAAACGCAGCAATGATATTTGGCTTTTGACCCACAATAATGGAGATGAGAAATACAAAAGCGCTGTTCAGCAATTCCATTTGCGTTTTCCAGTAATGAATAAAGAAGGTAAACCACAAACGATTGATTTTGGTCCAATAAAAGATCTAAAATCAGGCATAAAAAACATAGAGTTGCATGCTAAATCGAGTGCAGGATCCAAAGTGGCTTATTATGTAAAAGAAGGCCCCGCGTATTTAGAAGACAATGTGCTGTATTTTACTAAAATTCCGCCAAGGACAAAATTTCCGGTAAAAGTTACTGTCGTGGCCTGGCAATACGGAATTGCGGGTGATTTGCAATCGGCAGAGCCTGTTGAACAAAGTTTTTATATACAGAAATGATATAATTACCCGTTTGGGCGTAATTCAAAACAGGTGTCAGGCTGAGCGGAGTCGAAGCCCTTCTAAACTAATAAACCTTCG
>NZ_AKJZ01000098.1 GCF_000282055.1 Flavobacterium sp. CF136
TCCCCCTAACTGGGCAAACAACTGGGCGGATGTAACAGTGCTTCCAGAGCAGATCGTTAAAGTGCCGTTGGTTCCGGCATTAGGCTGTGCTGTAATTGTTACGGAAACACTTCCAGTCATATTAGAACTACATGTTGTAGTTGTATTAGTTGCTATAACAGTATAAGTACCTACTGCAGTTTTATTTCCAAAACTGATTGCACTGCCATTACCGGCAACTACACTACCGTCATTAACACCATCTTTTTGTAATTGATAATTTACTCCACTTTGAGAATTACTTAATCCAACTGCAACCCCTGAACCTCCAGAACAATAGACTCCTCCTCCAGTAACATTGTATGTTGTTGGATTTTGAACTGTTAATGTTGCAGCGTTTGAAACTACATTCCCGCAAACATAATTACTTTCTGTTACAATAATTCTATATTGATATCCATTCATGGAACAAGTTATACCTGTTAAGCTTAAAGAAGATGTGGTTTCACTAGCTATATTTGTCCAGGTACCGCCTCCATTTGTACTTCTCTGCCATTGATAAGTAGTAGTTCCTGCACCTCCTGAAGCTGTTACTGAAAAAGTAGCTGTTCCACCAACAGTTGCAGTTTGATTTGATGGATTAGTCACAGTACTTAAACTTCCAGTTATTGCTGCACTTGTATAAGTTCCTGAATATGATGCAGTAGTTACTTGACCTGTTCCATTGACAACTGGAGTTCCAGTACCATAAACACCACCATCTCCTCCATCTGCTGTATTAGAATTATAATATTCATTGGCATCAGAACAACCATCATTGTCCGAATCTAAATCCAAATAATTTGGAATCCCATCATTATCTGTGTCACATAATTTTTGATCAATATTGATATCGTCTATGGCTAAATCATTCCCGTTTCCTCCAGCTGCTGTATTAATAAATACCACGTCAATACTTACATTTGAAGAAGGTATAAAAATTGTCGGGTTTGTAAAATTTTGCCAGGCAGTAGTACTACCTTTTGCTACCCTTGGAATATTTCCAGTTGTAAAACTGTATAAAACATTAGAAGGATTTCCAGTTTCTTGAAATTCTATTCTTATATTAGGAAAATTTCTTGCACTACTGCTAGGTTTATCTACATCTAAATTCATTACCCAAAAAGAAGCATTAATAGGTGCACTGGTTACAACTCCCGTTAAGGTTCTTCTGTAAAATTCTCCTGCTGAAATACCAGCATTAAAAATAGCCATCCTGCCAGCTGTAGGCGAAGTTCCTCCATTGGTATGATCCCCTATATTTTGCCAAAGCGAATTTGCCCATGTAGACGTTTCCTGGACATTATTAAATATTGTATAACGGCCATCCTGAAGCGAAAAATTTGGAGAGGCAGGTCCATCTGTATTATTAGTAGGAGTTGTCCCTACTATTGCCTGATAATAATTATAATTAGTATACGGCGAAGAAATACTAAAAGTACCTGCCGTAGTGCTTTGAGTACCAAAATCCTCTACAAACAAAGGATTTATAAACGTCCCTGTTAAGCCACAAGCCGAATTTTCTACGCTATCCAATATCCCATCATTGTCATCATCCAAATCAACAGGATTCGAAACATTATCATTATCACTGTCTAAAGGAGGGTCAGTAACAGACATATTCATAGTAATCTGACACCCGTTATTATTGGTATAAGTAATTATAAACGATCCTGCCGAAACTCCCGAAACTATTCCTCCACTGGTTACAGTTGCAATTGCCGTGTTACTAGAAACCCAAGGATTACTACCAGCTGGAGATGCACTCCCGGTTAAAGTGGTTGAAGCCCCTTGTAGTAGTGAACTTGCACCAGTAATGGTTGGTAAAGGATTTACTGTTACTGTAGCCGCTGCTGAATTTGCTGTAGGACACACACCGCTTTCTACCACTGCTCTATAATAAGTGGTAGCTGTTAAATTTCCAGTTACTAATGATGTAGTAGTATTAACA
>NZ_AKJZ01000099.1 GCF_000282055.1 Flavobacterium sp. CF136
CTAAACCACTCTGCACTGAAAGTGCAGAGGTTTGTTTTACGAGGGACTGAAAGTCCCTCTTTCTATTTCATTCAAGAATGAAATTTGAATTATCATCCCCATCTTTTTTTCTGTGATGTTCTAAATATTCATTTACCATCTCATCAGTTATATTTCCTGTACTCCAAACCCCATAGCCACTGGCCCAGAAATGCTGTCCCCAATAACGTGCTTGAAGTTCTGGAAATTCCATTTGTAGTTTTCTTGAAGTTCGTCCTTTTAAACTCTTCAATATAGTACTAACATTTTGTTTGGGTGCATACTCTATATGCATGTGAACATGATCTGAACTAACAACTCCTTTTAAAATCTCAATCCCTTCTGCTTCACATATTTGTATCAAAATTTCACGACAACGCTTTTGAATGTCACCCTTCAAAACTTTAAATCTATATTTGGTAACCCAAACAACATGACAGGTTAATCTGCTTACTGTATGCGAACCTTTTCTTATATCTGTACTCATAATCTAAAGGTAAAAATTTTTTCGCATTACTAAAGTACTGCAATAAATTGCAGGGTTTTAAACCCGAAACT
>NZ_AKJZ01000100.1 GCF_000282055.1 Flavobacterium sp. CF136
CCCAAGGGAACAACATCTGTATCCACAAATGGCAATGCACGTCCCTGAATGGTCAGATTATCTGTTCCATTAATACTGTATAGGTCTAAATAACTGTTTCCGTCAAAGGTCAGTCCGTCAAAATCATCATCATAGCTGTTTGTTGCGCCTTCTGCATAACCAATCAGGGTTTGTTTAAATGCACCTCCGGTATTGGTCATGTTCAGCCAAAGACGGTGTTTTTCTAATCCTGTAGTTTTAGCTGTTTTTCCGGGTTTAAAAAACTGGGCATTATTTCCATTGTCTCCTGCTGCACGCATCGAATTATTAAACTCAACTGTTCCATTGGCCTTAGCACTTGCAAAAAAGGATTGTCCCGCAGCTATATAACCTAATGGTTCTGATCCTCCGGATGTTGCTGTTACACCACCCAGTGCGTTATAGGATGCATAATCGTCCGAGGTATATTTTAAGCTGGTAATAGCCGTATTATGTGTCCATAAATAAATAGTTCCGTTTAAAACAGTAT
>NZ_AKJZ01000101.1 GCF_000282055.1 Flavobacterium sp. CF136
TTCAGTGCAGAGTGGTTTAGTTACTTCAATTTATTTATAATTAGTTACATGTTTTTTTGCAAGGTTTTTACTGATTTCAAGGTCTGCGGTATGTGCTTTTAAGCTCTAATCATCAGTATAATTTCTGCAATAGGCGCGAATAATTGCATTGTCTTCTAAAAAGTAACAGGCTCTGATTCCCAATGGAATTTTAAGTAGAGTATCCGGCATTTTTTCCTGATGCACTGAACCGTCTGCAAAATAAACCTTGTGAAAGGGAAGGCTTAAATAACCGTACAAGTTGTCCAGCCTTAACTCTTTATGGCTAATTAGAGATCAACTCCAGTCTTGAACAATATGATATTTTCTGAATAATTTTTTAATTTGTTTTATGTATTTGTAAAACAGGTATTTATACGTTGTGTGAGGTTGTTTCATTGATGTAATTTTATTCTTGTTAATTGAATTACTTGATTTTGAAATTATTGTAACGTGTATCAAGTGTTATCAGTTTTACTCGATTTTAGATGTTGTGTGACTGAACCAGATGCTTTTAATAGTTTCATTTTCCATATTGTAATTTTTAATCAAACATTTTTAAGTTATCCCAAATCAATATTATGGGCAAAATATTGGTACATCTATGAATTACATTTTTATTTAATAATTTAATCAATAAGTAATGGACTTAAAAGAAAAACTTAATCAAATTGGCCAAAAACCGGACATGATTCTTATTATCACCGATGAGCAACGTGCAACACAGCATTTCCCTCCGGGATGGGAGGAAAAAAATCTTCCAACTCTTACCTTTCTAAAACAGAATGGATTTAGTTTTGACAGAGCTTTTTGTAATACCTGCATGTGCTCTCCTAGTCGCGCAACCTTATTTACAGGAACATATCCTGCTAAACACGGAGTCAGCCAAACCTTAACCGAAGGAGGTCTTTTATCTCCACAAGAACCCACGCTCAGTAATACGCTGCCCAATATTATGAATGTGCTTTGGGCAGATGGTTATGATGTGCAATACAGAGGTAAATGGCATATGAGTAAAGGAGTAGCTCCTAATGGTACTAAAACAAATTACGAAGATTTAACTGCTGCAGATATTTCATTATATGGTGCAATGGGCTGGGTTGCCCCAGATGCCGGCGAAGATGTTAATCCGCTTAATTTTGGTGGCGGATATGCGAATCATGATGCAAAATATACAGCCGAAGCCATACAATACCTAAAAGAAGTAAAAACTCAAAGAGCCGCAGGAAATCATAAACCTTACTGTCTTATTCTTTCACTTGTTAATCCGCATGATGTTTTAGCCTATCCAAAAACGGCCGGTACGTCGGGATACCATACAGATACCTGGTCAGGCAGGGAAATTGGACTTCCGGCGACAGTAAATGAAAATTTGCTTGAAAATAAAAAGCCTATGGCCCAGGAACAAATTTTACTCAATATGGCATTAAGTCTGGGTGAAATAGCTACTCCTGAGGATAAACTGAACTATATTAATTTTTATGGTTACTTATTAAGTCATGTTGATAAGGAAATTGGATATCTAATTAAAGAACTATATAAGGAAGATGAGAATGGAAATAAACTGGCAGACTCTGCAATTGTTACTTTAACCTCAGATCATGGAGAAATGGGATTAGCTCACGGTGGTTTGCGTCAGAAAACTTTTGTAGCCTATGAAGAAGCGTTAAGAGTGCCACTTGTAATTTCAAATCCAATACTATTTAAAGATCACAGCATAAAGCAATCAATGGCATTAGCGACATTGGCAGATATTATGCCCACTTTTATCGACATAGCAAATGTATCAAATCCACCTACAGGGCTTGCAGGTACAAGTTTGCTGCCTATAATGGAGAATAATACTCCTGTTCAGCATAGTATCTTATTTACTTATGACGATATTAAGGCCGGTTCTAATAGTAACTGGACAATTGTAAAAGCTGCTAATCGTATTCGTTGTATCAGGACAGAAAAATGGAAATTCGATTATTATTTTGATGCATCAACAGCTTATTTCAAGCAATATGAACTATATGATTTAATTAATGATCCATTAGAAATTACAAATCTTGCTTACGATCCGGCATACAGTGAAATTAGAAGAGATTTAGAAGAGCAATTGCATCAGCTTGAGATAGAAAAACTCTGGGTCAATATGCCAAAAGATGTTTATAGTACGACAACATTCAACTAAAAAACATCTTTAAAAATCTAAAAAGTACTAATTCAAATAATAATAAAAATCATGTCACAAAATATAAATTCAGAAGCGAATACAGTAAGTTATACAGATTTTAATAATCCTGCCGGACAAACAACAATACAGGGAATAAGAGGAGTTTCAGAGTCTGAAAATGTATATATTGCAGGTAGCTTATTAAGTGAGAACAATCTTGTTCAGGGATTAATTTACGAAGGAACTCTTAAAACAAATGGGAATGAAGGAAAATGGCATGTTGTTAATTTTCCGAGTACACCAACAGCAGCAGTTGTTAACACTTCTTGTTACGGACCTAATAACGGACCTCATGGCACGGTACAAATTGTTGGGTCATATAAAATAGCTGCTTCTACCGGTAAAGCCCCAAGTGGAAATCTCGGATTTTATTACAAAGGTTCTATTGATGGTTCCGGAACATGGGCCCAAGTATCACCTAATGGAGGAAATACCAATAATGTATTTGTTCACAGTGTAATGGGAGACCTTGCTGTTGGAAATTATGATGTTGAAAATGATAAAAATGGATATGCATTTTTATATAATATTTCCAGTAAAGAATGTACCGAATTTAAAGTGCCGGATTCATTAACCACTACCTTATATGGTATTTGGCATAATGGCGGAGACAGTTATACAATGGCCGGAGGATATACCAGTCCGAAACTAGGGAAAATAAGCCAGGCCTTTCTGGTAGATTACAATTCTAAAACGAAACAAACCAGTAATTTAAAATCATTTAGTTACAAGAATGAAACAGATTTGTCCATAATTACTCATTTTGAAGGTATTACAGTCGCTAAAGATAATGGATATAATATGCCATCGGATTGGTTTACTGTAAATGGAGAAAAAAACGGAGCATCATTTGTTTCTGTAAGTAGAAATTCTGACGGATCATTTGGAGAAGCAGACTGGGTTGATATTGATTTTCCGGATTCAAGTGTTACAAGTGCTAATACAGTATATAGAAATAACATATTAGGTATTTATGTAGTCGAAAATAGTTCTGATACCAAAACAATATCTTCTTTTGTTGCAAAAGTAAACATTGAAAAAAAGTGGTAATGTAATTTGAAGGATTATATAAAAAAATGTGCAAATGTCTCCGGATTTTGCGCATTTTTTATGCTTTTATATATCTCATTCAGTATATAGTTTGTCTTGTGACCTATAATCTCCCCTTTGTGTCATTTTTTTATAATTGACTTTGTATCTCCAGTAATTTAGACTCATGGCAATGCTTGTGTACTGTTCTAAATACATGTCTAAAATCTACTATAAAGAAGAAAACTATGAACACAGAAAACTACGATGTAATTGTTATTGGCGGTGGGCCAATAGGTTTGGCTACGGCATACCATCTTGGCAAACGAAAAGCAAAAACGCTGGTGTTGGAGCAATTTACGTTTGTGAATCAGTTAGGAAGTTCTGCCGGAGTTTCGCGCCAGTTCAGAATTCCATATCCGGATGAATATATGGTGCAAATGGCTTTAGACGCACAACCGTACTGGGATGAACTGGAAAAAGAAACCAACACAAAATTATTGGATAAGGTGGGTACTCTTTGGTTTGGAGATCCTGAAGTACATTCTACAGAAGGAAATATAGCAGAGGCCGAAGAAGCACTAAAAGCTTTAAAAGTTCCTTACACAACCTTAACAGCAAAAGAAATTGAAGAAAAATACCATTTTAAAAATTTACCCGAAACCTATACCGGATTATTTCAGGCCGATGGTGCCAGCATTAATTTTAAAGCAACAAATGAAGTGCTTTTAGACTTGTGCAAAAAAGAAGAAACGGTTCATTTAGAAGAAAATTCACCAGTGCTTAAAATCAATCATATTGGAAAACTCTTTGAAATTATTACGCCAAACGGAACTTACATTACTAAAAAACTAGCTATCGTTCCTGGTCCGTACATTAATAGCGTAATCAACTTACTGGATTTTAAAATTGATGCTACTTATTGGAATATGTCTTCGGCTTATTTTAAAAAAACCGATCCGGCTATACAATATCCAACCTGGTTTGTATTTCAAAATCCAATAGGCGAAAACGGCAATCAGTTTTATGGTTTTCCTGAAGTCGATTGGGATCATCCGGAATACATTCGTGTGGCACCGGATTTTGTAATAAAACCTTTAGAAGAACCCGGCGACAGAACATTAATTCCGAACCGACAAGAACTGGGCTATACTTCTGACTGGGTAAAAGAACATATGACAGGATTAAGCGCAGAGCCTGAATATACTTCAACATGTCTTATTGCCCTGAGTACAATACCCAATAAAGAACTACTGATTGATTTTGCACCAAGTTATGTACCAAATCATGAAAATATTGTGCTATACGCTACAGGATGGGCAGCAAAATTCACTCCTTTTTTAGGAAAAATTATGTCTGACCTTGTATTAGACGGACATACAGATTTTGATATTAAGCCATTTCAATTAGGACACAAATTCTTTAAAGCATTTTAAAAAAAACGCATCTGGTCTGAAAACAAATTACTTACTTTCACAAAAGAACATTCTTCAAAAGACACCCATAAATACGAACTGACTTTTCTAAATCTGAAAATCAATACCGAATGGAAAGTGCATACCAATACCAGTTATAAAGTAAAGCAGCTGTTATCCTGAGTTTCCTGGTAAGTTGAGAGATATTGTCTCTTTCATAACTTAATTGGACAGCTTTCTCTTTGAAAATGCGGTCGTAATTTTCATGGTTTAAAGTTAAGATTTTGTTCTTAACTAAAACTTCACGCTAAGTTAGTACATCCACAGTTTTATTTATGCTTTTTTGTAATTGGTTCGAATGAGTCCGCGCATGATAGGCAACAGGATTCAAACTATATCCTTTTAAATTTTTTAGTACCTTCAGCTTCATAAATTTGTAGTAAGAGTTTTTTAAATTATTAAATAAAATAATTACTTAAACAGTTGCAAGAACATTCTTGTGATTTTTTATATATAAGTTATTCATATTTATTGCTTTATAATCGATAACAATTTAGGATAATGAGCTAGGTCGCTCTTACACTTGTAATATCGCTGCAGTCTTGTATATTTTTTCTTCCATCACTTTGTTGGTTTAATTACGATGTTAAAGTCAGATTTTTTAAATGAAAAGGCTTATGGTCTAATTGACTTTATTATATTTGTGCCTGTAAATTGTGAGTCAGATAATTTTACTATAACTTTCGTCTCTATACATTAACCATATTGTGCATACCAATAATAACTAACAAATAAATTATGATACTAACCTTAAAATGAACCACTATTACTAAGATTATACAATTATGAACAGCATAATAATGCATTATTATATTGTTTTGAAAACATAATCAAACCCTAAATATTTAGGGATATTTAACAACTTATTACTATACTAATGATACAAAAAAATATATATATCCTACTTATAGGATTGTTATTGACGAACTGTTCTACTAAACAATACCAAATGATAGACGATGGTGTTGTTGTAAATATTAAGCAAAAAAATCAAACCGACACCCGCAAAGTGCGCTTACAGGTGCTGCGTGACGAGCTTATTCATATTACTGCCACCCCGGATAAAGAATTTCCAAAAGATTCTACCCTTATTATTGTACCCGGAATTAAAAATACCCCTTTTACGGTAGATAACAGCCATAAAGATTCTATTATGCTGGTAACATCGCGTTTAAAAGTAATTGTATCGAAGTTAGATGGTGGAGTTAATTTTAAGGATAAAGACGGGAAACTAATTTTAGCAGAAAAAAAGGGTGGAGGAAAAACTTTTACACCCATTGAAGTAGAAGGCACTAAAGGATTTTCTGTAAGACAAATTTTTAATTCTCCGGCAGATGAAGCTTTTCACGGCTTAGGTCAGCACCAGGCAGATGAATTTAATTATAAGAGTAAAAGTGAAGAATTATTTCAGTACAATACTAAAGTATCAGTGCCTTTTATTGTGTCAAACAAAAATTACGGTTTACTTTGGGATAGCTACTCTCTAAGCCGTTTTGGCGACAGCCGTCCTTATAAACAATTGAATAGCGTTTTTAAACTTTATGATAAAAAAGGAAATCAGGGTTCTCTAACGGGCACTTACACCTCTAAAGATAATGGTGTGGAAACTTTGGTACGCAGCGAAGAATCTATTTTCTTTGAGGATATTAAAAGCATAAAAAACCTTCCTAAAAATTTCCCTTTAAAGAATGCAAGTGTAACCTACGAAGGAGAAATAGAAGCGCCTGAAAGTGGCGATTTTAAGTTTACTCTTTATTATGCAGGATACGTAAAAGTATACTTAGACAATAAGCTGGTAGTACCGGAACGCTGGAGGACAGCATGGAATCCTAACAGTTATAAATTCTCTATGCAATTGCAGGAAGGAAAACGTGTACCGTTACGTATTGAATGGCAGCCGAACGGAGGAACATCTTATTGTGGTCTGCGCGCTTTAACACCACAACAGGCTGACGAGAAAGACAACCAGGTTTGGTGGAGCGAAATGAGCAAAAAGCTCGACTATTATTTTGTTTATGGCAGTAATGCAGATGAGGTTATCAAAGGCTACCGTACACTTACAGGAAAATCTCAGATTATGCCTAAGTGGGCTATGGGATATTGGCAAAGCCGTGAACGTTATAAAACGCAGGATGAAATTCTGGCTAACTTGAAAGAATTCAGAAAACGTAAAATTCCAATTGATAATATTGTATTAGACTGGAATTACTGGGAAGAGAATGAATGGGGAAGCCATGAGTTTGATAAAAAACGTTTCCCGGACCCTCAGGGAATGGTAGATTCTATACATGCCATGAATGGGAAAATGATGATCTCTGTTTGGCCTAAATTTTACAAAACTACAGAACATTTTAAAGAGTTTGATAAGAAAGGCTGGATGTACCAGCAGGCAATTAAAGACAGCGTTCGCGACTGGGTAGGGCCCGGTTATGTGGGTTCATTCTATGATGCTTATTCCGGAGGGGCACGTAAACTATTTTGGAAACAGATATACGATAATTTATATCCGTTAGGAATTGATGCCTGGTGGATGGATGCCAGCGAACCTAATGTACTTGACTGTACTGATATGGATTATCGCAAAGCACTGTGTGGCCCGACAGCGTTAGGGACATCTACAGAATATTTTAATACGTATGCCCTAATGAATGCCGAGGCTATTTATGACGGGCAGCGCAGTGTTGCCACAAATAAGAGAGTGTTTTTATTAACACGTTCGGGCTTTGCAGGTTTACAGCGTTACTCTACCGCTACATGGAGTGGAGATATTGCTACCCGTTGGGAAGATATGAAAGCACAAATTTCTGCAGGGTTAAATTTTGCAGTAAGTGGTATTCCTTACTGGACAATGGACATTGGAGGTTTTTGCGTAGAAGACAGATACGTGAGCGGGCAACAGCAATATGACAAAAACGGACAGGAAAATAAAGATTATAAAGAATGGAGAGAGTTAAATACACGTTGGTTTCAATTTGGTGCCTTCGCTCCATTATACAGGGCTCACGGACAGTTCCCATATCGTGAACCGTGGAATATTGCGCCTGAAGGACATCCTGCCTATACATCCATTGTATATTATACCAATTTGAGATACAGGCTTATGCCCTACATTTATACAATGGCCGGCATGACGTATTTTAATGATTATACAATTATGCGTCCGTTATTTATGGATTTTCCAGCTGATAAAAAAGTGGAAAACATAAGCAATCAGTTTATGTTTGGCCCGGCCTTTATGGTTTGTCCGGTTTACAGCTATGAGGCACGAGAACGTAATGTATATTTCCCAACAGGTTCTAACTGGTATGATTTTTATACTGGAAATTATATAACCGGCGGTAAACAGGTAAGCGTTGACGCTCCTTATGAGCATATTCCATTATTTATAAAGGAAGGATCTATCATTCCCGTAGGACCTGAATTACAGTATACTGGTGAAAAAAAGGCTGATAAAATCGTATTATATGTCTATAAAGGGAAAGATGGCAGCTTCACACTATATGAGGATGAAGACAACAATTATAATTACGAAAGTGGTAAATATGCAAACATTAGCTTTACTTACAATAATACAAGCAACACACTGACTATTGGCGAACGTAAAGGTCAGTTTGACGGAATGTTAAAAAATCGCACGTTCACAATTGTAACAGTAAGTAAAGACAAGCCTAAGGCATTTAACTATGACGCTGACGGACAGAACATAAGTTATGATGGTAAGGAGCAGATAGTTACTTTAAAATAACATCTGGTAAAGATTGATATAAAAGACATTCAAAAGAGTCGGCTAAAAGTTTCAAATCTTCTAATAAAAGGTTCGAATTTTGCCCTTCTGTGTTCACATCAAAAGCCACTCGACAGAGTGGCTTTTTTGTTTTATATTAAATTTAATTATTTAAATTGTTTGTGTATTGACGACTTATTAGACATCTTTTTTCTTGAACCATCTTCTTGGCGCATCACTTTCATGGAGTACAATTTCAGAATGTAGAAATTGTGCGGCTTCCGCTGAATCCTGTACTTTAGAAGCACTACGTTCTAACATTTCTGATTCAAACTCGGTTAGAACACTTTTTCTTATTCCTGTTTTTCTCCAGTTAGATAAAGGCTTGCATCCTTTTAAAATGCCCCGTGCAAGTGTAAGTGCATCCAGCAACGCCTGATTTGCACCTTGTCCTTTAAACGGACTCATTGGGTGTGCAGCATCTCCGATCAGAGTCACTTGCCCGGATTTCTCCAACAATTCTGGCTTGAGTAATTCGCGGTCATACACGGGATAGCCGGAAATCTGAGCTTCCTGGGTTGCCAATAAAATCTGAGGAATGGGGTCGTGCCATTGGGTTCTGCGACATGCTTCTTCCTTGAGTGCCTGAGGTCCTTTAGCGCTTAATGTCTTAGCCTCTTTTTCAGACATTGGGAAGCTAAGCTGCCACATTACCGAATCTGATGCATAGGGCATAATGTAGATTCGCTCGTTGCCATTGGCGGTTTGAAATACAGTGGCCGAGTCCAGTAAAGAACTATTTAGATATTGGAGAGCATTCAAAGGGCAAATACCCAATATCACAATACAACCCAGATAACGTAAAGGGGTATTGTCTTCGCCAATCAGCAGTCTTCGCACAGAACTGCGAATACCATCGGCCCCGACCACAAGATCCGCCTTGGCTCTCTTCATTTTTCCATCGACTTGAAAGTTGAGATGAACATCTTTATCTTCACATTCCTTAAAATCTATTAATTGGTGTCCCCACTGTACTGCATTATTTCCTCCGAGTTGCTCAAGTAAAGCCAGCCGTAAAGATTGTCGTGCAATATGCACATTTGTACGTTTCGAAGACGTTTTCACATCTGACTGAATCCACTTTCTGGTTCCCCATTCACCGATTACTTTTCCTTCTGGTGTATGAACCAGATGTCTTGTTGAAATAACTCCTTCTTTTAAAGAGAAAATACCTAATCCCTGAATTGCTTTGCTGGCTTGTTGTAAAGTGAGTCCGTAGCCCTGAGACCGGACATCGAAATCTTTATCGCGTTCATAAAGTGTAAAAGGAATCCCACGGTGTAAACAAGCAACAGCCAGAGCCATGCCGCCTATACCGCCACCAATAATAGCAACGTGCGGGTAGTTTTCTTTATCTGCTATAGGAGGGCTGGCAGCAGGCAGCAACCCGGATCCGCAACAGTTTAAACATGAGTATAGGTTTCCTTTAGGAGGAAGCGGAGCTGTACCTTCGCCTTGCATTTTTTCAAATTCATCTAATGCGATCTGGTAGTGAAGCCGCACTTTTTTGCTTAGCCTTCGACTTTTTTTGCCGCGTCCCTGACATTCCTGACAGATAATCCAGCTTGCCATTTTATTTTCCTCTTTTTTTACTTCCACTTTTTATGATTTCACTTTAATTTTCCTTTAAAGAAAAATTGGGACATAATATAATTGATTTTGAGCTTAATACTGTAAATGATTATGGCTCTTACTTCTAATAGTTAAACTTGTAAATTTTATATTTTTCAGCATTTTCCCTTTGTTACAGGTGTGCAAAGTTAAGATAAAAGATAAGTTCCATTGAAGCAGGGCTAAAGATTTTCATCTATGGCAAATAGTCTTATTGTGATAAGGTTAAAGATTATAAATTTTAATCAGTTACAAGTGTATGCAAAAATGTAAATGTTTTTAATGAGGGAGCGTAATACAGGTAAGAACAAAAAAAAATGGATATGCAAACAAGAATATAGCTTAGCTTCTTCTTTATTTTCGTTTGCATATCCAAAATGAAAAGGCAGTTTATTGAGCACTAATCTTCACAGAACTGGCTTTATCATTAAAACCTCCTAAACAACTATTATTTCCTGTTATTACAACAGATTCGCCTCCAAAATTGTCGTTCTGATACATTGTAATTTTGTACCCGTTTTCTAAGCGAACAGAAGACAAATCATCATTTACGATACCATACGATTTTAGCTGAGCCAATGTATAATTACCAGCAGGCAAAGCAATTGCATAGCCGGTATAATTGCAATTTTGGTAAACTGTTACAATACCTCCAGCTGCTGCATTATATTTATTATCAGTATAGTTGCGTGAAAAATTGCCTACACCATCAAAATAATTATCAGCTAATTTGGCAGGATCCGTTGCAAATTCTCCACCTTGTACTACACCATCATTCCCATCATTCCATGCCCAAGGCGCGTTGGCACCACCAGTTTTAAAATCATTTCCTTTAAATCCACCACCTGGACTGGAAAACAATTCGGTGTTGGATCGTTGATCCCATAATCCTCCGCTTTCAAAAATATTGACAAGTTTGTACTCCACATAGTTATCGTAATTATCAGATGGTACTTGTGCTACTCCGCTTGCTGAAGGGTAGTAAATAATTCCATCCCCATCTATATCGTGCTGTGGCCAGGCTTTAAGGCCGTGTCCTTTAGATTCTTGTGCTGTAATAGGGTGCAATTCTCCGTTATAGTCTCTCATTTGTAATGTTCCATCAACACTTTCCAATCCGCTTACATAAGAACTACCTGCTGGCACATAAGAAAAAAAGTCTGAATGATTTACTGTAACTGCTCCTTTTAAGGCGCCATAAGCAGAACCATCTTTTTCTACAATCATCAATACACCTTCTAAATCATTTTCATGTTGGTCTAGTTGGTACAAAAGTGGGTTATCTGTCCAATCTCTTGGAGAAAAAAAAGCATAAGTAATGAACCAATGTGTATTCGATTCTACTACCGAATAGTAACAATGTGCAGCTAAAGAATTGGCATAAGCAGCAAGATTGTTCCAGTTGTTTTCGCCATTCCAGTCATTGTCATAATTAATAGCAGTAAGGTAATCTGATTTTCCTCCTTCGGCATAAGTCCCTGTGGCGTCTACATCCTTATAATGAACAGGAGCCCATCGTCTTGCCAAATCAGAACTGGCTGCCGCACTGATTTTACTGAAATTTTGTTGTTTTTTTGCTGCAGTGGTATCTTTTACTTCATCCGATGTCGTGTCCTGACATGAGAATGTAATAGTCGCTAACATAATAATTAACACTTTACTTAACACCTTCATTCGATTCTTTTTTTTCATAATTCTAGTTTTTGATTGTTTATAGCAGATTAAAAATTCCTTCATTTTGATAAAATTATTTGACGTCTATGACCAACTGAGAAATAAAGAATACTCTCTGCAGTTGAATCTGGAAAACTTGCGGGTAGAATGTTCTAAAACGTGTTTTGTTTTTTGAATCATAATTGTTTGCTTACTCATAAGTACCGGAAAGAAGAAATCGTACTATCTAAAAATATTACAATATTGTTAATAAAAGGTTATGAAACAGGGATTTATATTTTTGTTCTTAACTATTTTTGAGTTTTTGATTACTATATGGACTTGCAATCACGAACGAAGTTTATGAATTTATTACAGCGTTCATAATTAATAAAAAAACTATATTTACATTCCAAATCAAGGTAAAATGGTAAATATTGACACAACAAATGTAATGTGCTTCTATACTGATATTTCTGTGGTAGATGTACATTACCATAGTTGTTATCAAATCGTTGTAAGCACAAAAATGACATACGATAGTGTAATAGAAAATAAACAATATAAAAATCTAAAAGGGTTTATTATTGATAAATACACTAAGCATTCCTGCACTGCACCCGTAGGGAGTTTTTTAGTTTATTATGTAGAAAGTAAAAGTTTCCTTGGAAAGCAGCTTAAAAAAATTTTGAATAAAGAAATTTTTATTGATATTGAAACCATTCTTTCAAAAGAGCAATTGAATAAGCTAAAGTTGGATTTTTCCAAGCCTGATTTAACTACTGCTGATATTAAAAACTTATCGGATAATTTGCTGTACGATATTTTTAACCTTTCTATAAAACCGCTTACAAAAGAAAACACAGATGATCGAATTATAAAGGCAAAGGAATTTATTAATCAAAATTTAAGTGAAAGCCTAACTTTAGAAAAAGTAGCAAATCATATCCATTTGTCTCAGGAAAGAACACGTCACTTGTTTTTAGAACAAGTAGAATTGCCTTTTTCGCAATATGTTCTTTGGAAACGTATAAAAGCAGTATTAACCTCGGTAATACAAGGCAAGCAAACTTTTTTTGATGCCTCACTTCAATATGGTTTTACCGATCAATCTCATTTTAACCGATTTTTTAAAAGAATGTTTGGTATTTCCGCCACCGTCATTTTAAAGAATAGCCGTTTTGTACAATTTATTTACCCAGAATTATAATGAATTTTGCCAAAAGTAATTTTTGGCAAAATGAATAAATATAATTTAATCTCAGGATTCCGTATACAAAGAATTGAAGCAATAAGCGATGGTGTATTTGCCATTGCCTTAACCTTTCTGGCTTTAGATATTAAAGTGCCTGTAAACGATTTGATATATAGCGAAAAAGATCTTATCACTACATTTCTTCAGCTTACACCTAAATTACTCACTTATTTCCTGAGTTTTGTTACTATGGGAATTTATTGGTTAGCTCAATCAACTCAATTTCATTATATTAACAAGAGCGATAGAAACCTGAACTGGATAAACTTGTTTTTTTTACTGGCAATTTCAATAATGCCTTTTACAACAGCATTTTTAAGCCAGTATATCCACTTTAAGTTTTCAATTTTTATCTATTGGTTCAATCTTAGCCTATTGGGGCAATTATTAGGTATCAATTGGTATTACGCAAAAAAGAAAAATATTTTAAGTATTAATGATGCTGAGCAAAAAGAAGTAACGAAATCAATTAAAAACAGAATAATTGAATCACAAATACTATATACTATTGCGGCACTGTGCTGCTTTATCAATGCTTATCTGAGTATTGGACTATTAGTATTTATACAGCTTAATTATGCTTTTGCAGTATTCTCAAAAAAAGGTAATGTGACAAAATATTCTGATGAATAGACGAGATTTTTTAAATACCACAGGATTATTAGGAATAAGTTCTGCTATAAATAACGAATCAGTATTTGGACAAACCAGTTATAAAAATAAAATGAAGCCATTAAAAAAAATAATTACCATTGAAGAGCATTTTGTACTAAAAAAAATTTCGCAAAGAGTAGCGGAATTCAATAGTAAACAAAATGGAGGAATCCTGTCTAATGATCCGGTTCAAAAAGAATTGATGGCATTTGTATTGCCTGCATTTGATGATATTGAAGATGTTGGTGACAGAAGAATAAAGTTTATGGATGAAAGCGGCATTGATATACAAGTACTTTCGTATGGAGCAGGAAGCCCGCAAAATATTACTGACCATAAATTAGCCATCGAACTATGTCAGGAAGCCAATAATGAACTGGCGAATTTAATAAAAATACACCCAACACGGTTTGCAGGCTTTGCCATATTACCTGTTGCTGATCCAAATGCAGCAGCTGAGGAATTGAACAGAGCCGTGAAAGAACTTGGATTTAAAGGAGCAATGCTTTCCGGTACTTTCAATGGGCGTTTTTTTGATGAGCCTGAATTTCTACCTATATTTTCCAAAGCTCAAGAGTTAAATGTACCGTTATACATGCATCCTGCCATAATTTCTAAAAGTATTATCGAGCATTACTACAAAAGCGACAACTGGTCGTCAGTCGCAAGTGCTATGTTTGCCTCAGCAGGCTATGGCTGGCATTTAGATTCCGGTATTGCTATAGTACGATTAATAGCATCAGGTATTTTTGATAAACTGCCTGGCCTCCAACTGATTTCGGGGCACTGGGGTGAGTTAGTCCCTTTTTATTTAAACCGTCTCGATGACCAATTGAGCAAGACTTTAAAATTGAACCGTAAAATTTCTGATTATTACAAAAGCAACATTTATGTTACTCCAAGCGGACTATTTTCAGAAGCACAATTACAATTTGTGATATCAGAAGTAGGTGCAGACAGGATAATTTATTCTGGGGATTATCCTTTTTTAATAGATAAAAATACAAAAGGATTTCTGGAAATTGCTTTGATTTCAAAAGAAGATAAAGAGAAAATAGCTTACAGGAATGCAGAGAAGCTTTTGAAATTGAAGGTTTGAGTTAAATAACGGATTAAGTATTTTAAAAATAAACACTGCATCTTTTGACTAAACAAAAAGTTGATTAAACTAAATAGGACACTTCTAAATTTTCCAAATTTGTATTGTTAAAAAGAAAACACAATTCTAATAATGAAAAGTAGTATCCTGACAAAGATAGCATCCATTAGTGAGTATCATAAAAAAAAGAGGCTTACCACCTCCTTCACACCCATTAATAAGTGTGATAGATGGCTACACGGGTATCCCAATTGAAAAAGAGGCTTTTTTAAATGTTTCACTTGGATTTTACAAGATTTTCATTAAAAAGCAAATAGATGGTAAATTAAAATATGGACAACGAAAATATGATTTTGATGAAGGAACAATGTTTTTTATGGCACCTAATCAAGTTTTTGGCATTGATATAAAAGAACATTCCATTCAGAATCCTGATGATTGGTTTCTGTTAATTCATCCCGATTTTTTATGGAATACTTCTTTAGCAAAGCAAATAAAAAAATACGATTTTTTTAATTATGCTACAAATGAAGCCTTATTCCTTTCAGAAAAAGAAGAAAATACTTTGCGCCAAATTGTACAGAATATTAAGCAGGAATGCTTGTCAAACATTGATAAATTCAGTGAGAATATTATCATATCCCAAATTGAAACTTTATTGAACTATTCCGAGCGGTTTTATCAGCGTCAATTCATTACAAGAAAAATAGCCAATCATCAAGTTTTAGGTCAATTAGAAGAATTATTAAACAATTATTTCGATGATAGTTTAGCAAAGGAAAAAGGATTACCAACAGTAAAATATGTATCTGAGAAACTCAATATATCAACAAGTTATTTAAGCGGATTATTGAAGTCCCATACTGGGCAAACTACTCAACAACATATACACGAAAAACTAATTGAAAAAGCAAAGGAAAAATTATCCACCACAAACTTAACAGTAAGTGAAATAGCCTACGAATTAGGCTTTGAACATTTGCAATCTTTCAGTAAACTTTTTAAAGCCAGAACAAGTTTGTCTCCTTTAGAATTTCGGTCATCTTTTAATTAAAATTCAGATCATAAATAATAAAATAATAAGAAAATGAAAGTATCAGGAAACAAAATACTAATAACAGGCGGAGCTACAGGAATAGGCTTAGGTTTAACCGAAAGATTTATTGCTGAAGGAAATCAAGTAATTATTTGTGGAAGAAGGCAAGATGTGTTGCAAGAGGTTGTAAGTAAGTATCCTTCCGTAATAACAAAAGCATGTGATTTAGCAAATGAAACTGACCGTATTGATTTATACAATTGGATTGCTGAAAATCATAGTGATTTGAATGTTTTGATAAATAATGCAGGTATTCAAAACAGAGTTCATCCAATGGATAAAGATTATTACGAAAAGGCACAAACTGAAATAAATATTAATGTACTAGCACCATTGCATTTAATTACCTTATTTACTCAATTGAAAAGTTTAGATACTGTAATCAATGTAACATCGGGTTTAGCGTTTACGCCAATGTCCCAAATGCCTGTATATTGTGGTACAAAAGCCTTTTTTCATTCTTTAACCTTATCATTAAGACATTTACTTTTGCCTCAGAATATTGAAGTGATTGAAATAATTCCACCTGCATTGAATACTGATCTTGGAGGTGCTGGTTTGCACGATGAGTTTCCACCAGTTAGTGATTTTATAGATGCCATTTTTCAGCAAATAAAAGACGGTAAAAACGAATTGACTTTTGGTCTTAGCGAAATGATGTCAAAAGCTGGACCAGAACAATTGCAAGGTATTTTCAAAAGAATGAACCCTTAAATAATTCAGGTATGCAACTAAAATCAATTTTAACAATTGTGGTTATGTCATTATTTATTTCAGCTAAAGTTTCTGCTCAAGCATCTAACAATTATATGCGTATTGCAAAAATTGTAGTAGACAGTACCCAATTAGAAAACTATAAAGTTGCCCTGAAAGAGCAAATGAAAACCGCCTTGAAACTTGAAAAGGGTGTATTGGCATATTCTGCCGTTCAGGACAAAAATAATCCTGCTCATATTACAATTTTAGAAACTTATGACAGCGTAGCAGCTTATCAAGAGCACACACAGGCACTTCATTTCAAAAAATATAAATCTACCGTTGAAAATATGGTAAAATCTCTTGAACTGACAGAAGTCCTGCCCATAGCAATAGGTGATAAAAAAAGGATTTCATTGTATTAAAGATGTCACTTACTCTTTTTTGAGACTATCTCCGTTCTCTTAAACTTAGCCGTTTTGTACAATTATTCATCTTATTTGTGGTGCTAATTTTACATTGAAATTAAAAAATATAAATCAATGAAAAAATTACCATCAACAGCATTAGGAACCTGGTCTTGGGGAACAGGGTTTGCAGGAGGTGACCAGGTTTTTGGGAATAATCTAAGTGTTGAAGATTTAAAACAAGTTTTTGATGCTGCAATGAATGCGGGACTTAATTTATGGGATACTGCTGCAGTTTACGGTATGGGGTCTTCAGAAAACATTTTGGGAGAACTCATTAAAGAATATCCACGTGAGAATATAATATTGTCAACAAAGTTTACTCCACAAATGGCAAGTTCTTCTCAGAACCCGGTTGAGGAAATGCTGGCTGGTAGTTTTGAGCGTTTGGGAACAAATTATATAGACATTTACTGGATTCATAATCCTACCGACGTAACTAAATGGACTCCTGAACTAATTCCGTTACTTAAAAGCGGAAAAGTAAAAAGTGTTGGAGTATCTAATCATAATCTGGAAGAAATTAAACTTGCAAACAGTATCCTTTCAAAAGCAGGCTTTAATATTTCTGCTGTACAAAATCATTACAGCCTTTTATACCGTTCGTCCGAAGAAGCCGGGATATTAGACTATTGCAAAAAGCACAATATAACTTTCTTTGCGTACATGGTGCTGGAACAAGGTGCATTATCCGGAAAATACAACACCCATAATCCGCTTCCGGAAGGTAGTGGCCGAGGGAACACTTACAATAAAGTACTTCCGCAGTTGGAAGAATTAACCAATGCCATGAAAGAAATTGGCAGTAGTAGAAATGCTTCTGTTGCCCAGGTTGCAATTGCATGGGCTATTGCAAAAAATACACTTCCTATTATCGGTGTTACCAAAACTTCACAAATAGATGATATTCAAAATGCCATGAAGATCAATTTATCCGAATCAGAAATTAAACTTATTGAAGAATTGGCCAATAAAACTGGGATTGACACTAAGGGAGCCTGGGAAAATCCAATGATTTAAAATTATGAATAAGATGAAAACAGTATCAATAATTTATTATAGCAATAAAAAATATTAAACAATGATTAAATCAGTAAATTTTAAAAACAGAGCAAATACACTCGCTGCAAACCTTCATTTTCCTGAGGAATTCGATGAAAGTAAAAAGTATCCTGCTTTGGTTGGTATTCATCCAGCAGGTGGTGTGAAAGAGCAAACCATAGGTTTGTATGCTGAAAAATTATCAAAATTCGGTTACATTGTTTTAGTTTATGATTCTTCATATCAAGGCGCAAGTGAGGGGGAGCCAAGATTACTTGAAGACCCGGCTGTTCGTGTTGAAGATGCCCGTTGTGCAGCAGACTTTTTAACTACATTGTCCTATGTTGACACTGAAAGAATGGGAGTATATGGTATCTGCGCAGGCGGTGGATATACATTAAGTGTGGCACAAACAGAACGACGTTTTAAAGCAGTAGCTACAGTTAGCGGAACTCCAATGGGCGAAGCAGTCAGAAGTCAATTTGGAGTAGAGGTACCAGTTTCAGAGTTAATTAAATCGCTTGAAATGGTAGCATACCAAAGGACCGCACAAGCAAATGGAGCAGAATTAATGTACGTTCCGTTTGTTCCTGAAAAGTTTGAAGATATTAATGAGCAAACTCCTGATATGCTCCGTGAAGGCTATGATTATTATAGAACTCCAAGAGGTCAGCATCCAAATTCCAAGGGTCGTTTTCTTTTTACAAGTATAGACAAAATGACTACTTTTTCTGTATTTGATTACCTCGGTGACTTTCTAACTCAGCCACTTTTACTAATTGCCGGAAGTAAAGCTGATACAAGAATATTTAGTGAGCAGGCTTATAATTTTGCAAAGTGTGAAAAAGAATTATTCATTATAGAAGGTGCTACCCATATCGCCTTGTATGATGTGCCGGAATATGTAGAGCAAGCTGTCAATAAGATGGTAGAATTCTTCAAAGTATTGTAATAATTAAGAATATATTAAAATTTTAAAAAAATGAATAAAGGAAAAGGAACAGCAAAAGTTTTGTTCGTTGTAACAAGTTGTGATGTAAAAGGAGATACTGGTATTCCTACTGGTTTTAATCTTAGTGAAGTAACACACCCATTGGAAAAACTTGAAGAAAGTGGTGTAATAGTCAACATTGCTTCAATAAAAGGTGGTAAAGCACCGTTGGATGGATTAGAGGATTTTAATGATCCGGTAAATGCTAAATATTGGGCTGATACAGATTTTAGAAATGCTTTAGAGAACACTTTAAAATTAGATGACGTAAAAGCAGGAGATTATGATGCAATATTCTTTGCCGGAGGTCATGGAACAATGTGGGATTTTGCAGATAGCCCGGCGGTATTAAGATTAGTACCTGAATTTTACGAATCAGGGAAAATAGTTTCGGCAGTTTGTCACGGTCCGGCCGCATTAGTAAATGTAAAATTAAGCAATGGTTCATATTTAGTTGCAGGTAAAAACGTAGCTGCATTTACAAATGGTGAAGAGGAAGAAGTACAATCTACCAATGTTGTACCATTCTTACTTGAAGATGCCTTAATTGGGCATGGAGCAAATTATAAACATTCGTCTAATTGGAGTAATAACATAGCTATTGATGGAAAATTGATTACAGGTCAAAATCCACAATCTGCGGCTAGTGTAGGCTTGGCAATAGTTAAGGCCCTAAAAATAAATACAGATGGAAATGCTGATTCAAAACCAGCTGTAACTCCCGATTTTATAAGTAGTGTTTCACCAGCGCTTAGCAAGTACACTGTTGAAAAATTAGTAGGTGAAGTTTGGGAACGTCCAGGTCTGTCAAAACATGACCGTTGTATTGTCTCGATTTCAAGTCTGATAGCCCGTAACCATACTGTGGGTATGCCACATTATTTTTCTAAAGCATTAGAGAATGGGGTTACTCCTGGTGAACTTTCAGAAATCATAACACACCTTGCATTTTATTCAGGATGGCCAAATGCGTTTTCTGCTGTAGGTATTGCTAAAGAATTGTTTGCAGGCAAAGGTATCTTACAAGCTGAATTACCATCTACAGACCCATTAAGGCTAGATAAAAAAGAGGCATTACCAGGTGATGAAAACAGGTTGAGATTTATCCAACAAAGTATTGCACCAATGTCAGAAGGATTTGCTAAATATACCAATGAGTTACTGTATGGTGAAGTTTGGCTTCGTTCAGGTTTATCGTCAAGAAGCAGAAGCCTGGCAACAGTATGTGCGATGATTGCGGCAGGTGATATACAATTCCTTGGGCTGTATATGGACAGAGCAGTACAGCACGGTATTAACAAAGAAGAAATGGACGAAGTTTTAACACAACTTGCATTCTATGTGGGGTGGCCAAAAATAGTTTCGGCTACATTAGTAGTGAAGGAAGTATATGAGGGTATTGGAAAATAATACTTTCAATCTGGAAGTAACTTGTTATTGGGGTTAATTCTGAATCCTTGATAAATGTGCAGCCAGCAAAGCTAAATGAACAACTCAATTTTATTGATTTAGAAATATAATGTTATTGGATAAATTATTTGAAGCATTTAGTGTCTTACTTTTCAAGAACACTGGGCTAATTGTTTCAAATCTTCCAATAAAAGATTCAAATTTTATACCATTAGGTCACCACAAAACCCACTGAATACAGTGGGTTTCTTGTTTTTATGTCATTTTAAAAGAGTGTGATTTTACCCCTTTTTATATAATATTAATGTTTTGCCGTAGTCAGTTTCTTGTCTTGTTATTTGGACTAAGTGTTTTTAAATGAAACTTTTACATGTAGGAAAATGATCTTATACTGTTATTTCGACCTCTCATGGATAAAAATTTGGTACTCGTACCTTTTTTTTAATTTGAACTGTGGTATCATAGTAATTTTATTACAGAAACAAAATAAGAAGCAGAAGTAAAGTGTACCCTGAAATCGAATCACTTTAATAAACGAGACGTAACTAATCTGAAAAAGAACCAAAAAAACATAAAAAAATGGAAAATTCAATAAGCTTAGAACAACAAAAATGTCCTTATCTGGCGCAACAAGCAGCAGTAATTCCGAATATTACAACTCCACTTGTATCAGCAACTAATCAGCCACCAGTTATTGGAACTGATAATCTTGGACTTTTAAATAATTTTATTGGTACCTGGAACAGTCCTACGGGAGCTGATGCTACGGGTTACAATGTTATGCCTTTGCCTCAGGCAGATACTCCAAATGGTTATATCACTAAAAATTTTCCTTATTTTGAAGAGATTTCATTTGCGGCTATAGCTGGCGGTGCACCAAATCGAGAGGGAAAATATACACAGGCAAGTGGTGTGCTGTTTTATGAACAAAGAGTGTACATAGCAGACAATGCCGATCCAAACGGAGCACAGCCAATTCAAAATACTTTAATTCATGCCGAAAATGGCACCTGGCTCTATCATACCATAGGACAGCAAGTCGAAGGCCCTTACGGTCCGGGTTTTGTTCCAGACACAAATATTCCTGTACAAGATCCAACAGTTCAGTATAACAAACAAATTTCGGTACCTCATGGTGTTTCAGTTTTGATGACGGGAGGACCAGTTGTTTCCGGAACAGGAAATCCGGTTTTTCCAACCGCCGACAGAACTCAGCTGCCATTTACAGATCCTTCCGTTATCGATCCGTCAACCTATTTGACACAGCAATTAAATTCATTGAATTCCAAAGGGGTTACTGTGGTTAGTTATTCAAGTATAAATGTTAGCACGACTAATCAGGGTGGTGCTGTAAGTAATATAAATTTTGAAAATTCTTTTGGAAAAGTGGTTTCAATGAACACCACCTGGTATGTTGAAACTTTGAGTAACGGAACACTTCAGTTGCAATACATTCAAAATATTATTTTAGAATTTTTAATTAATGGTGTACAAACCCAGTTTTCACATATTGATGCCAACACCTTACAACTGGTAGAAACGTTTGTTCCGGTTTGTGCAGCTCAGGCATGGCAGGATACTGGAGTTACTGTACAACCAGGTAATCCGATAACTGTAAGCTACAAGTCAGGTCAATGGACAGCAGATCCGCAAACAAATAATGGTAATCTGTATGATGCAAATGGATGCCCTGGTATTACTGTAACGCAATCTGGCTATCCGGTTCAAAATGTAAATATGGGGGCACTTATAGGACAAGTTGGTACTAATGCTCCATTCTTAATTGGAGATGGACCAGTTACAACTCCTGCAGGACAAAGCGGGGCATTGAAATTATGTATCAACGATGATTTAAATGCTCTATACGGAGCTGGATTAGCTGATAACATTGGTAGTTTACTAGTGCGTATAAAAATTTAAAATACTGGAATTAAGATGTCTTCAAAAGAGTAAGAAAGAAGAAATCTATAGCCGAAAACAAACACGACGCTTAATTTAGAATAGTAAAAAAATGAAATCTACAAAAGGATTTACAGTTGCAGATTATCTGCTCACCCGACTCAAGCAATTAAATGTTACCGAGATTTTTCAAATTCCGGGCGACTATGTAAAACATTTTACACAGGCTTTAGAAGACTTTGACGGGATTAAAACCATTGGAACTTCTAATGAACTGGACGCTTCTTATGCTGCGGATGCTTATGCACGTACCCGAGGTTTAGCGGCTGTGTCTTTACAATACGGGGTAAGTACTTTTAGTGCATTAAATGCTATTGCGGGAGCTTATGTAGAGCGTAGCCCTGTTGTGGTAATTAGTGCTACTCCCGGAGCAGATGCGCGACAAATTGGGAGTATGTATAATGTACTTTATCATCATTCTACGGGGAATCTCAATGCAGATCAGGAAGTTTACGAAAGAGTAACTGTTGCTGCCGAGACGTTGAGTACTTCTGCAGGTGCTCCTGAAAAAATCGATAAATTGATTATTACAGCACTTACACACCAGCGCCCTGTGTACATAGCATGTTATAAAGAGGTGTGGGGAGAACCCTGTCCTAAGCCTTCTAATAAAAAACTGGAACCTCAAATAATAAAGAGTGAAACGGCGGCACTTGAAAATGCTGTTTCTCAGGCCTGGACACAAATTAGCCAGGCAAAATCACCTTTAATTTTAGCAGGTGTAGAGATCTTGCGACACGATTTATCCAATCTATTAGAAGAACTTATTAAAGTGAGTGGGATGTTGTACACTACAACTTCACTGGGAAAAACGGTATTGGATGAGAAAGGGGATAAATTTATAGGCACCTATTCCGATCAGGCCTCGATACCTGAAGTTATCAGTTTGGTTGAAGCCTCCGATTGTATTTTGTCTTTAGGAACGATCATTACCGATGATTATTTATGGTTGGTAGAAAATAAATTTTCGGATATGATTCAGGCAACCACGCAGGAAATGCGGGTTGGTTATTTTACTTATGAAAATGTAACTCTAAAAGACTTTATCGAAGCATTAATAGCACGTTTTAAAAAAGCTTCAGGATATCCTTTAAAAACGGTTGCGCCGGCTCAGCCAAAATTCCCGGAGCCCTGGAAATCCAATTCAGATCCTAAATATGATTTAACACCCGAAGTAATAACGTTTAACCGCTTTTTTGAACATACGATGTTTTTTCTGGAAAAGCAGAAAATGCTAAAAGATATTGTGATGACTTTTGGGGTAAGTTCGTCGATGTACGTAGCTACCAATATGTACGGATTATCTCAGAATGCTTATATCTCTTCGGCTGCCTGGCAGTGTATTGGTTTTGAAACCGGTGCAGCTTCCGGTGCTCAGCTTGGAAGTGGCAAACAGGCCTGGACTGTAGCCGGCGATGGTGGCTTTATGATGATCGCACAGTCACTTTCGACTCTTGTAAAATACAATATCAACTCCGTAATTTTTGTAATGAGTAATGGAGTTTATGCCATAGAGCAGGTTTATGTAGATATGGATTCGTTTAAAGCAGGGCCGTCTCATAAGTTTGATGCATTTGATATCCTTCCAAAATGGGACTATCAGGCACTTGCAAAAGCATTTGGAGCAAACAGTTACCGGGCCGAAACCGTTACAGAGTTAAACGAAGTGCTTCTTAAACTTAAGAAAAAAACAAACCTTCCTACTTTGGTAGAAATTGTAATCCCTCAAAAAGATCTGGCGCAGCAAATGGCAAGGTTGGGTAATGAATAAATGTTACCACTAAAAAAAACGAATAAAAATTTTAAAAATATACAATCATGACTAAGAAAACGTATTCTATTTTTGGAGCAGGTGCAGCCGGACTCTATACTGCATGGAGATTACTTGAAGGGAAATCCAAACAGGAAAAAAACGAAAAAATGCTTGTTAAAGGTGACGTGTTGGAGCTTTACGACTGGGGTAAATATGATTTTTCTAAAAAAAATCCAGGTACCAGAGAACCAGGCGCACGTGTTTGTACCTGGCATTATAAAAACGATAAAGACAATTCGTATCTGGAATTGGGAGGTATGAGATATTTGTATTGGGATGGTACTCCTAAGGGACCAGGGCATCGTTTAGTGACTAAAGCCATAGAAAAACTGGATCTAAAGAAAGATTCAATTCCATTTAATGAATCCGGAGATCCATTAATGTCTTTACGTTCTAAAAACATGTACATCTCAGATATCACTTCTAACCAGCCAGCTCCATATTTTGCAAACAATTATGCCCAGGATGCTCCGCCAGACGATGGATTTACAACGATACAATCTGTAGCGATCACAGCAACAACAGGACCTGTTACCCGAAGAGAGTGGTGTAAATTTTATGAAGAAGGAAGGATCAATATTGACATGCCTGATAGTTCAATCTACCAAAAAGGAGATTTGCTAAAGGAAATTGGATATTGGAACCTGGGTTATGATATGCTGGGACAAGAAGGATTTAGTTATTTATCTGATGGTAATGGCTATAGTTCAAACGTAGTAAACAGCAATAGTGCCCAGTCATTTAATGTCAATGATGAGTTTCTTCCGGGAACGGAATACAAAACTTTAATAAAAGGATATTCCAGCTTATTTGATGCCTTATTTGAAGAAGTTGAAAAACTGGCAAAACAAAAAGGGATTACTCTAAATTATTATCCAAATGTTAGATTGCGTTCTATTTTGCATACAAAGTCACGAGTACATTTTACAACAGCAACACGTCAGGATCCGGATAAGCTTGCAGAAAGTAAAATATGTGATGCTGCATTTCTTGCTATGCCAAGAGCAGCTATAGAATTAGTAGCACAGGCAACGAGATATAGTGATGCGGAAGGTGAGGATGTATTAAATCATGAAAGAGTGCAGCTGTATTTAGAGTCTGTATTGATGGAACCCTCATACAAAATAGGAATGTTTTTCAATACGCCTTGGTGGAGAGAAACCGAGGCCGGAAGTCCAGCTTATCCTGCTAAGCTAACAAGTTACTTCTTAACGCAGGAAGGAATCGCTAAATTGAGTAAAGAGAATTTTCCATCGAAATATCTTAAAGAAATAGAAAAGTCTAAAAATCCCGGTATCATAGCTAATACCTTTAATGATAAAGCCAGTTTTATAGCTGCTGTAGAAAACGCAATTCAGGAGCGTCTGACTTTTAAAGAAGAAAAGCAAATCTCAACTGTTGCCGAATTAGATACTATTGGGCCAAGTATTACAGATATGCCTATCCGACAAGTAGTTTATTTTGGTGATAATGCCAGAAATCAAAAAGGGGATAAAGTATATGGGATTCTTGCCAGTTATGATGATATTCAATATGCAACATTCTGGAAAGCTTTAGAACTTGGACCAAATACAACGCGTGAAATTCCTGAGTCAAGAGATTGCCAGCCACTCGAAGGACCAAGAGAAGCCACGCCTGTAATGGTAAAAATGCTTCGCTCACAATTGGCATCACTTCATTTTGGACCACAAGCTGATTATTCTTATGTACCTGAACCTTTAGAAACGAGGTATATGGATTGGTCGCTTCCTCCTTTTAATGCGGGGTATCACGCCTATAAATCGCACTATAATTTAGGCGATGTGCAAAGAAAAATCAGAAAACCATCACAGCTCGTTCCAAAAACAGATTGCGATATTTTTATAGTTGGAGAAACATATTCAAATGATCAGGCCTGGGTAGAAGGTGCTTTTTGTACTGCCGAATCTGTTCTGAATGATTTTTTTGGTATCGAACCCATTATTGATGAAAAATATTATCCATTTATTTCTCCGGAATAATTTTATTAATTCACTCAAAAACTTTGAATCTTCCAGTAAAAGGCGCGAATTTTGTGCCATAAGGTTCACAACAAAACCACTCAAATCGAGTGGTTTTGTTGTATTACTTGCTAAAAGTTTTAAATCTTCCAGTAAAAGGTTCGAATTTTGTACCATAACGTTCACAAAAAAAAAACACTCAATTAAGTGGCTTTTTTTGTTTTTATATAATGAAATGAGTGTGAATTTATACCTTTAATTTATACCTTCATTTTTTTAATGTTTGTTTACGAAGTGGAAAACAGGTTATATTAATCAACGTGATTTTTAGATTTAAGAACCACCTTCCGCGATTTCTGTAAGAGAGGAAATAGAAGGCAGAAGAAAATAAGCTGTTCCGCGAGTAACTACAAATTGAGGTAAAGGCCCTTTAATAACGATATTTGTACCATCTTCCATAGGTATTGTAAAGTTAGGGTCAATAGCGCCTGGTATATTAAATCGATTGGCAATTAATGGATCCTGAGGAGCAGCATTTGCAGGGGGAAATACATTACTGAAATTATTAATGTTAATCCATCCATAAAGTGTTTCAAACTGGCTGCTCAGGTCACCACAAAGAAATAAACCTATTAATCCCCGGTCAGCTTTTGCCTCAACCGACATTGGTGGTCCATATGGCATTCCTCGTCTTATAATGCGAGGTACAATGTCTGCACCCGCAGTATCTACTCCTTCATCTCTTGGATTTGCAACTCTTGTATGTGCCGAAAACGGACATTTAAGTCCTTTCATATCATTTGCCAGATATCCAAAATCAGTACTTTTAGAGGTGCTGTGTTCAGGATTTTCAGGCGAGAGCACTAATGGAGAGCCATTTCTCCAACGACCGCACATTTTAGCAGCTAACCATTCAACCGTATACTCCTTTGTTTTATTAATTTTTGGAGCAATCAGTTCAGACTGTTCCTCTAAAAAGTTGTTAAAGGCTTCCACATCCTGATAAAGAATTCTAAACGCATTATAACAACCGTTTTTGGCAAACTTAGCCTCGGGACCAGAAAGAGGGCCGGGTGTGGGGTTTTTAAGAGTGCTGTATCCTATTAAAAAGTTATTGAGATCTTGTTGGTCTTTACCGGCAGGATTATCATTAAGTTCGGGTTCATCAATGGAATCCCTATATCTGAAATGAACATAATCTGATGGTACCAGCAAATATTGTTCTAATCTGCCGGTTTCTGAATCTAACGGTTTCAGTTCCGTAACCATTCCATTACTTTTTTCAGCTGCGTCAGTTATAATTCCAACTATTCTTTCCTGAGCGGTAGGGTTCATCGCATAAGCGTGTACAACACAATGTACATCTTCATTCTTAAACTTGTTATTCCACCATTTTGAGGGATCTCCCGGAAGACCCGGACCAGAATCGCCTAGTGATTGCTGTGCATTATTTGGATCCCAGGGACCTTTTTTAAATGTTGTAGAAAAATTTGATTTTGGAACATTAAGTTCGGGTTTTACGATTGCAATTCCTAAAGCTGTAAGACCAATATTCAGCATAATTTCAGGTTTTAAGGGACCCCAATCTTCCGCACTCTGTAAGTATGGAAGCAAATCCTTAAAAAAAGTTCTTATGTATTTAAGATTAGAAATGTCTTTGTTAAATTTAAAAAGCATATGTACTGAACACGGATGTGTGTAACCATTAACGATAAGACCTTGTATATCATGTAATTCTGGTTTGTCAGCTTGAGATGATTGTGTGTAAGCCATGAGATTAAATTTTGGTTGTAGAAAAAACAGCCGAGTCAGATAACTCAGCTGTAGTTGTTTATACTATTCTTATTTCTTACTATTGAGCAAACTTTGCCACAATTTGCTTTACCGATTGTGGATAAGCATAATAAAGATCAGCCGATTTGCTAAGATTAAGATCATTAATAAAATTTGAAAAGACATCATAAGTAATATCATTAGGATTAGTTGGAAAATCTGCAGGCTTGTTTGCCCACAATGCCATAATACCTATAAATGTAGCTTTGATGCTGGGTAAAGTGTCAAAAAAGACTTTTAGATATGTGTCCATATTACCGTCAAATTCTGTTATTACTAATATACCGGCTATCCCCACTCCGTTAGTATTAGGTACAAGAGCAATTCGCGCGTAATGAACAATTGCAATTTTCTCCAGGGATGATTTAGTTGAGTCACTAATAAAATTTTTATAACCTAATTCAGCAAGCGCTTGTGCTTCGGGAGTTTGAATGATAGGGACATACATGGTTAATGGATTCACGGTTTGCATAATAAATTTGTTTTAAGGTTTGCTTACTCTTTGATCCCGTTTTCAGCATCCCGGGGGTATTTAATTTATTGTAGAATATATTCACTATTCGTAAGGCTTTTGGTTTTCGCCTCGTTTTTTTAAAGTGGGATTTGCTCCACTTTTTAATTATTGTTTCTAACCTGATATAGGCCTCTGAATAAAGTTTTTATAAATTATATAAACTGCTTGTAAATAAGATTTTAGATGATTGATTAGAAACAAATACTGAAAATAATTTGCTGGTTTTCTTTTGTTTCAAATCTAAATTACGGGAGATGTAGAATCAATTATAAAAAAATGATACAAAACGGAGATTATTAGTCATAAGAGAGACTATATGCAGAATGAGATTTTTTTAAATAAAAATATTAGCCTGTTTAAAATTTTGTACCATAAGATTCACACTAAAAGTCACTTGATACAGAGGCTTTTTTGTTTTAACAGGTTTTGACTTATTTCTAAGTCGAAAGTTCGAATCACACCGTGACATTAATAAATTAAAGGACTTCGATTATTGATTTTTTTAAGGATTTTGGGTTCGAAAAACAGCCCGGTGTTTAGGTTGGTTTTTATTGAGTTAACTCTCCTATTTATTGAGTTAATGTGGATTCATTAAATAACATACATTCGCATAAATGCTAAAAAATAATCCCTAATTTACACCATAAGAATGTACTTGAAATACCTATTGATTTGTATCATTTTATTTTCAATTAAAGCAAAATCCCAAATTTTAGAACGTAAAAAAGATTTCCGGGCTGCAGATTCACTGTTGAAGGAACCTAGTTTTTCTGTTCATAAAGACAATTATTTTTTAACAGGCATACCACTGAATACTGGAATCACCCGTAACTCTGCTGATGTAAAATATCAGGTAAGCTTTAAGCTTCGATTGACTTCAAAGCCTTTGTGGGGTGGTTTTTTTTCCTATTTAATGTACACTCAAAAAGCTTTTTGGGATGTTTATGCAAGCTCAAAACCATTTTCAGAAATTAATTTTAATCCTGGCGTGGCCATCGTCCGTCCGTTTTATTTAAAAGGCGGAAGGCTGACGTATGGAACAATTTCATTAGAACATGAATCAAACGGCAGGGACTCCATTTATTCCAGAACCTGGAACATGCTTGCCTTTTCATTAAAGTCACAGATTTCTCCGCGTTGGACTGTCGGACTAAAGGGATGGTTTCCTATTGTTGATAAGGAAGATAATCCTGAACTTACCAAATATTTAGGCTATGGTGAAGCGAGTGCAACTTATCAGATAATGCCGGGACGATGGAGTGCAGACATTCTTTTCAGAAAGGGAAGCGGCCTTATCAATTATGGCTCCCTGCAGACACAGATAAACTGGAAGCCATATAAAAATGAAAATTATTATCTCACACTTCAATGGTTTGTGGGTTTCACAGAAAGTTTGATTGATTACCAGGAACATAAAAGTATGCTGCGTTTGGGATTTGTAATCAAACCTGAAAACATGGGAATTTTTTAAATTTGAATAAAAAAGATGATATTAGAAATTGCGAACGCTGATAGTAATAAGATAATTTTCCGAGAAAAAGACGAACTAGTTCATCTTTTTTGTAATAATTTATATACAATTTTGCGGCTTTAAATATAACCCCAAATATTAATTATTATGAAAATGAAATCTACATTATCAATGTTCTTATTAACATTGATGTTCGGTTTTGCAAGTTGCAATAACGAAGAAATTACTGATCAGAATGATCAAAGTACAGTATCAACAAGTCAAAACTTAACGGCAAAAGTTGGGAATTGCGCCCAGGTTCCCGGATGGGCATCACAAAATGGAGGAACAACCGGAGGAGGAACTGCAACTGAAAAAGCAGTAAACACTTATGCTTTATTAAAAGCAGCTATTGAAAATAAGGATGTAAAAGTTATTAAAGTTTCAGGTACTATTACAATACCTGCAGGCGGAAGGATATCTTTTCAGGATCAAACCGGAAAAACAATATATGGTACCAGCGGTGCAAAATTAGTATCTAATGATCAGACTAAAGCGGGCTCAGGTATTATATATATTAAAAGATGTAAAAACATCATCATTAGAAACCTGATTTTTGAAGGACCGGGAGCCTATGACACAGATGGTTGGGATAATGCAACTTTAGACGATAGTCAAAATGTATGGATAGATCACTGTGAATCAAGAGATGGTGTTGATGGAAATTTTGATGTAAAAAACAAATCAGATTATATTACTTTTTCTTATACCAAATTCAACTATTTGAAAGCTCCAAGAGCCGGAGGTTCAGGTGGTTCTGATGATCATAGATTCTCTAATTTAATTGGATCCGGTGATGATGCTACAGCAGATCGCGGAAAATTCAGAATTACATTTGCACGTTGCTGGTGGGCTAGCGGCTGTAAAGCCAGAATGCCAAGAGTTAGATTTGGTCAGGTACATATCATCAACAGTTATTTTAACAGCACAGCCAGTGCACAATGTGTTATGGCAGGTAAAGAAGCCAGTATTCGTGTAGAAAAAAATGTGTTCGAAAATGTTAAGACACCAATTGATTTAATGACTGGTTTTACTGCGGTTACTGCTGTTGGAAATATTTTTACAAATACTTCAGGAAATACAGCAGGAAAAAACACTGCTTTTACACCTCCATATTCAATTGTAACCCTTGAAGCATCAGCTGTTAAGGCAGATATTTCAGCTGGAGCAGGCGCAACATTTGCAGGTAATACCTGTGGTTCTTTTTAATTAAAATGAAATGATAGTCCTGAAACCCCAATACAGGATTAAATGCAAGACTATTTCTTATATAATTTAGAATAAAATATCTTTTTTCTAAAAAATAATTGCACAATAGATTACTCACTTGTATATGATACGAGTGAGTAATTTTTTTTGTTGCAAATTTTACCGATTGCAGGAGATATTGAGAGATAAATTTAAAAAAAGCAATAATCTACGCCTAAAAAGCAATCTTTAATCTTTATCATAGAAATATTTTATTCCAGTGTTTTCGGTACTTCAGAAATTATTTTTAAAATTTTTTAAAAATAATTGAAAAAACATTTTGTACTAATTGGTACAGTATATATATTTGTACCAGAAATGAAAACAAAAATGGCAGGAAGACCTAAAATATATGACGAAGAAAAAGCACTTGATAAAGCTATTGAGGTCTTTTGGGTAAACGGCTATGAGAACACCTCTACTGAGAATTTATTAAAAGCAATGGGGATTGGTAAAGGCAGTTTCTACTTAGCTTACAAAGATGGTAAACAAGAACTGTTTGAAAAATCGATGAAGCGTTTTTTTACCAAATATGCGTTAGGTTTTTTAGAGTATCTTAAAACAGTTGATAATCCAATAGAAGCGATTAAAAGTTACTACTATACGATGGCTGATATTGAATCGATGTTTAGCATAAATGGCTGTTACTTTAGTAATACTGTTGTGCAGGTACAAGACAGAGAATTAAAAAAAATAGCGGGTAAGCACATTGAGAGAATTGCCGAAGCTTTTACAGAGGCATTGTTTAAAGCTAAAAAGAACGGTTTTATAAATTTCGAAATGTCTGAAGAATTTTTAAGCTTATATCTGACAAATTTATGGCACGGTTTAAACATCACCAGAAATTTAGAAAAAGACCAAAAAAAGCTTATAGAGTTGATTGATTCACATTTTAAAATTTTTGAATAATCCCCAAGTATTTTTTTGACTTATTTTGTACTAAACGGTAAAGTATTAACGACATTTAAAATGATGAAAATTGACACTAGTTAGCAGTAATAAATTAATAACATCAAGCATTGTCACAGATGTTATTATTAGAATAGAATTTTTGAATACGAATAAACAAAAATATTTTTTTAAACAATTTTGTACTAATTGGTACATATTAAAATTTTAGTAAAATGAAAAAAACAATTTTAATTACAGGAGCATCATCAGGTTTTGGTTTAATGTTAGCAAATGACCTTCATAAAAAAGGTTTCGAAGTAATCGGTACTAGCCGTGAGCCGGAGAAGTATCAAGGAAAAACTCCTTTCAAATTATTACGCTTAGACATCGACGATGACAATTCAATCAAATCGTTTACGGGACAACTTTTCTCGCAAATCAAACAATTAGATGTATTGGTTAATAATGCAGGTTATATGGTAACAGGGCTTGCAGAAGAAACAAAAATTGAAGACGGAAGAAAACAATTCGAAACTAACTTTTGGGGTACTGTTAAGATTACAAACGCTTTACTTCCTTATTTCAGAAAACAAAGACAAGGACAGATTATTACAGTAAGCTCAATAGTAGGTTTAATCGGTCCACCGAATCTATCTTTTTATTCAGCTTCAAAACATGCTGTTGAGGGATTTTTTAAATCACTGCGTTTTGAATTAAATCAATTTAATATTAAAGTTAGTGTGGTTGAACCAGTTTGGTTTAAAACGAATCTTGGACATAATGCAGTTTCTTCAACTGGCAATATAACTGATTATGATTTATACAGAAAACAAGTTAATGCTTTAACTCAGAAAGGTTTGGACGAAGCTGAATCACCGGATGCAGTTGTTAAAACAATCTCTAAATTGATTGATATGAAAGAACCAAAATTTAGTAATCCAGTAGGAAAAATGTCTGGGATGATTGTGTTTCTGCAAGCTTTTGCACCTAAAATGTTTGAAAGTTCAATATTGAAAAGTGTAAAAACGATACTTAAATAAATATCTAAAAATAAATAAGATGAAAAATTTAAAAACAGATAAAATTATCACACTTGCAGAACTGACAATTCATCCTGAATTTGTTGAAGAAGTTCTTCCATTAGCTAATGACACAAGAAAGCATATCTTACTTGAAGAGGGATGCGAAAGCTTTAGCCTCTTGAGAAAAACAGACAATCCAAATGTACTTGTAATTTTTGCAACATATACGTCAAAGCAAACTTACGAATGGCATCTCGAACAGGAGTATGTAAAACAATTTTTTGCTTTTCTTGAAGGAAAATTGACAGAAAAACCAAGAATGTCGTACCTCGGAGAGCTTTAAAAAAAAATTAAACTCTGAATTACATTCAAAAAAATGATCGATTAACCTGAGTTCGATTATTGACCAATTGATTTACAAAGATATTTTAACTCCTGCAAGGTTTCTAAAACCTTGTAGGTATGTTTCTTTAAACCTACAAGGTCAAAAAAAGACCTTGCAGGAAAATAACTAAATGTTAATTTATTAAAAATCAATTATTGCATATTAATGGAGACTGTTTTAATGGATTTCTTTCCAGACTATTCCCAGTTTTTCACAATTGTTTTTTCTTATTTTATTTGCTAAAGGAATATTATCCGATAGTTTTTGCCCGTAAGACGGAATCATTTCTTTAATTTTTGCCTGCCATTTTGGAGTCTTCAATTCATTTTTATAGCACTTTTCAATTACTTTAAGCATAATCGAAACTGAGGTGGAAGCACCCGGTGATGCGCCAAGCAAAGCAGCAACACTGCCATCTGAAGCCGTAACAACTTCAGTACCGAACTGCAATATTCCGCCTTGGGTAGTTTCAACAATTTTTATTACCTGAACCCGTTGACCGGCGATCTTAAGGTCCCAGTCTTCCATTCTGGCTCTTGGAAAATATTCACGAAGTGCCGCCAATCGCTGCTCAGGAGTTAGCACAACTTGTTCAATCAAATATTTTGTAAGCGGAACATTATCAAGTCCTGCTTCTAACATAGGCCTGATATTATAAAAATTAAAAGACTCGGGTAAATCACCCCATGTGCCATTTTTAAGGAATTTAGATGAAAAACCTGCGAAGGGACCAAATAAGAGTTCCTTTTTACCATTAATAATTCGGGTATCAAGATGTGGAACGGACATAGGAGGGGAGCCAACGGAAGCTTTTCCATATACTTTGGTCTGATGCTGTGCTATTATTTTAGGATTATTACACACCAGCCATTCACCGCTGACAGGAAATCCGCCGTAACCTTTTGCTTCTGAGATATGCGTTTTTTCAAGCAGGGGTAATGTCGCACCGCCCGCACCAATAAAAACAAACTTTGTATTGATGGTTTTAATCTGGTTGTTTTTCAAATCTTTGACATATACTTTCCAGGTTCCATCACTATTTCTTTTAAAATTTGTTACCTCATGCTTTAATTCTAATTTCATTTTACGGGCTTTGACGAGGTTCGAAGCCAGTTCAGCGGTTAATGATCCGTAATTGACATCTGTACCAATATCTATTTTGGTTGCTGCTACTTTTTGAGAAGGATTTCTTCCGTCCATTATAAGTGGAATCCATTTCTGAATTTGTTTTTGATCATCAGAAAATTCCATTCCTGTAAAAAGAGGTTCTTTCTGAAGCGCCAAATATCTTTTTTTTAAGTATTTGACATTCTCTTCACCGGTAACAAAACTCATATGTGGTGTTGGATTGATAAAGGAATGTGGAGGTCCAATTTTACCTTCGGATACTAAATAAGACCAGAATTCTTTCGAAATCTCAAATGATTCATTAATCTCAACAGCCTTATGCGTATCAATAGTGCCGTCTTTGCGTTCGGGTGTATAATTTAATTCACAAAGTGCGGAATGCCCGGTGCCTGCATTATTCCATGCTGATGAACTTTCTTTACCAACACCATCGAGCCTCTCATAAGTTACAATAGACAATGTGGGATCAAGCTCGTTAAGCATATTGGCTAAAGTTATACTCATAATTCCACCTCCCACCAAAACCACATCTACAGTTTCTTCGGGGCTGTTTTTCTTATCAGTACAGGATCCGGATATCAGGATCGATAACAAACAGATTATACCTCTTTTCATTTGAAGCTGATTTCAATTAGAATAGCTATAATTTTTGAAAGGGAAAACAAAAACAGAAAAACAATTAATCCTGTCAAAAAGCTAAAGGCGGGTAAAATCCATCCTCCGATACCTCTTGGAGTCAATAAAAGATACAGGGTGCCTATTAGTGCACCCAATCCAATAAGATAAGATAAAAACAAAAATACTGAAGCCAATATTTTTAGTGTTTTTTGTTGTTTTAAAATGTCATTAGAAGTTATAGGAGTCATAATTGATTTTTTTTTGTAAATTATTAACAATGAATTATTTATCTTTCCTAAAGATAGGGAAAATATTTTAGTTGTGAATCCTGAAAATTACTCCATTGTGTAGCTTTTGCTTCATGATCCTGATTGATATAAGTATTCTCATTATGGAAAGACCGGATTTGAGATATAACATTACTGATTTGTATACATGAAATAAAAGTTTAATTTTACCTTTAAATTATATTTCCTTCTTGCTTGTCATTACAAAATAATCCTTCCTAATTATTTAGACAAGTTGTCGGTTCGAGAAGGTATTTTTAAGAATTCATTTTTATTTACATAAAATCATAATTTCATGTACCCATTTGTAAAATATATTTTACTGCTATTTTTAGCATCATTAAGTTTAGTTTCCTGCAGACAAAAACAAGGAGAGAAAATAAAAGTTGGATTTTCTCAGGCTATGACTACGGATGATTGGCGTAAACAAATGAACAGCTCTATAAAAATTGAAGCTTCGTTACGACCAGAAGTTGATTTAAAAGTTAGTGATGCCAACAACAATATCAAGAAGCAGATTGAAGATATTGAAAGATTTATAGCTAATAAGGTGGATGTTATAATTGTATCTCCAATTCAATCTAAACCTTTGACTGCAGTTGTCGAAAAATCGATAAAAGCAGGAATTCCGGTTCTTGTGGTGGACAGAAAAATTGATGGCGAAAACTACACCGCTTATCTGGGAGCCGATAATATTGAAATTGGCAGAATTGCAGCCCGATATATTATTTCGCACAGTAAAGGTTCTGGTAAAATTATTGAAATCACCGGAGCAAATGGCTCATCTCCGGCATATGAGCGCAGTCTTGGATTTGATCAGATAATCAATGAAAACAAGCGTTTCAAAGTCGGGAATATCATTCATGGTGACTGGGAAAAAGAGTCGGTTAAAGGACCGCTCAAAACAATTCTTTTGCAAAATCCGGATATTGAATACATTTTTGCCCATAACGACCGCATGGCATTAAGTGCATGGGAAACCGCAAAGACATTAGGATTAGAAAAGAAAATTAAATTTATTGGTGTTGATGGATTAAATACCGTTAATGGTGGTATCGAATTGGTGAAAAATGGTGTTTTAGATGCAACCATTTTATATCCAACCGGAGGAAATGAAGCATTGAAACTGGCCTTAAAAATGTATAATAAAGAACCAATTTCCAAAAATAATATCCTGAATACCATTATTATCGATCAGAATAATGCTGAAATTATCGAAAACCAAATGGATAAGGTTGATCAGCAGCAAGTGGTTATTGAATCACAACAAGGAGCAATAAAAGTGCAGGAAAGAGAATATGCTTCGCAGAACAATCTGGTTAGGCTGCTGAGTTTTTTCCTGGTGATTATTTTAAGTTTGACGATTTACAGTATTTATTCGACTATTTCTATTTCAAGAAAGAAAAAACAACTCGAAAAGATTAATCAAACAGTAATTGACCAAAACAATGAAATTCAGGAAATGGCTAAAATTGCAGAGAGAAGCAATGAAGCCAAATTGAATTTCTTTACCGGACTTTCGCATGAATTCAAAACTCCAATAACATTGATTATGAGTTATGTAGAGTCTTTAATTGAAAACGAAAAAATTAAAGGAACTGCACTTATTGATGAAGTAAAACTGATTCATAAAAATTCTGACAGATTGTTACGATTAATAAATCAGTTGCTGGATTTTAGAAAAATTGAAGAGCAAAAATTCACGTTAAGAGCTTCAAATACCAAAATATATGATTTTACGAACGAAGTAATGACCAATTTTAAAGGTGAAGCTGCCCGCAGGAATATTGATTTTCAGCTTACTTGTAAAAATAAAAACCTGGAGTTGTTTATTGACAGGGGGTTAATGGATAAAGTTTATTTTAATTTGCTTTCCAACGCCTTTAAATTTACACCGGACAATGGAAAAATAAATATTTTGGTTGTTGAAAATCAAGATAATACGATTAAAATAAGTTTTAAGGATTCTGGAATCGGAATCCCTGAAAATGAGCTGTCTAATGTTTTTAATCCATTTTTCAGAGCTTCAAATAACAATAAAAACAGCTCGGGAATCGGGCTTCATTTGTCTAAAGAATTTGTGCTTTTGCATCATGGAACAATCGAACTAAAATCAAAACAAGGGAGTGAGTTTGTGATTACTTTATTAAAAGGAAACAGTCATTTACAACCTTCAGAAATTATAAATAAAGCGGAGAACCAAAACCTGATTCCAAATTTAATAACAGATAATTTAGAGATAGAGTATGATTTTAAAGAAGTAAATGAAATTTCTGAATCAGAAAAACACTCTCTTTTGGTTATCGAAGATAATAATGATCTGGTTACATTTCTGAAAGCTAAATTATCTAACGAATATGCGGTTCATACCTCTGATGGAAGTGATGCTATTGAAAAAGCAATGGAAATTGTCCCCGATATCATTATTTGTGATCTTAATTTGGTAGACAAAGATGGCTATGAAATCAGCAAAGAATTGAAGAAAGATTTACGTACTTCACATATTCCGATTATTATTTTAACGGCACAAAGCAATAAGGAATCTGTTTTAAAAGGATTACAGAGTGGTGTTGATCAATATCTTACGAAGCCTTTTAGCCTTTCTATTTTAAAACAATCTATCTCCGGTTTACTTTTCAACCGGGAAAAGCTTCGTTATTATTACACCAATAATATTTATCGCATAGAACCTGAATCGAAATTTGGCAATCAGGAACAATCTTTCATTACCAAAATGAACGATTTCATAAAAATGAATGTTGATAATCCTAAATTCTCTGTTGAAGATTTAGCCGATAAACTAAATGTTTCGAGAGTTCAGTTGTATCGAAAGGTAAAAGCGATTATCGGAATTAATATCAGTGATCATATTAATAATGTAAAATTGGAGAAAGCTGCAGAGCTTTTAAAGTCAAATGAGATGAATATTTCTGAAATTGCATACTCACTTGGATTCTCTTCTCCAAACTACTTTTCTACAGCTTTTAAGAATAAATTTGGAATTTCACCAAAGGAATACAAATCTACAAATTAGTTAGAATCTTGAGAGATTAGAAGATTTTGAATTACCTCCAACTGAAGAACAATGTCATTAAGTTAACGTCAATTCGAGTGATTTTTAATAATAATGCGATAGCTTTATGATTAAAAATTGTATCGGGAAGCTTTCTAATATTAAGGTTCTCGATACATTTTCTTAAAAAAGAGCTATCGCATTTTTTTAAGAAAACACTCGAACTGACGACAATATCCCTTAACTTAATGACATTGAGATGAAACTGGTAGCAATTCAAAAAAAGAGAAACAGGACTTAAAATTTAACCTAAAATCTTCTGAACTTATAGTTTTTAGCAACTTAGAATCTCAATGCCTTTGTTGCTTTGTTCTTTTTTCAAGAAAATCAGGTATCAATTTTATACCTAATGTAACAAAATCGAAACTACACGGTTTTCGTAAATAAATTTTGATTCCCGTAAAAGCCTTGTCAATAAAGGTTTTGCGTGTTAAATATCAAACTATCAATAATTATAGAATTAAATTGTAACATCATTAAAAATAAGTTGGTTTTTTTGCGGATATCTTAGCGGTAAGTTTTTAATACATCTGCAATGAATAAGATATTGATTTGGTCTGTTACTGCTGCACTGGCAGGTTTTCTTTTCGGTTTTGATACCGTAGTTATTTCTGGAGCTGATAAACAATTACAGCTTCTCTGGCATTCATCTGATGCTTTTCATGGATCTGTTGTTATGGCAATGGCACTTTGGGGAACAGTTGTAGGTGCTATTTTTGGAGGAATTCCAACTAATAAGATAGGTCGTAAAAAGACACTGTTCTGGATTGGGATTTTATATTTCATTTCTGCTATAGGTGCAGCTTTTGCAAACGATCCTTATGTTTTTGCCGCCTTCAGGTTTATAGGAGGTTTAGGAGTTGGTGCTTCAACCATTGCTGCCCCGGCTTATGTTTCGGAAATTGCCCCTGCGGATAAGCGCGGACGATTAGTAGCCTTGTATCAGTTTAATATTGTGCTGGGAATTTTAATTGCCTTTATATCCAATTACTTTTTAAAAGATATCGGAGAAAATGCATGGCGCTGGATGATAGGAGTGCAGGCAATTCCTTCTGTTATTTATATTCTTTTTATACTAACAATTCCGGAAAGCCCGAGATGGTTATTATCTAAAAATCGCGATGAGGAAGCACGCAAAGTGCTGTTTAAAATTGATCCGTCTGCAGACCTCAAAGACATCATGGATGATTCGAGGGAAAATGGTGTTACCAGACATGAAAATATTTTCATGAAAAAATATCGCTTTCCGTTAATGCTGGCTTTTTTAATTGCCTTTTTTAATCAGTTTTCAGGAATCAATGCCTTTTTATATTATGCACCCAGAATTTTTGAAGAAGCAGGTTTAGGACAAAACACCGCTTTATTGAGCAGTATCGGAATCGGGATTACCAATCTTATATTTACTTTAATCGGAGTAGCATTAATTGACAAATTAGGAAGAAAGTTGTTAATGTACATTGGTTCAGTCGGATATATTATTTCCCTGGGATTAGTTTCTGCTTCTTTTTATTACGATTGGGGAGGATTATCAGTACCCATATTTCTTTTCATGTTCATTGCTTCACATGCAATTGGTCAGGGAGCCGTTATCTGGGTTTTTATTTCAGAAATTTTTCCAAATCACATTCGTGCTTCAGGACAGGCTTTTGGAAGTTCAGTACATTGGGTTTTGGCAGCAATTATTCCGTCTTTAATCCCGATGCTGTTTTCTGAAATTGGCCCGGAAGTCGTATTCTTAATTTTTACATTGATGATGGTGCTGCAATTACTGTTTGTAGCTTTTATGATGCCGGAAACCAAAGGGATTTCTTTAGAAGTATTAAGTAAAAAATTAATCAAAGATTAAAAACATGAAAAAAGTATTAAAAAAAGAATTTCTCGAATTGCTTTTATGTGTAGTAACGTTAAGTATGTTGTTGAGTTGTAAACAGTCCTCATTAATAGATAAAAAAGAGTATTCGAATGAAGAACTGTACAGGCCAAACTTTCATTTTACACCTAAAAAAGCCTGGATGAACGATCCCAACGGTATGTTCTATTACAATGGTTATTACCATCTTTATTTTCAACATTATCCGGATTCAACTGTTTGGGGACCTATGCATTGGGGGCATGCGATAAGCACCGATATGGTGACCTGGACAGAAAAACCAATCGCCATTTACCCCGATGAAAAAGGATATATTTTTTCAGGAAGTGCAGTAGTTGATTTGCAAAATACTTCCGGTTTTGGAAGTCTGAAAAATCCGCCAATCGTAGCGATGTTTACTTATCATAACCCTGAGAAGGAGAAAGCTAAAGCACCGGGAGTACAATCTCAGGGAATTGCTTATTCATTAAACGAAGGCTTGACCTGGACTAAGTATAAGAGTAATCCAGTGATTGAGTTTCCTAGTATGAAGGATTTTAGAGATCCAAAAATGACTTGGGATAATATTCATAAACAATGGCTGATGGTTTTGGCCGCTGGAGATAAAACAATGTTTTATGGTTCAAAAAACCTAAAAGATTGGGAATTGCTTTCTGATTTTGGTAAAAATATTGGAGCTCACGGAGGTGTTTGGGAATGTCCTGATTTTTTCCCGATGCTGGTAGAAGGTTCGGATGAATACAAATGGGTGCTTTTATTGAGTATCAATCCGGGAGGCCCAAATGGAGGCTCGGCTACGCAATATTTTGTGGGAGATTTTGACGGTAAGACTTTTAAGCTGGATGAATCTTTTTCTAAAGATATAAATCAGCAAAAAGGGTTATGGATAGATTACGGAAGAGATAATTATGCAGGGGTTACCTGGTCTAATATTTCAGAAACCGATGGTAGAAAGTTGTTTATGGGCTGGATGTCCAATTGGAATTATGCCCAAAAAGTTCCAACTCAAAAATGGAGAAGCAGTATGACTATGGCAAGAGAATTAAAACTGATTAAAGAGGATAATCATTATAGAATTTCTTCCCTGCCGGTTAGAGAATTACAAAATTATGTGGCAAAGACCATAAAAAAAGAAACACTTATTATCAAGGATAAAAAAACAGTCTTAATTGATAAATCGCTGGTTGATTTAACAAAGTTAGACATTCAGTTTACTTTGAAGAACTTGAAGAAAGATGTTTATACATTTTCATTTTCCAATGGTTTTAAAAATACTATAAGCTTCGGGATCAATAAAAAGGAGAATTACTTTTTTATCGATAGAAGAGAATCAGGGGATTTGTCTTTTTCTGATGTTTTTGCAAAGCAAATTTCTAAAGCGCCCTTTACAAAGGATTTTGATAAAATTGACGTAAGGGTTATCGTTGATAAAACATCAATTGAAGTCTTTTATAATAATGGAGAAACAGTTATGACCGAAATATTTTTTCCTGAAAAACCAATGGAAACATTTGCTGTTACCAAAGAAAATTTCGAGTTCACCATCGAAAACTTAACAATTAACCAATTAAACTTTAACTAAACTAACTAAATTATGAAACGAAAAATCATTCTCTATTTAATTTTTATGGGCTCCTTTTTTTCTTTATCGGCCCAAAACATAACTATCAAGGGAATAGTGACTTCATCTGAAGATGGGTTGTCACTTCCTGGTGCGAATATTATAGTATCAGGTACGAACAATGGAACAGCGACAGATTTTGATGGTCGTTTTACACTTAATAAAGTAGATATAAATGCTACTTTAATATTTAGCTATGCAGGTTTTACAAGCCAAAGCATCCCGGTAAATGGAAAAGAAACCATAAATGTTGTTTTAAAACCAGAATTATCACAATTAACAGAAGTTGTTGTGATAGGGTATTCCAAGGAGAGAAAAGTGGATGTAACCGGTGCTATTACAGTAGTAGATATGAAGCCAATTGCCGGACAAAGTATGAGTTCGGGTAATGCTATGCAGGCTCTACAAGGCAGGGTTGCCGGTTTGTCTATTGAGAAATCAGGGGATCCCAGTGGGGCTAGCAGCAAGATTTTAATCAGAGGGGTAAGTACTTTAGGAAATACTGATCCTTTGTATGTAATTGATGGTGTTCCTACGGTAAGGCCTGAAGTTTTTGCCAGTTTAAACCCAAGTGCAATAGAATCTGTTCAGGTATTAAAAGATGCTTCGGCTTCGTCTATTTATGGTTCCAGAGCAGCTAATGGAGTTATTATAGTAACTACAAAGAATGCCTCAAAAGGCGGAGCTATGACTGTTTCTTATAGTACCAGTGTTTCTTCTATGTCAGAGAAAAAACAAAGATATGATATGCTTAATGCAGTGGATCGTGGAAAAGTTTTATGGCAAGCTTCAGTTAATGATGGAGCGAAACCAGAAGATGGATATGGCGAAATCTATAATTTTGACTGGAATCAGAATTTGAGTAATCCAGTGTTAAATAGTGTATCGGTTAAGCCTTTTGTAGGAGGAGATACTAATGTCCCGGCAGGAGATACGGATTGGCAGGATGTAGTGTATAAAACAGGATTTGTTATCAATAATGATTTGTCTGTTTCAGGAGGTAGTGATAAATCTAATGCCATGTTGAATTTAGGGTATTTGGATAATAGTGGTATGTTAAAATATACTAATTATGAAAGATATACAGCAAGATTAAATGCTAATTTCAAATTGTTTAATGATAAAGTACGATTTGGTATTAATTCTCAGTTTACACAATCTAATGAAAAACTGGCGGCTAATGATGTTGGTAATTCTCCGGTTCCTGCCCTGGCTATTTCATTAGCACCAACAATCCCTGTTTATACAAATTCCGGTGGATATGGCGGTCCTTTAGGATCAGGTTATTCGGATAGAAACAATCCTCTATTGATGCAGTATTTAAACAGATGGGATAATACGAAGAGAGTTTCTTTATATGGAAATATTTTTACAGAAATTGATATAATAAAAAATCTTACATACAGAAACAGTATTGGTATTGATTTTAATGATTACAGTAGAAAAGACATTGAGCCAACGGTTAGTAATGGATCAGTTAACAGAACTAATAATAGCTTAACTCATGATACCAACAAATATTCCAGCTTAACGATATCCAATACTTTAAGTTATAATGTAAAACTTTCCAATCATAAAATTGGTATTGTAGTGGGGCTGGAATCGGTTAAAACAGATTTTAATAGTTTGTTATCCCGTGGAGAGAATTTTGCTGTAGAAACAGAATCTTATTTTGTTTTATCGGCTGCTTCCGGAGCCAGAACATCAAATGGTCTTTCAACAGGAAGCAGATTGCTTTCTCAGTTTGGGAAATTAAATTATGCGTTTTCTGATAAATATTTGGCAACTTTTACGATAAGACGAGATGGTTCGTCAAGATTTGGAGCAGATAACAGATATGGTATTTTTCCGGCTGCAACGGTAGGATGGAAAATCAACAATGAAAATTTTCTGAAAAATGTAAAAGCAATTTCGTCATTAAAACTTCGTGCGGGTTATGGAGAAGTGGGGAATCAATCCATTGGTGATAATGCTAGTTTAGGGTTATATGAAGCCAGATATGGATCTAATCAGAATGTTTTTATTCCTGATTTTTTTAATATTTATTATAATGTAGGAACGGCTTATGATTTGGGTGGAGTTAATACAGGAAATTTGCCATCTGGTTTTGTTTCTATACAAGCGGCCAATTCAGGATTGAAATGGGAATCTACAAAAGAGATAAACGTTGGGTTGGATTTTGCTTTTTTGGATAACAAATTATCAGGTTCTTTTGATTATTTTACCAGAAAAACAGACGGGATATTAATTAAACCACCAGTTGCTTCAGTTTTAGGAGAAGGACAACAGCGTTTTGTGAATGGAGCATCAACTTCAAATAAAGGATGGGAATTTGTTTTAGGATACTCAGATACTTTAGAGAATGGATTGAATTTTAATGTCACTACTAACTTTGGTGCGACTAAAAACAAAATAACAGCATTACCTGAAGAAGTAAGAACAGCTTATCCGGGAACAGCCTTAAATTCTATCATTGGTCATTCTCAGTTTGAGGTTTTTGGATATAAAACAGATGGTTTGTTCCAATCGCAGGCAGATATTGATTCTCATGCTACACAGGTAGCTTCCAGATTAGGAGGTATTAAATATGTGGATATCAATAATGACGGAGTTATCAATTCTGATGACAGAACTTTTATAGGTTCAACACAACCAAAATTAGAATATGGTATTAATATTAGTTTGGCTTATAAAAATATAGATATGTCCATCTTTGGTTCTGGAGTAGCAGGAAGAAAAGGAGTTGATCCTTATATTTATTGGAATAATTTTGTTCAGGGAAGAGAAAATGCAGGTCCGGGAACACTTAATGCCTGGACACCAACAAATACTGATACTGATGTTCCGTCTCTTTCATTGGCACATAATGACAATCAGATGTCAGAATATTTTTTAAGAAACAATTCTTATTTCAAAGTTAGAAACATACAAATCGGGTATTCACTACCAGAAAGTATAACTGAAAAAACTGGTTTCATCACTCGTTGTAGATTATACGCCCAAGGGGAAAACTTATTTTGGTTTACTCCAAAAGGATATATCGGTTCTGATCCGGAACGTACAAATATTAATAGAATACCAGTACCTACTACATTCTCATTAGGTGTAAACTTAAACTTTTAATTAATTCCCATGAAAAAATATAATAAAATAGTTATTAGCTTTTTGTCAATTTTATTTTTGGCATCATGTAGCTCAGATTTTTTAGATTATGAACCTAAAGGAGTATTAACGCCAGATCAAGCTGCTACTTTAGCAAATGCAGATGCTCTTGTTACTGCTGCCTATGCGGCAATTGGAAATGATGAAATGATTGGACCAATAACGAATCAATGGGTTTATGGTAGTGTCCGTTCAGATGATGCCTACAAAGGTGGAGGTGGTCGATCAGATGTTGATGTGATTGATACCTATGAACAATACAATACTACTATTGCTGATTATGGTGACTGGATGCTTCCCAGAACCTGGACAAATCACTATAAAGCGATTTCCAGAGCTAACTTTGCACTATCTGTAATCAATACTATTCCGGATGCAGACTATCCGTTAAAGAAAACCAGACAGGCGGAATTACGTTTTTTAAGAGCGCATTCTTATTTTATGCTGAAGTTATTATTTAATAAAGTTCCGTTTATTACAGAAGATCTTTCTAAGGAGCAAATTTTGAAAACTTCAAATGATTTAACTTCTGATGCATTATGGAATAAAATTGCCGATGATTTTATTTTTGCACATGATAATTTACCTCCTTCACAAGATCAAGTGGGTAGAGCTGATAAAAATGCTGCATCGGCTTATTTAGCAAAATTGAGATTGTATCAGGCATATGAACAAAATGCGGACCATCAGGTTACAAGTATAAATTCGGCAAGATTGTTAGAAGTAATCACCTATGCTGACGAGGTAGAGGGAAGTTTAGAGCCTGATTTTGGTTTCAATTTCTTGGATGGTCATGATAATGGACCGGAATCTATTTGGGCTGTTCAGTTTTCTATCAATGATGGAACTAATACAGGAAGAGTAAGTTTTGTAACGGGATTGAATTCACCTCATGGAACACCTCTTTACGGATGTTGTGGTTTTCACTTAGCGAGTCAAAATATGGTCAATGCATTCAAAACTGATGCTGTTACAGGCTTACCATTATTGGATACTTTTAATACTTCAGATATTTATACTGCTGTAGACGCTAATGGAAAATCATCATTAACTCCCGGGGTAACACTTGACCCAAGAATTGATCATACCGTAGGGATTCCCGGAAGACCATTTAAATATAAAAATACGCTGAAAACAGCAGGGGATATGGTTTATAATTTTAGCTGGGCCAGAGATCCAGGAGTTTATGGTTTCTTTGGTAATATGAAAGAGCAACAATCGCCAGACTGTTCCTGTTACGTTAAAAACGGACCTTTCGTAGGGACTTCAAAAAATGTAGATTTTATTAGATATGCAGACGTACTATTGTTCAAGGCAGAAGCCTTAATTCAATTGAATAGACAAAACGAGGCACTACCTATTATTAATGAAATAAGAGCAAGAGCAGCAGCAAGTACAACAATGCCATTAGCTGCAGGTGCTTCAAATGTATATAAAGTAGAACCTTATCTTTCATTTCCAGATAAAGCGTATGCCTGGAAAGCGCTTAAATTTGAAAGAAGATTAGAGTTTGGAATGGAAGGACCTCGCTTTTTTGACCTCGTAAGATGGGGTGAAGCTGAGCCGGTTTTAAATGCTTATCTTGCTGTTGAAAAAGTAAAAAGAGGTTTCCTTTCAAGTGCTCATTTCACAGCGGGCAGAGATGAATATTATCCAATACCTCAAAGAGAAATAGACTTTACAGGAGGATTATACAAGCAAAATCCTAAATATTAAATAAGGTTAATAATGGTTGTTTAAAAATTAGTGATTGAATCAGATTAAGGGTGAGTATGTACTTGCCCTTAGCTGTTTCTTAATTTTGAATCTAAAATAAGTGTTGAAGGTATTTTGTTAAGAAGGTCTTTTGGTTCAAATTACAATATATTCTTGAAGTAAGATAAAAAACATTTTGCATTAAAAATATTCAAAAAAACTGTATTTTAATAACGGGAATAATGAAATCGCGATTAATAACAAGTTTACGCAAGCAAATGAAATTCGCTGAACACCTATGAAAAATATTAAGTCAGTGAAGCAAACACTGATAAATAAAAAGGCGATAACCTATATGACCGCTAAAAAATAAAATTTACATACATGAAAAAGGAACGGGTAAGATATTTGAATAGAATCATGCTTTTTTGTGGTTTTATATTGGTTATAGCTGATGCATCGGCACAAACAATCATTCCTATTGCCACCGAAAACAATGTGCTGTTAATGCAAACCGACAGTAACAATAGGTTGAGAACGGTGTATTTTGGCAAACCGCTTGAAAATGAAAGTGAGTATAAGATTGTTGCAGCCAATTATAATTATGATGAATCCAATGCTGGAATTTATAATTCGGCATATACTCCTGCGGGGACCTGGAATCTGTCCGAGCCCGCCATTCAGGTGAAACATGCTGATGGGAATCCGTCGTTGGAATTGAAGTATGTGAGTCATAAAAAAGAAAAAATAGATGTCAATACTTCGGTTACCAGTATTCTTTTGAAGGATCCTGTTTATCCGTTTGAGGTGACTTTGTTTTATAAAGTTTGGGAAAAAGAAAATATAATCGAGCAATGGACGGAAATAAAACACAAGGAGAAAAAGGCGGTGGTTTTGCAAAAATATGCATCTGCTAATTTATATTTTGCCAATAAAGATTTTTATCTCACGAGTTTTCAGGGAGAATATCTAAAAGAAATGCAACCTGCAGAAACCAAGCTTTTACAGGGAATGCGAACAATTGATTCTAAATTGGGAACCAGGGCGATGTTGTTGCAAACGCCCAATTTTATAGTTTCATTTGGCAAACCGGCTTCAGAAAATGAAGGAACGGTTATGTTAGGACAGTTGGCCTGGAGCAGTAATTTTAAATTGGATTTTGAAATTGATTCTCATAAAAACCTTCGTCTTATTGCGGGAATCAACCCGTTTGCTTCTGAATATGCGCTGGCTCCAAACGAAACTTTTAAAACCCCTTCTTTAATTTATGCTTTATCGAATAACGGTACAGGGGAAGCCAGTAGAAATTTACACGATTGGGCCAGAAAATACAGAATATTGGATGGTCAGGGGGAACGTCTTACCTTATTAAACAATTGGGAGGCAACCTATTTTAATTTTGATGAAAATAAAATTAAAGCCTTGTTTAAAGACGCTAAAGATTTGGGTGTCGACATGTTTTTATTGGACGATGGGTGGTTTGGTAATAAATATCCACGAAATAACGACAATGCAGGATTAGGCGACTGGCAGGAAAATAAGAAGAAACTGCCAAGTGGATTGGGTTATTTGGTTAAAGAAGCAAAAACCGAAGGCGTGAAATTTGGTATCTGGATTGAGCCTGAGATGGTAAATCCAAAAAGTGAATTGTATGAAAAACATTTGGATTGGGTAATACGACAACCTGAAAGACCTGAGATTTATTACAGGAATCAGATGGTGTTAGATTTGTCGAATCCCGAGGTTCAGGATTTTGTTTTTGGAATCGTGGATGATTTGTTTGTGAAAAATCCCGAATTGGCGTTCATCAAATGGGATTGTAATGCGGTTATTTATAATGCGTATTCGGCTTATCTAAATAAAAAAGGAATCCCTCAGTCTAATTTGTATGTAGATTATGTGAAGGGATTGTATAAAGTACTGCAGCGCATTCGAGCCAAATATCCAAAAGTTCCCATGATGTTATGTTCCGGAGGCGGTGGTCGTGGGGATTATGAGTTTTTAAAATATTTCACCGAGTTTTGGCCGAGTGATGACACCGAGCCTGTAGAGCGCATATTTTTGCAATGGGATTATTCGTATTTCTTTCCTTCTATAGCTATAGATAATCATGTTACCGACTGGGGCAAACAATCTCTGAAATTCAGGGTAGACGTGGCCAGTATGGGTAAATTAGGATTTGATATTGTAGCCGGCAAATTAGATGCCAATGACAAAATATTTTGTAAGCAGGCTATAAGTAATTATAACACATTCAAAGATATCGTGTGGCATGGCAATATGTTTCGATTGGTAAATCCGCATGAAAATGATATTGCGGCATTGATGTATGTTAATGAAAATAAAAGTAAAGCGATTGTTTTTAACTATTTGGTAAACAATAGATTTAGTATTACAGCAACGAAACGACCGGTAGTTTTTAATGGCCTGGATCCGAAGAAAAAATATACGGTAAAAGAAATTAATTTATATCCCGGAGTAGTATCTACACTTTCTTCTGATAAGATTTTCACTGGGGATTTCCTGATGAAGGCAGGTTTTAATCCTAATGTTACTTTGCAGAGAACAAGTGTCGTTTTAGAGATTAGTGAAGTTAAATAATTAAAATGTAATTTGTATTATCTATAGAACAAATGTTATGTTCTTAATTTTAAGATTATGAAGAATAAAAAAGAATTAAAAGCAGTTTGCTTTGGAGAGGTATTATGGGATGTTTTTGGAAACGAAAAAAAGATTGGAGGAGCTCCGCTAAACGTTGCTTTGCGAATGAAAACACTAGGTTGTGAAGTCACGGTGATAAGCTGCGTAGGAAAGGATAAAGATGGAGAAGCAATTATCAATCAGGTGAAAAGCCTGGGACTTGAAACCAATGCTATAATGCAAACAGAAAATTTTGCAACCGGATTAGTAAATGTGACACTAAATGAACGTGGTTCTGCAAGTTATGAAATTAATTACCCATCGGCCTGGGATAAAATTGTATTGAATGACTTGGCTGAAAAGTTAGTTGCAGAGGCTGATGTTTTAATTTACGGCAGTCTGGTTTGCAGAGATGAAGTGTCAAGACAATCTTTGGAAGAATTATTGCAAACAAAAGCCTATAAAGTTTTTGATGTCAATTTAAGAAAGCCTCATTATTCATATACAATTCTGGAACAATTAATGCATTCAGCTGATTTTATTAAGTTCAATGATGAGGAATTATTAGAGATTGCGGCAGCTATGCAGTCGCCTTTTACGAGTCTGGAAGATAATATGCATTTTATCGCAGAAAAAGCCAAAGTAACTGCTATGTGCGTAACCAAAGGCAAACACGGTGCATTATTATTATGGGAAGGAAAACTGTATGAAAATGGAGGATACCCTGTTAAAGTTGCCGATACAGTAGGGGCAGGCGATTCTTTTTTAGCGACTTTAATTACATCACTTCTTACTGGAGAAGCACCGCAAACAGCTATCAATTTTGCTTGTGCAGTTGGAGCTTTAGTTGCGGCAGCACCGGGAGCCAACCCCGAGATTCCGCATTCTAAAGTTGAAAATTTGATGTTAAAAACAAAAGTATAGTTCCTTAAAATATTTTTAATTGCCCTTAAATTTTAAATGTTTAAGGGCTTTTTTTTAAGAACAATCAATAAAAGAAAACTGAAGGCGATTGATTGAATTTGCCAATTAAATCTCTAATGATGGCGCATCAGTTAGGTTTTTTTGCATCTCTTCAGGTAAGTAGGGCCTTCCGCCAGTTGCCGGAACACATGTTCCTGTAAATACTGCCGTAGCCATTATTTTTCCGTCTTTTATTATAGATTGTTTAAAATGCAGACGAGGCAAGCCCTGAGCATCTGTAAATACAGAACAAGTAACGTCAAAATTATCATTCTTTTTTAAAGACCGGATAAATTTAATACTATACTGAGACAAAACCATATAGATACCTTTGTTTGCCTGCTCTACAAAATCAAAACCCAGTACCTCTCTAATATAATCATGGCGGCAATACTCCATATAAAAAGGGTAATATAAGCCATCCATGATATTTTGCACATCTATATGCTGGTCTTCAGCAGTATAATTTTTTGAATATTCCATACTATTAAATTAAGATTCGAATCTATTGGTAAACGTACTTCTTTATAGCTTATTGTAGTCTAAATGCACCAAATAATATTATCTTTATTGAACAATCTTTAGCTTATTTGCGGTAGGCTCTTATGCTATTGGTATAAAAGGAATAAATTATTGACTTTTCGGCAATTTATTCGTCTGTGATATGAGCAATTTTCACATTTTAAATAGATGTTTTTATACTATAAAAGTGTAAATTGGGTTTTTATAAAAATATTTGACATAACCCGTTGGTTGTAATTTAAAATAAGTGTCAGGCAGAGTCCGTTCGTCTTCGCTCAGGATAAACTTAGTCGAAGCCCTTTCGAAGT
>NZ_AKJZ01000102.1 GCF_000282055.1 Flavobacterium sp. CF136
TAAACTTTTGGGTGCAGTCTATTCTAAGATGGCTTTTTTATTTTAAAAAATAAATTACAAAATAGCCTACGAAATCGATTGAAATATATACTTTTGCCAAAAATTTTAAAATAAGTGAGCGTTTTATTATTTCAATTTAATCAATTATGAGCAAAAAAACTTTGTACCAAAAAGAAGTATCAATTCAAGTCGACCGAAGAAGAGCCGGTGTCGAATTAATTAAAATTATAAGCGATTTATGGTATGACAAATCGATCGAAATGGTTTTATTTAGAAATCAATTGTTAGATAAAAATGTCAGCGATATTATCAATTTACATCAATATGCAGGTGAGTTTGTTGGTAAGCCTATCTCCATTTTTGATTCGGTCGAAATTGCAAAAGTCATTTTGTCTTTAGATCTTCCACCCGCAAAATTAGATCTCGGCAAACTAACGTATGAGTATGGTTTAGATGATGAAAAATATCCTGACGCCAGATATTTTGTAATCGAAAAGTTAAAAAAGGCTAAAGCCTCAGAAGAAATTCAGCCAAAAGATGTTGTTTTATATGGCTTTGGAAGAATTGGACGTTTATTAGCCAGAGAATTAATGTCTAAAACCGGAAAAGGAAACCAATTGCGTCTTAGAGCCATCGTTCTTCGGGATAAAAATGATATTTCCAGTTTAGAGAAAAGAGCTTCTTTATTACGTTATGATTCTATTCATGGAGATTTTCAAGGTTCTGTATCTGCAGATCCAAAAAATAGTGCCTTAATTATAAATGGAACTACAGTTCATATTATCACTGCAAATTCTCCCGAAGAAATAGACTATACAGAATTTGGAATCAGTGATTCACTCGTAATTGACAATACGGGGGCTTTTACAACTGAAGAAGCTTTAAAACGACATTTGAAGTCAAAAGGTGTGAGTAAAGTTTTATTGACAGCACCAGGAAAAGGTGTTCCTAATATTGTACATGGTGTAAATCATACTGAATTTAATCCTGACGAAATAAATATTTTTTCAGCTGCCTCTTGTACTACGAATGCGATAACACCAATTTTAAAAGTCATAGAAGACACTCTGGGAATTACAAAAGGTCATCTGGAAACTATTCATGCCTATACCAACGACCAGAATTTAGTTGACAATATGCACAAAAAATACCGTCGTGGCAGAGCAGCAGCGCTAAATATGGTTATTACAGAAACCGGTGCCGGAAATGCAGCAGCAAAAGCATTACCATCGTTAGAAGGAAAACTAACCTCGAATGCAATTCGGGTCCCTGTTCCAAATGGCTCGTTGGTTATTTTGAATCTGGAAATAAAAAAGACAACTTCTATTGCTGCCATCAATAAAATTATAAAAAAATATGCTCTTGAAGGCGAATTGGTAGAGCAAATAAAATATTCTTTGAATAATGAATTGGTTTCTTCAGATATTGTAGGGACTTCAGCTCCATCAATTTATGACAGTAATGCAACAATTGTTTCAAAAGACGGGAAAAATATTGTGCTTTATATTTGGTATGACAACGAATATGGCTATAGTCATCAAGTGATTCGTTTGGCCAAATACATTGCCAAAGTAAGACGTTTTACTTATTATTAATTTACAACCAAAAAACCAATTTTCTTTAAACCATCAAGTTCTCTTGGTGGTTTTTTGTTTTAATTAAATAGGTAAAACCGTTGTGCTTTTTACTTCAGAAATTACAAAAACAGTATTGATTAAAGAAACTTCAGGTAAGACCGATAATTTCTTTTGATGGAAATGATGATAGCTCTCCATGTCCGGAATGATGATTTTGAGCATGTAATCAAAATTACCAGATACGTAATTACATTCGACCACTTCAGGCAAATCCAAAATTGATTGATTAAATCCTTCAGAAGTATCATAAGTTTGTTTTGTCAAGGTTACCTGGCAATAGACAGTGAGATTATTTCCTAATTTTTTCTTGTTTAAAATCGAAACATATTTTTCAATAACACCCTCTTTTTCAAGTCGTTTAACGCGATCATGGACAGGTGTTAATGATAAATTTATTTTATTAGCAATATCTTTTAGGGTATAGTGAGCATTAACCTGTAAAAGACGTAGGATTTTTTTGTCAATTTCATCTAAAGCCATAATCGAAATGGATTAAATAATTATTAAAATTCAGTCATTTTTTCTTTTTAAAGAAATAAAAGCATTCCGAAAAAGAATATTTTTCTGTAAAAATACTAAATAAAATAATATTTTCTTATTTATCAATCAAATATCAATAATATATTCTCTATCTGTAGATTTGTAAAAGAATTGCAAGAAAAACAAAAAAATATAACAAAATGATAATAGGTGTTCCAAAAGAAATTAAGAATAACGAAAATCGTGTAGCTTTAACCCCTGCCGGTGTTTCTGAAATGAAAAAGCATGGACATGTAGTATATATACAAACAACTGCAGGTTTAGGTAGTGGTTTTAGTGATGACGAATATACACAAGCTGGTGCAACAGTTTTGGCAACTATCGAAGAAGTATATGCTATTGCTGAAATGATCATTAAAGTAAAAGAGCCAATCGCTTCTGAATATGGGTTAATCAAAAAAGATCAATTGCTTTTTACATATTTCCACTTTGCTTCATCAGAAGAATTAACACATGCTATGTTAGAAAGAGGAGCGATATGTTTGGCTTACGAAACAGTTGAAAAAGCTGATCGAAGCTTACCTTTATTAGTACCAATGTCTGAAGTTGCGGGTCGTATGGCTATTCAACAAGGAGCCAAGTATCTTGAAAAACCGCTAAAAGGAAGAGGTATTCTTTTAGGTGGTGTTCCTGGTGTCCCACCAGCAAAAGTTTTAGTTTTAGGTGGAGGAATTGTTGGTACTCAAGCAGCTAAAATGGCGGCAGGTTTAGGAGCTCAGGTAACCATTATGGATTTGAGTTTACCACGTTTACGTCAATTAGATGATATCATGCCTGCAAATGTAAATACAGAAATGTCAAATCATTATAATATCACAAGAGCAATTAAAGACGCCGACTTAATTGTTGGAGCAGTTTTAATTCCGGGAGCAAAAGCACCTCACTTAATTACACGTGATATGCTTAAATTAATGCGTCCGGGAACTGTTGTTGTTGACGTTGCAGTTGATCAGGGAGGTTGTATTGAAACTTGTACTCCTACAACCCATGAAAATCCAACTTTTATCATTGATGACATTGTTCACTACTGCGTGGCCAATATGCCGGGAGCTGTTCCTTATACATCTACTCTGGCTTTAACTAATGCAACTTTACCTTATGCTTTACAATTAGCAAACAAGGGATGGGAAAAAGCATGTGATGAAAATGATGAATTAAAAAAAGGATTGAACGTTGCTAACGGAAAAATCCTTTACAAAGGAGTTGCTGAAGCTTGGAATCTTCCTTTTAACGAAGAATTAGTGTTAGCAAACGCATAGTGCTGACATTAAAATAAGTGCTTACTAAATCACTAAATTTAAGAGGCTTTTCTTAATTGAAAAGTCTTTTTTTATGATATAAAAAAACCTGTCTATAATATTGGCAGGTTTTTATTTTTTTTAGTTCTACTGGAATTTATTTCTCATCCAAAACTTCTTGTAATACTTTGGCCTCTGTTCCATTTGGGAAAGCAACTTTAATTTTTTGAGCTATTGTGGGTGCTATTTCAGTAATAACTTTTTTATCATATGATTCACCCTTTTTTATATGCCATCCATAAAAAATAGCTGGGACATGTGTATCATAACTATATGGTGTTCCGTGTGACGTACCGGTAGTAGTATACTCAATATCTCCAGGTTTATCTATAATTACCATATCTCCGTTTTGAGTAACATCATATCCTTTTGCTACAAAGTTCAAATAGTAATCATTTCCTCCATTAGCTAAGATTTCTTCTTCTGTATAAACTTTCTTAATTTGTGGTTGAGTGATCAAAAATTCTTTAAATGATTGTTTTACCTTAACTAACTCTAAACCTTTATCTTTAATAATCTGTTTATTAAAATAAATATTAAAGTTTGAATAATTCGAAACTAAATCAACACCAAAAGTTTTTGTTGAGAAATCCTGTAAGCTTTGTCTAACGTCTTTTGAAGGATAATTATCTACATTATATTTATGATCTTTTAAATAAATTACATTTTCAGCACCAGCGTGATCTGCGGTTAAGAAAAGTAAGTAATTACTTTTACCAACTGTTTTGTCTAAATAATTTAAAAAATCAGCAATAGTTTGATCTAATCTTAAGTAAGTATCCTGAAGCTCTATAGAACGTGGTCCAAGAAGATGACCAACATAATCTGTAGAAGAAAAACTAACCGTTAAAAAATCAGTAATATTATCTTTACCTAGCTCCTCTTTTTCTATAGCTTTCATAGCAAATTCTGCCAATAAGTCATTCCCATAAGGAGTAGCCCTTAAAATACCAGCATCATTTTTCTCATACATTGTTTTTAAATCATAAGGAAAAACAGGTGCGGTACTCCCATACAACTTTCCCTCATAAAGATTATTATCCGGTAAACTTTCATTATATGTAGCTGCTGGTTTATATAAATCCCAACCTTTATTTATGTAAGCCATATAATGTTTCTCATTATTAAATTGAGAAACCCATTCTGGTAATTTTTCACCATAAAAAGTACTAGAAATAAAAGAACCGGTTTTACTGTACCAAAAAGCCCAATTAGCAAAATGACCTGCTGGCAGAATTGCACCACGATCTTTTAAGCTCATTCCAATTACCTTTCCTGCAAAATTTGTAGCCATTCGTACTTCATCAGTAATTGTAGTCGCTTGCAGATTTTTTGGAGACATCGCGCCTTCTTCAACAGTTCCATCACCAACAGTTTTTACAAAAGCATCATCTGTACAATATACATCTTTACCTAGTGTTCTACTAAACCATTCGTTCCCAACAATTCCATGGGTTGCAGGCGTAGTACCTGTATAAATTGATGCATGTCCTGGAGCTGTATAAGTTGGCATATAATTATAATGCATATTTTGAAAAGTATATCCATTATTCATTAACCTCTTAAAGCCATTTGGTGAAAAATCATCTGAAAATCGATACAAATACTCCATTTTCATTTGATCTATTACAATACCTACCACCAACTTAGGGCGCTGTTGAGCACTTAAATTTGAGATAACAAACAATGTCAACAATACAATATTTTTCTTCATGTTAAATTATATATTTGTTACAAAAATACTGAATCACTTTCAAAAAGGCTAATTCACTATAATTTAAAACCCAAAAACAACTTTAATTTAACAGAAGTATCTAAGTATAATGATAATTAAAGCGTTCTCTATGGGTCGGGCTGTCCACTAATTTTTTTGTTCCGGAATATTAATAGTTAAGTCAGGAGATGTTTCAGGAACTCACAAGAGGATACCGCTTCCATCTTAACATGCTTTTGCGATAAGTAGAAGTATTAGTTTTAGAAAATAACATTAATTGCAAGCTATAAATTCCAAACCATTTTAAACGAAAAAAAACTGTTTTTTTTAAAAGAAAGTCGACGCCCCAATGGAAGCAACCGGGACTTGGCAGGTTTTCGTAAACTGGAAGAAACCTTTTCAAAACGAAAAAACCCTTCATCTGTTGATGAAGGGTTTTTAAAAAGAAAGGCGACGACATACTCTCCCACATAACTGCAGTACCATCTGCGCAGGCGGGCTTAACTACTCTGTTCGGGATGGGAAGAGGTGAGCCCCGCCGCAATAACCACCTTAAGAAGGTATAATTGCTTTGGGCAATTTCTCTTTAATTAACAATTGATAATTATCAATTCATAATTAAAGGCAATATCTTAACATACTGAGATAAAGAAAGGTTTTTATTATTTAGAAAGTTCTCTCCCGATAGCCGAAGCTATCGGGAAAAAGTGTACATAAGCTTACGGATTATTAGTACTACTCGACTATGACATTACTGCCTTTACATCTATAGCCTATCAACGTGGTCATCTTCCACGATCCTTAAAAGAAATCTCATCTTGTGGTGGGTTTCGCGCTTATATGCTTTCAGCGCTTATCCCTTCCAAACGTAGCTACTCTGCGGTGCCCCTGGCGGGACAACAGATACACTAGAGGTTTGTCCAATTCGGTCCTCTCGTACTAGAATCAGATCCACTCAAATTTCTAACGCCCACAGTAGATAGAGACCGAACTGTCTCACGACGTTCTGAACCCAGCTCGCGTGCCACTTTAATGGGCGAACAGCCCAACCCTTGGGACCTTCTCCAGCCCCAGGATGTGACGAGCCGACATCGAGGTGCCAAACCCCCCCGTCGATATGAGCTCTTGGGGGAGATCAGCCTGTTATCCCCGGCGTACCTTTTATCCTTTGAGCGATGGCCCTTCCATGCGGAACCACCGGATCACTATGCTCTACTTTCGTACCTGATCGACCTGTATGTCTCTCAGTCAAGCTCCCTTATGCCATTGCACTCTACGCACGGTTACCAAGCGTACTGAGGGAACCTTTAGAAGCCTCCGTTACTCTTTTGGAGGCGACCACCCCAGTCAAACTACCCACCAAGCAATGTCCCCCACAATATGGGGTTAGGCCTCAGATAAACAAAGGGTTGTATTTCAACAATGACTCCACAACGCCTGGCGACGCCACTTCACAGTCTCCAACCTATCCTACACATCATTTATCCAAGGTCAATACTAAGCTATAGTAAAGGTGCACAGGGTCTTTTCGTCCCACTGCGGGTAAACGGCATCTTCACCGTTACTACAATTTCACCGAGCTCATGGCTGAGACAGTGTCCAGATCGTTACACCATTCGTGCAGGTCGGAACTTACCCGACAAGGAATTTCGCTACCTTAGGACCGTTATAGTTACGGCCGCCGTTTACTGGGGCTTCAATTCAATGCTTCTCCGAAGATAACATCTCCTCTTAACCTTCCAGCACCGGGCAGGTGTCAGGCCCTATACTTCATCTTACGATTTTGCAGAGCCCTGTGTTTTTGATAAACAGTCGCCTGGACCTCTTCACTGCGGCCCCCATTGCTGGGGGCGACCTTTCTCCCGAAGTTACAGGTCTATTTTGCCTAATTCCTTAGCCATGAATCTCTCGAGCACCTTAGGATTCTCTCCTCAACTACCTGTGTCGGTTTACGGTACTGGTACTAATTACCTGAAGTTTAGAGGTTTTTCTTGGAAGCCCTTAGGCGCACTATCTCTTTGTCCGAAGACTCCGAGTACTATCGTATTTCCCCAAGATCTGTGGATTTGCCTGCAGATCTTATAGGTAGGTACTTCAACGAACTATTCCGTCAGTTCGCGGCGCTTTCATCACTCCGTCACCCCATCACAGTAATTAGTAGTACGGGAATATTAACCCGTTAGCCATCGACTGTCCCTTTCGGGTTCGCCTTAGGACCAGACTAACCCACAGCTGATTAGCATAGCTGTGGAAACCTTAGTTTTTCGGTGTGCGGGTTTCTCGCCCGCATTATCGTTACTTATGCCTACATTTTCTTTTCCAGCCAGTCCAGCATACCTTACGATACACCTTCAACCCTGCTGGAATGCTCCCCTACCACTTAGAGTAAACTCTAAATCCATAGCTTCGGTAATACACTTATGCCCGATTATTATCCATGCTCGTCCGCTCGACTAGTGAGCTGTTACGCACTCTTTAAATGAATGGCTGCTTCCAAGCCAACATCCTAGCTGTCTGGGCAGACAAACCTCGTTCTTTCAACTTAGTGTATATTTGGGGACCTTAGCTGATGGTCTGGGTTCTTTCCCTCTCGGACTTGGACCTTAGCACCCAAGCCCTCACTGCTGTGAAACATTATATAGCATTCGGAGTTTGTCAGGAATTGGTAGGCGGTGAAGCCCCCGCATCCAATCAGTAGCTCTACCTCTATATAACTTTATGCACAGCGCTGCACCTAAATGCATTTCGGGGAGTACGAGCTATTTCCGAGTTTGATTGGCCTTTCACCCCTACCCACAGGTCATCCGAAGACTTTTCAACGTCAACCGGTTCGGACCTCCACTGTGTGTTACCACAGCTTCATCCTGCCCATGGGTAGATCACACGGTTTCGCGTCTAACACTACTGACTAAAGCGCCCTATTCAGACTCGCTTTCGCTACGGATCCGTGGCTTAACCACTTAACCTTGCCAGCAACGTTAACTCGTAGGCTCATTATGCAAAAGGCACGCCGTCACCCCACGAAAGGGCTCCGACCGCTTGTAAGCGTATGGTTTCAGGATCTATTTCACTCCGTTATTCACGGTTCTTTTCACCTTTCCCTCACGGTACTGGTTCACTATCGGTCTCTCAGGAGTATTTAGCCTTAGCGGATGGTCCCGCCAAATTCAGACAGGGTTTCACGTGCCCCGCCCTACTCAGGATACCACTATCTATTATACTCGTTACCCATACGGGACTATCACCCTCTATGGTGTCACTTTCCAGTAACTTCCGGTTCCTTGTACATAAAATGTCGTGGTCCTACAACCCCAACATTGCCGTAACAACATTGGTTTGGGCTAATCCGCGTTCGCTCGCCACTACTTACGGAATCACTTTTGTTTTCTTCTCCTCCGCCTACTTAGATGTTTCAGTTCAGCGGGTTTGCCCACCTATCGGTGTACTATGTCTTCAACATAGTGGGTTGCCCCATTCAGGTATTTACGGATCATATCGTGTGTGCCGATCCCCGTAACTTTTCGCAGCTTATCACGCCTTTCATCGCCTCTGAGAGCCAAGGCATCCCCCATACGCCCTTATTTTGCTTATTGTACCAATCTTAAAATCAATTAAGACCGTTTTTTTTGTTTTCTATTATTTGCATTGCTGCTTATAACAAAAAACGCTTTCTACTTTTTATTATTTTCTTATCTCAATATGTCAATGAACTTTTTCTTTAGAGCAAAGAGTAAAGAAAGCAGAGAATAAATCAAATCTATAGTCTTTCTTCTTTATTCTATCTTCTCAAAGATAGTGGAGAATAACGGAGTCGAACCGTTGACCTCCTGCGTGCAAGGCAGGCGCTCTAGCCAGCTGAGCTAATCCCCCTTTTTAATTAAAAATTAAAAATCGTGAATTAAAAATTATGAACTTTTTTGATTCTTAATCTTTCAACTTCTAAAATTTCCTTTTTTTTAAGCTTTTCAGTCTTTTTATTTTTTATTAAATCCATAATTTATAATTATCAATTTATTTTTTTTAAAAAGTAGTCCCGGGCAGACTCGAACTGCCGACCCCTACATTATCAGTGTAGTACTCTAACCAGCTGAGCTACGAGACTCTGTTTTACTTAAAATTTATTATTTGAACTAACAGCAAGAGTAAAATAGTCTTAAAATCAAAACCTTTAAAGCTTCTTCTTTTTTCCTCAGCGTGTGTTACCACTAACACTAAGGCTCTAGAAAGGAGGTGTTCCAGCCGCACCTTCCGGTACGGCTACCTTGTTACGACTTAGCCCTAGTTACCAGTTTTACCCTAGGCAGCTCCTTGCGGTCACCGACTTCAGGCACCCCCAGCTTCCATGGCTTGACGGGCGGTGTGTACAAGGCCCGGGAACGTATTCACCGGATCATGGCTGATATCCGATTACTAGCGATTCCAGCTTCACGGAGTCGAGTTGCAGACTCCGATCCGAACTGTGACCGGTTTTGTAGATTCGCTCCTGGTCGCCCAGTGGCTGCTCTCTGTACCGGCCATTGTAGCACGTGTGTAGCCCAAGGCGTAAGGGCCGTGATGATTTGACGTCATCCCCACCTTCCTCACAGTTTGCACTGGCAGTCTTGTTAGAGTTCCCGACTTGACTCGCTGGCAACTAACAACAGGGGTTGCGCTCGTTATAGGACTTAACCTGACACCTCACGGCACGAGCTGACGACAACCATGCAGCACCTTGTAAATTGTCTTGCGAAAAGTCTGTTTCCAAACCGGTCAATCTACATTTAAGCCTTGGTAAGGTTCCTCGCGTATCATCGAATTAAACCACATGCTCCACCGCTTGTGCGGGCCCCCGTCAATTCCTTTGAGTTTCATTCTTGCGAACGTACTCCCCAGGTGGGATACTTATCACTTTCGCTTAGCCACTGAACTTGCGCCCAACAGCTAGTATCCATCGTTTACGGCGTGGACTACCAGGGTATCTAATCCTGTTCGCTACCCACGCTTTCGTCCATCAGCGTCAATCAATTAGTAGTAACCTGCCTTCGCAATTGGTATTCCATGTAATCTCTAAGCATTTCACCGCTACACTACATATTCTAGTTACTTCCTAATAATTCAAGTCTAACAGTATCAATGGCCGTTCCACCGTTGAGCGATGGGCTTTCACCACTGACTTATTAAACCGCCTACGGACCCTTTAAACCCAATGATTCCGGATAACGCTTGGATCCTCCGTATTACCGCGGCTGCTGGCACGGAGTTAGCCGATCCTTATTCTTACGATACCGTCAAGCTCCGACACGTCGGAGTGTTTCTTCTCGTATAAAAGCAGTTTACAATCCATAGGACCGTCATCCTGCACGCGGCATGGCTGGATCAGGCTTGCGCCCATTGTCCAATATTCCTCACTGCTGCCTCCCGTAGGAGTCTGGTCCGTGTCTCAGTACCAGTGTGGGGGATCTCCCTCTCAGGACCCCTACCCATCGTAGCCTTGGTAAGCCGTTACCTTACCAACTAGCTAATGGGACGCATGCTCATCTTTTACCGTTGTGACTTTAATAGTTCAATCATGCGATTGTACTATACTATGAGGTATTAATCCAAATTTCTCTGGGCTATCCCTCTGTAAAAGGTAGATTGCATACGCGTTACGCACCCGTGCGCCGGTCTCTTAGTCCGAAAACTAATACCCCTCGACTTGCATGTGTTAAGCCTGCCGCTAGCGTTCATCCTGAGCCAGGATCAAACTCTTCATCGTATATTGTTGACCTAATTACTTAGATCGTTTTGTTATTCGAATCAGTCTCTATCGGTTCTTTTTCAATCTCTCGATTATCTTACTCTTTATTCTTTTGTTTTGAAATCTCTTTCAAAACGGCTGTCAATTCAATATGTCTACGAACGTGTATTTCTTTATTTTTGTTACTTTGATTTGTTTCTCAAAGCGGGTGCAAAAGTAGAAAACTTATTTCTAACCGGCAAATGTTTTTTGAAGTTTTTTTTAGAAAAATTTCTTTTCCTTTTCTTCTCCTTATTTACCAATCTATCAATGAACTTTCCAATGTTTTACCTCACTTAACTCTTATCTAAAAAAGTGTTCGGTGAACTTCGTTTGCGGGGTGCAAATGTAACATCCGTTTTCAAATCTCACAAGTTTTTTGAATTATTTCAAAACTTTCGTCTCTCTTAATTCGTGTGCCTGTCAGTATTTCGATGAACGCCTGTCGCTGTTGCGGGTGCAAAAGTAGCACCTTTATTTACATTTACAAGGCTTTTACAAATGTTTTTTTAACCTTTTTTAAAACTTTTTCTTAACACTCTGATAACAGCAAACTTAGCTTTTGATATTTTTTACCGTTTTTAGGAATTTTCTGTAGTGTTTGTGTTTGTCTTAATTCTGCCATGCTCCGAAAGGCCCTTTTTATGGACTTTACATGATAATGCATTCTTTTCTGAGAACTTTACAACAGCCCTCTTGAGCTCTTTTTTAGTAGTTTTTACGGTTTTTTCAGTTTTTTAGCCTCTTGTAATGAAACTTCCAGGGTACAAAACCGGCTTTATAGTGTTTTGTTTTCAAAGATGCAGGGCCGATAAGTTTCTTTGTATCTTTAAATCTTCTCTTGAAAACTACCGCCATAGCCCCGATGGGAGGGAAAATCCTTTTGTGGTGGGGTTCACCACAAAAGATTGGAAGGGACAGCGGGAATAAGCTCCTTTAAACTGATATTATCATTTCCTTTCTTATATATGTATAAACAAAAAACTGACAAATTTAAAAAACAGGTCTGATCAGGAATGGAATTGTAATCTTAATATCTTAAATGAGAATTAATCGAAACGAATGGCTTTAACCGGAGATATTTTGGTTATTATGTAAGAAGGGACCAACAACACGAGGAAACAGACCGTAATGGTTAATAAATTTAACAAAACTACATAAACCCAATTTATATATACCGGTGCCTGATTTACGTAGTAGTTTTCAGGATTGAGCTGAATGATTCCAAAATGTTGTTGAATTAAGAGCAATGATATTCCGATTAAGTTACCCCAAAAGAGTCCTCTTATAATGAGATAGAATGCATTGTAAAGAAATACCTTTCTAACCATCCAATTGTTAGCGCCTAATGCTTTAAGTATTCCTATCATTTGTGTACGCTCTAAAATCAGAACCAATAAGGCTACTATCATATTAATAGTAGCTACTAAAATCATAACTACAAGAATAACGATAATATTAAAATCAAAAAGTTGTAGCCAGTCAAAAATATAACTGTATTTTTCGATTATGGTTTTTGTATCTAAATTAGATGATGTTTGTTCATAGATTTGTTCTCCTGTTTTTTTGATATTATCAAAATCTTTTACAAAAACCTCAAAAGCTCCAACCTGATCGGGGCTCCATTTATTGATTCGTTGAATATGGCGAATATCACCTATTATATAAGTTGCATCAAAATCCTGAAAACCTGAGTTGAAAATCCCTGTTATTCTGAAACGACGACTGTTTGGCATTTTGCCTTTTTCTTCTTTTATAAAAAAGGTATTGAATTTATCTCCAACTTTTAAATTAAGTCGATCAGCAAGAAATCTTGAAATTAAAACTTCTTCATTTAGTCCTTTAGAAAAATCAGGCAATTTGCCTTCAACCAGATATTCCTTTATATTATTCCAATCATAATCCGCACCAACTCCTTTGAAAATAATTCCCTCGAAAGCATTTTCGGTTCTGATAATTCCGGCTTTGCTTGCAATTGCCTGAATGTGGCTTACCTCAGGAACAGATTTAAAATTAGGATAAAAATCCTGTCTTTTAGAAATTGGAACTAACGTTACTTCAGAATTATTGTTATCGTAATTCGAAATAATCACCTGACCATTGAAAGCAGAGACTTTTTCGCGTATTTTTTGCTGCAAACCGATTCCTGTTGCAACTGAAACCAACATCATAATAATACCAATGGCTATGGCCGAAATGGCAATTTTTATAATTGGGGCTGAAATACTGCTTTTAAAATCTTTGGCAGTAATAAGTCGTTTAGCTATAAAATATTCTAGATTCAATTTTCAGTTGTCTTGTTATTAGTAGATAGGCTTTCACCTGAGTCAAAAATACATTTAAAAAAGCAAAAATAATCGTTCCAAAAAACAATTATAATAATTTAAGTCAGCAGAAGTTATTATTATAGTGGAAGCCGCTTCTTCATCTCCTCGACAATATTATAGGCCGCAGGGCAAATTGCAACATTCTTGAGTGTAAGATCTGAAATTTGTTGAAATTTTTTACGATCCGTATGCGGAAATTCTCTGCAGGCTTTTGGACGAACATCATAAATCATACAATAATTCTCATTATCTAAAAAAGTACATGGGACACTTTTTAGCACATAATCTTTATCCTCGTCAATTCGAAGGTATTGCTCTATAAACTGTTGTGGTTTTTGTTTGAAAGATTTCGAAATCCTTTCGATATCAGCCAAAGTAAACAAAGGACCAGTAGTTTTACAGCAATTAGCGCACTCTAAACAATCTGTTTTCCTGAATTCTCTATCATGCAAATCCTGCATAACGTAATCTAAATTTTTAGGCAGTTTCTTTTTAAGCTTATCAAAATACTTTTTGTTTTCGATATGCTTATCTTTGGCTAACTTATTTAAGTTATTTAAAATTTGTTTCAAGTTTAAAATTTAAAGTTGATTTGCAAAATTAAACAACTTTAAACTTGAAACCTTAAACTTTGAACTAAAATACGATGAAAGATCTTTTTGGAAAAGCAATGTATGATTTTCAGACCAATAATTCGCCAGAAAATATTATTACCGAAACCTCTATTTCTGAAGAAGACGAAATGAGTGTTGATTATTTATTTCGTTCTTATAATGAAATGCCAAAAATCGAACAAAAAGCTTTGCAATTAGCTAATGGAAGTGTCCTTGATGTAGGCTGCGGAGCCGGAAGTCATAGTTTATCATTACAGAATGATCGCAATTTAAATGTTACCTCTATCGATATTTCTGAAAAAGCAATAGAAACCTGTAAACTTAGAGGACTGAAAAATGCAAAAGTTCAAAATATATTAGATTTTAAAGGAGAAAAATTCGATACTATTGTATTACTGATGAATGGCGTTGGTATTTTTGGAAAACTAGAAAACTGCAATCAATATCTATCTAAATTGAAATCATTGTTGAATCCTGGCGGGCAAATTTTATTAGATAGTTCTGATATTATTTATATGTTTGACGAAGATGAAGATGGTGGAAAATGGATCCCGTCTAATAATAATTACTACGGAGAACTTGTTTTTAATATTTCATATAAAGGAGAAAAAGAAGAACCTTTTAATTGGTTATATTTAGATTATAACACACTTCAAAACGCAGCTGTTGCTAATGGATTAAAGTGTGAACTTATTTTAGAAGGTGAACATTATGATTATTTAGCGAAACTTTCGATTTAACCTATAATTTTAAATTTATGAATAACTTAGATTTAGAGAAATTAAAATATCCTATTGGAAAATTTATTACTCCATCGGCATATTCTGCAGAATACCTTTCAAGTAAAATTGAAGAAATTACATTATTCCCTGAAAAATTAAAGCAAGAGACAATCTATTTATCAGATGAGCAACTTAACACGCCATATCGCCCAGACGGCTGGACTGTTCGACAAGTGATTCATCATTGTGCAGAAAGTCATATGAACTGTTTTATCAGGATAAAATGGGCATTAACAGAAAACAACCCTGTAATCAAAGCTTATGATGAAACCTTATGGTCTGAATTACCGGATAATCTACAAATGCCAATACAGCCTACTTTAACTTTATTAGAGGGTTTGCATTTTAGATTGGCATTTATAATGAAGAACTTATCCGAAGGTGAGCTTGAAAAAAGTTTCATTCATCCGGAAAATAATTCTGAATATAAAATAAAACAAATTATAGCGACTTATGCCTGGCACGGAAATCATCATTTGGCCCAAATTACAACTCTGAAAAAATATAAAAACTGGAAGTAAACAGAAATTGTATCTTTTTTACTCATTGTGTATTAATTTCATAAAACAAAAAACTCTTCGATTGAAGAGTTTTTTGTTTTATGAAATTAAGGAATATTTAAATATTTATGTGTCTGTAATGAAACACGCCATTTTGGATTATTCATTACGTAATCTACAATTAATGGTGTCATTTCTTCTTTTTTACTCCATTCCGGCTGAAGGAATAAAATTGCATTATTATTTACCAGTTCGGCTTGTTCTTCTGCAAAAATAAAATCATGTTTGTTATGAATAATTACTTTTAACTCATCTGCATTCTCATAAACAGTCTGAGTTGGCAATTTGTTTTTTTTAGGCGAAAGACAAATCCAGTCCCAGGTACCGGATAATGGATAAGCACCAGAAGTTTCAATATGAACTTTTAAATTTTTATCTTTTAGTTGTTGTGTCAACAAACCCATATCCCATGTTAAGGGCTCACCACCAGTGATTACAACAGTATCTGCATAACTTGAAGCATTTTTTACAATCAAGTCAACACTAGTTGGCGGATGTAATTCAGCATTCCAACTTTCCTTCACGTCACACCAGTGACACCCAACATCGCAACCGCCAATTCTTATGAAGTATGCTGCAGTGCCTGTGTGATAACCTTCTCCCTGGATAGTGTAAAATTCTTCCATTAAGGGTAACATTGCACCTTTATTGACTTCTAATTGTATTTCTTTTGATAACATTGTTTTATTTTAAAGTGCAAAGATAGTCATTTAAATACGGAACAAAAAAAACCGACAATTCAAAAGAATTATCGGTTTTTATATCTATATTAAAGACTTTAGAATTATTTTAATGCTTTTACAGATTGTGCTGCATAAGTATTAGCAGGATCTAAAGCTAAAGATTTATTGAAGTATTCAATTGCTTTTGCTTTATCAGTATTAGCATAACTAGCACCAATACTATTGTAAGCTTCAACTATTTTTTTAATCGTCGCAGGTTTTGCTAATTCTTCAGCACCTTTGGCTGTTGTTTTAGCAACATACTCTTCATAATTTTTTATAATCAAATCATCTTTTTCTAATAAATTATTGATTCTTCCTTTATATAAATAGGCTTCATCATAAGTTGGAGATGCAATCAAAACATTATCAAAAGCTGCTTCAGCTTTAGTCAGGGCATCAACATTAGCTACTCCATTAGTTTTATTGAGATTTCCGTAATAAAGAGAAATTCCGTAATAAACATTATCATTTAAATAATTTTTAGACTCTTTATTATTTGCTGCAAGTGCATAAATGGCAGCAGCCTGAGCATACTGTTTTTTACTAAACAATTCTTTTCCAAAATCACCAAGATCTTCAACTGCCAGAGGTTCCATTTCAACTGCTTTTTTAATATCAGCTAAACCACCTTCAAAAGCAGTAGCATCTACTACACCTTCAGCATTTGTTCCTTTTTTGATTTTGGCAAATCCTAAATATAAATAATCTTTGGCAATTACTTTGTTTGAAGGATTCTTGATAAAATCGTCTAGCGATTTAATAGCTACGTCAAAATTCCCGTTTTTATATGCAGAATATCCTAAATATCTGTAAATTCTAGGATTTACTTTATCTGACTCACTCATCTTATTAGCTTCTACTTCAAGGGCCTTATAATCTTCAACTAAAATTAAGAAATCAGCGTGACGCATTCTTGAATTAAGAGAGTAATCAGTTAAACTTAAATACTTCTCGTAATTTTGAATAGCTTTTTGATAATTTACTTGTCTCGTTGCAGGTTTATTTCTTGCCCATTTGTAATATGTTTCAGCAAGCTCTCTGTAAACCGGACCATAATTTGCATCTAAAGCAATAACTTCATTAAAAGATTTAATTGCTTCTTCATAAGATTTAGCTCCTTTTAATAAAACTCCTAATTGCATTTTTGCTCTCAAAAGTGTCGGATCTGCAGTAAAAGCATCGCGATACGCTTTGTAAGCATCATTTTGGTTATTTGCACCATAGTATGCATCCCCAATTGCTAATAAAGCAGTTGCATTTTGTGGCTCAAGGATCAAAGCGCGTTTCAGGCTGGTGATAGCACTATTATAATCAGGATTAACAGAATTCATGTACGCTCTCCCGATGTAAATAAACTCATCTACCTCTTTACGCTTCATGTCTTTAGTAGCTAAAGCAAAATTAGCTTGAGCAGAAGCTGTATTTTTACTATCTAAATCCAGTTGACCCAGACCAATATAGTTTAAGTTTTTATTATCAGATGCTTCTAATCCTTTTGAATAATAAATTTTAGCAGAATCAACAATCGCCTGATTTAAGTAAACGTTACCTAAAACAAAATTTGCTTCACCATCGGATGGTTTCGCTTTGATGATTGATTTTAGCAAAGATTTCGCTTTTTCAAATTGTTCAGCATCAATTGCTTTTTTGGCCTGGTTTAGATCTTGCGCTTTAGCAACAGAAGCTGAAGCAATTAAGGCAATACTAAAAATTTTAAATTTATTCATCTTTATTGTAATTAATTTATTCTTTATCTTTTATAATTTCATTTCTAATGTGAAGTTTCCTTCCAGGAGTTCTAACTGGCATTAATCCTGATTTTAAAACAATACGCTGACCGATGTCTCCAGAAATAAATGAAGCAAACCCCATTCCTAAACCAGTATATCCCTGACAATTTATGATAAACAAATCACGTGCCAAAGGATATTTCAATTCGGCAATATCATTTTGTGTTGGGCTATAATATTTATCGCTATTTAATCCTTTAACACTTAAAACATTTATACTATGAACAACATTTTGCATTTTAGCGGAGGGCTGAGATAGCCAATTCACACCAACTACACCAATCATTCCGTCATTTTCAGATACAAATTTTATAACTTCATCATTTGTTTTAAATGAAAAAACACCGTGAGCAGGAATATCATTAACCTTAGCTAAATTCTTCATGTAACGTACTGTACTTGAATTTGGATTATCAAATACTAATCCTTTTATTTTAGAATTTGGTATGCCCTTCATAAAATCAATTACAGTTTTCAACGCAATTAATGTGTCATTATTGCTTTTGTTGGAAATAAAAGCAATTGCATCTGTTGCAAAAGGTGTAACTCTGGGATTTATTTTCAATTTTACAAATTTATCCTTTTCTTCCTGAGTTAAATCTCTTGTAGTTATAACTACCTTAGTTTTCTGATTTAACAAATCATTTATAAGCTCAGCTTCCGATTTAGGTTTTATAGAAATTTTAGCATCATAATAAGTCCCTTCAAAAACAGCAATCTGATCTTCTACAATTGGCTTTACGGTTTCGTCAACTGTTATTTCTAAAGATCCTTTTAAGATTGTTTCCTTTTCAGAATCATTCTGGCTTTTTTGGTTACACATGATAAACAAAAGAACAAAAGTAACTAAACCAAAAACTTTACTATACTTAAACATAAATTATTCTGCATTTGAATTAATTAATCTCAAAAAGCGTATTCCTGAATACACTATCAACAAACCACCAAAAGCATATCTGTATTTAGGCTCCATATCTAATGGCAATTTTTTCCAAAACATAATCATTAAGCCCAGCACAAGATAAATTAAAAAAAACAATATTCCTAAAACAAGAAGAAATCGCTCTTTGAGCGATTTCTTCTGAATGTTATTGATTATATTTTTCAACATTATTCTGATGCAGATTGAATTGTAATAGGCAGAGAGTAAAGTACCCTAACTTTTTTACCATTTTGCTCTCCAGGCGTCCATTTAGGGCATTTTTTAAGAACACGAATTGCTTCTGCTCCTGTACCGTACCCGATATCCCTTAAAACTTTAATGTCGGTTAGTGAACCGTCTTTCTCAACTACAAAAGTAACATATACTTTACCTTTAAGACCTTCTTCTTCCGGAGTTTTGTAGTTATTCCCTACAAATTTGTAGAATTTATCCATACCTCCCGGAAAATCAGGTTTTACTTCAATACCTGCAACGTTATAAATTTCGTTGGTATTTTCTTCAACTACCGCAGCAGTACCTGTACCTACTGGTTCATCTACAGTTGGAATTGCATCCGGATCTCCTTTGATATTTTGGTCACCCACTTTTTTATCCTTAAGATCCACAATTTTAGGTGGATCTTCCGTTATCTCGTTAGCTTTAGCAACTACCGGTTTCACAAACTTCACCTGATCCACTTTAGGTGGCGGTGGTGGCGGTGGTGGTGTATTAGGTTTAACTACCTCTTTTTTTGGAGGTAATTTTACCGTTGCAATCTTAATATCGTTATTAACATCATCTGTATTAGAATCCGGTAATAAGCTCGCTATAAGAGGAGCTGCAACAGCCAGAGCAAAAATAACTGAACCTATGATAAGTGCTCTTACCGTAGTTTTAGTATTTGATTTTCTTAACTCATATGCACCATATATCTTATTACGACCTTCGAATACGATATCAAGCCACTGATTTTTAATTATATCTAATTTCATTTTTCTTGATTATTTATGGTATTCAACAAGATTACTTTGGTGTAGTAGGTGTTTTATCTACCAATTTTGTTTCTTCAGGTGAAAACTCAGGAACAATAGCATAAGTCTCAACTCCGGTAATAGCCATTTCATCCAAAATATCAATCAAATTACGATAATTTGATTTTTTAGTTGGCTTGATAATAACTATAATCCCGTTTTTAGGTTTTCCTAGAGCTGCAGAATATTCCAGAACTGATTTCTTTCTTTTAAGCAATTCTCTACGAATTCCATCTTTACCATATGTAATATCTTTTGGTCCAGCAATTGGAGAAGCCAATAATCCCATATAATAAATCATTTTATTATCAGCACCTAACATTACAGTCATCGTACGATTTTCGTCTACTTTAACTGGTACATCATCTTTTATTGGATCTTTATCTGGCAGCGACAAATCCATCGATTGAGGTTTTGACAACGTTGTGGTTAACATAAAGAATGTGATCAATAAGAAAGCCAAATCCACCATCGCAGTTAAATCTACTTTTGAGTTTTGCTTTTTACTTCTTACCTTACCACCTTTTCCGCCACCACCGTCGCCGGTATTTAATTCAGCCATTTTAGTGTATCTTTTTTAATTAAAAGTCTTTTCCTCTCATACCTGTAACTAAGTTAAAGGAGTTGATTTTTTGATCTTGTAAAATATCCATTATCTTTCTAATCGCCGGATATTGTTCTTTAGCATCTCCCTTGATAGCAATTTTCAATTCATTCTTTCCATCACTAAGGTCAATTGTAGCTCTTCTTGCAACCAAAAGCCATTCTTTCAATTGATTATCCAAAGAATCTATTGGAATTCCAGGTTGATTTGCTTTGCTTCTATCAGCCGCTTTCATATCAATAATTGACTTTAAACTTGCAAGCGGCACACCGAAATCATCCATTAATGCAAAGTTGTCTTTATCTTTTTCTGAAAACTGTACCCCTAATTTTGCTCCCATACCTTCAAGAGTCTTTTTACGAAGATCTCTTCCCTTCATATCAAAAAACACTTTGCTTTTTCCATCTTTTCCTTTACCAATTGTAATAATAGCCAAATCCGTATCAGGTAATTTACTTTGTACAGTTGATGCAGGCGTATCTACAGGAAGAGCCTCCGGCACTTTAGCAGTAGCGGTCAAAATAAAGAACGTAAGCAAAAGGAACGCAACATCACACATGGCAGTCATATCTGTAGATGTTGACTTTTTTTTCATTTTTATTTTAGCCATTCTCTTTTATTTTATTTTGATAAATTAATAATATTTATTAATATCAAAAATTAATTATTGTTTCAAACTTCCTCTGAATCTTCTGTAAGTATTTACAATTGTAGTACCAGCCTCATCAATAGAGTAAGTTAAATCATCAATTTTAGCAGTAAAGAAGTTATAAGAAACAATTGCCAAGATTGAAGTAGAGATACCTGTTGCAGTGTTGATAAGTGCTTCAGAGATACCTGTTGCAAGAGCAGCCTGATCCGGAGTTCCAGCAGATGCTAACGCACCAAACGCTTTAATCATACCTGATACTGTTCCTAATAATCCTCCTAAAGTTCCTAATGATACTAAAGTAGAGATAATGGTCATATTTTTTTCTAACATTGGCATTTCTAATGAAGTTGCCTCTTCGATTTCTTTGTGGATTACTTCTGAAGCTTCTTCACTGTTGAATCCTTCTTTTTTAACATCCTGGTATTTAATCAAAGCAGATTTAATTGCATTTGCAACAGAACCTTGTTGTTTGTCACAAGAAGCGATTGCAGCTTCGATGTTCCCTTCTTTAATACTTCCTTGAACGCTTTTCATAAATTTATCCAAATTAGCTTTCCCGGCTGCCTTTGATATAACGATAAATCTTTCAATAGAAAACACAACAACCATTAAAAACATACCTAATAATACTGGTACGATGAAACCTCCTTTATATACCTGTCCTAGTGTATTGATTGGATGACCTGTTTCCGGATTACCTCCTTCGAAGTTAGAAGCATCTCCCATGATTACTTTCCAAATAAACACCCCAACTAAAATACACGCTACAATAATGATTCCAGTAATTATTCCTCCTCCATTCGAAGTGCTTTCTTTTTTAACTTTAACGTTTGCCATTTTTTTTAATTTTAATAGTTTTAAATAATTTTTATTTTTAGTTATATTTAACTTGTAGAGGAGCAAATTTATACGTTTAGTTTAAATAAAAAAACTTTTTTTAATTTAATTGAATGAAATTTAACTTGAATTTAAAAAAGATCTCGTTAAATTGCCAGCAACATTTTTGTGATAAAACAAAAAAAAGGTTAATTTATGCAAAAATTACAACGTTTTAGTAAATATTCAAATATTCCTTTGTTATCTTCTTAAAAAGTTGTGAATTTTTTTTTTATATTATTCTTAACCAAAAAGGCATTTTTCCTATTAAAAAAAACAAACTAAATACGTTAAAAAACACAGCAAATCTCTTATAATCATCTAAATTACAAAATAAAAATGAGTAAAAAAGACAATTTCGTTCAGGATATAAATAATGGTTATCTTTCAAAAGGTGACAGCATAATTTTAGGAAGTGCAATTCTTGACGGAGAAGCAATAGCAGAAGCACACGTAAAAATCCCCCTGAAAACTTTAAACCGCCACGGTTTAATTGCCGGTGCAACCGGAACAGGAAAAACAAAAACTATTCAGGTTTTTTCAGAACAATTGTCGAATGCAGGGATTCCTGTTTTGATGATGGATATAAAAGGAGATTTTAGCGGTATTGCAAAAGAAGGAAAAGAAGAAGATTTTATTACCGAACGCCACACAAAAATAAACATACCTTATAATATAGCTGCTTTTCCTGTTGAGCTGATGACATTATCAAAACAAAACGGAGTTCGTTTACGTGCTACAGTTTCTGAATTTGGACCTGCATTGTTTTCCAGAATATTAGATTTGAATGATACACAGGCAGGTGTTATTTCAGTAATTTTCAAATATTGTGATGATACTAAAATGCCTTTATTGGATTTAAAGGACATAAAAAAAGTCATTAATTATATTACTGAGGAAGGCAAAGACGAAATCGAAGAAAGCTACGGCAAAATATCAACTTCTACGACAGGAACAATCCTAAGAAAAATTATTGAGTTAGAACAACAAGGTGGAGATTTGTTTTTTGGGGAATTATCTTTCGAAATTGATGATTTGATGCGTATTGATGAGAATGGAAAAGGGTATGTAAATATTATCCGCCTAACGGATATTCAGGACAAACCAAAATTATTTTCGACTTTTATGCTGAGTTTATTAGCCGAAATTTATCAGCAAATGCCTGAAAAAGGAGATGCAGGCCAACCGGAATTAGTCATTTTTATTGATGAGGCACATTTAATTTTTAATGAAGCCAGTAAAGCGCTTTTAGAACAAATTGAAACTATCGTAAAATTGATTCGCTCAAAAGGTGTTGGTGTATATTTTGTAACTCAAAACCCAATGGATGTTCCGAGTGGTGTTTTGGCACAGTTAGGGCTAAAAATTCAACACGCACTTAGAGCTTTTACCGCTAATGACCGACAAGCTATTAAAAAAACTGCAGATAACTATCCGACTTCTGCTTATTACAAAACCGATGAATTATTAACAAGTTTAGGAATAGGTGAAGCTTTAGTAACAGCACTTAACGAAAAAGGAGTTCCAACACCTCTTGTAGCAACAATGATGCGTGCTCCAATGAGCCGAATGGATATTTTGACAACTGACGAAATTGAGGCTATTAACAGTAAATCGAAACTAGTTAAAAAATATGCTGAAGAAATTGACCGCGATAGTGCTTACGAAATTTTAAATAAAAAAATTGAAGAAGCAAATCAGGTCAATGCAGAACAAGAAGAAGAACAGGCTTCAGAAAGACAATCAAAATCAGAACCTAGTACTGCCAGTGTTGTGGGGAAATCAGTTTTGAAAGTTGTAACGAGCGCTACTTTTATCAGAGGTGTTTTTGGCGTTTTGACAAAAATATTCAAGAAATAGAAAACAATTACAATATCAACATCAATGTCAAAGATCAATTACAATTTTAAATTGCAGTTATTGAATTTTGACATTGATATTGATTTTTGATATTTATTTATTGAGCAACTCCAAAATCTTATTTTCGATTTGGGGAGTATTCCAAATATTTTCAATATTATCGAGTCTTAAAATCTGCTCCATAATTCCGTTTTGAAAATCTCCAATTGCCAAAGCTTCAGCATATGGGCGGTCACTAAAAGTTACACGACTGTATAGCGGAATCCATTTATCAGGGTATTTGTCTGAAAATGCTTTTTCGATTTTCTTTTGTAACAAGAATTTCTCATCGGCAGTTTTCGTACTCATTTCCATGAAATTACGATACGAAAGTTCTGCAATTGCGTCAGCATTTGGTTTACGTGAAATTTCATATTCCGAGAAAATCTTCTTCCAGTCATCTCCGTATTTTTCAATCATCTCATTCAAAACCGTAATATCTTCAAAACCTGCGTTCATTCCCTGCCCGTAAAACGGAACAATAGCATGACAGGCATCTCCGATTAAGGCAATTTTATTTTCGTATGTCCACGGGAAGCACTTCATCGTAACCAAAGTACTGGTTGGATTTTTAAAGAAATCTTCCGCCAGTTTTGGAATCACTTCTATCGAATCCGGGAAATTTTTCTCAAAGAAATCTTCTACCATTTTACGATCTGTAAGCGACGCAAATGAATTTTCCCCTTCAAAAGGCATAAATAATGTACAGGTAAAACTTCCATCCAAATTAGGAAGCGCGATCAACATGTACTCTCCACGGGGCCAAATATGAAAAGAGTTTTTGTCTAATTTATGTGATGCGTCTGAATTTGCCGGAATATTCAATTCTTTATACCCCATATTCAAAAATTCCTGCGAATAATTAAACATACTCTGACGCTGCATTCTGTGCCTTATTCTCGAAAAAGCGCCATCGGCACCAAAAACCATATCAAATTTTTTCTCTTCCCACTCGCCTCTTTCAGTTTCGCCAATATGCAAAGTCGCATCACTCAGTGTTACATCCCAGATTTTTTGTTCGAAGAAAAATTCAGCTCCGGCTTCTTCAGCAAGATCAATCATCTTCCTGTTCAAAGTTCCTCTCGAAATCGAATAAATCGACTCGCCTTCCTGTCCATAGTTCTGAAAATTGAGTTTATCGACCAAATGAATGGCGCGTTTATCCATCGGAATCGCTATTTCACGAACCGAATCGCCAACACCAACACCATCAAGTGCTTTCCAGCCTCTGTTGGACATCGCCAGATTAATTGAACGTCCCGAAAAATTTATTTTGCGAATATCAGGGCTTCGATCATAAACATGAACGGTGTGACCTGCTTTTTTAAGATAAATTGCCAACAGCGATCCTACCAATCCGGAACCTACAACGGCAATTTTTAGTGAAGTTTGCATCAAGAAAAATCTAAATATAAGATCGTAAAAATAAGTAATAAATACACAAAACCTTAAAAATAAAAGAAATATTTACCTCTTCCTATCTTTATTCATTTAGGCATGACCCTCCGAAAAAACGGGTCGGGCTATTCGCTATATCTTTTATGGCGAACCCCGCCACAAAAGGATGCCGCTTCTATCCCTCATGCAACTCCGGTTTTCATAACAAATTCAATTTTTAAATGATTTATTAGAAATCCGAAAAAGACTACTTTCGCCTGACGAAAAAACATTTTGTGCCTCCAAATTAAAAACAATACCAATGAAAAGCGAACTCTTACAATCTGATATCATTTTAGAAAACGAAAAAGTTTTACTAATTCCTTTTGAAAGTGAAAGAAACATCAAACTCAAAGAAATAATTTTTGATGATGAAATCTGGAAATACATGGGCATGTATGTCCGAAACAACATCGACTTTGAAAATTATATTAAAAACACCATAAAACAAAAAGCCGACGGAATTTGTTATCCATTTTTAATTATTGATAAAGCTACAAACAAAGTTGCCGGAAGCACCAGATACGGATATCTAAACCATGCAAGCCAAAAATGCGAAATTGGCTGGACCTGGTACGGAAAAGATTTTCAGGGAACAGGTTTAAACAAAGCCTGTAAATTTGAATTATTAAATTTTGGCTTTGAAAGCATTCAATTCAGGAGAATACAATTCAGTGCAGATCTTGAAAACAAAAAATCGCAAAGAGCTATCGAAAAACTGGGCGCTGTAAAAGAAGGAATATTTAGAAATAACTATGTTGATTCTGAAGGAAAGAGTAAAGATGATGTTTATTATAGTATTATTTTGGAGGAGTGGCAGAATACTAAGCGAGATTATTTTGGAGAGTTTATGTAAATAAATTATTGCAAGAAAGGAACTATTATTTTATATTAGATCAAATTATAAAGTATCCAATTTCCGAAAAAACATATGAAAATGAAATAAAAAATAATATGAAAAAAAAACAAATTGAATCGATAGTAAAAATAATTCCTGATTTTTTTAAAAATGCTACGGATTATTTAAAGAACAATTTCACTGAAAATGCCCAAGAATTAATAAATAACTCAAATGGAACCATATCTTTAATTGTCAAATTATTTGCTCAACCATTAATTGACAAATACTTTCAAAATATTGATGAAAAAAAACTGGAAAACTTTGGTTATGAAACTTATTTAAAATCTGCTATTCTACAAGCTTCATCATCTATTGAAAGCATAAAAGAGTCAATTCCTTCTAATCTTTCTCCTAATATTATCTTCAGTATTATAGAGAACTCTATTAAAGAAGAAACCATTGGTTATTTTCAAGAAAATATTATACATATTTTTCAACCAAAATATCATCCTGCTATAATATTTGTCAAAGGTCATTACTTAAGAATTCTTAAAGAAATTAAAGTCGAATCAGAATATTGTGAACTATTTATAAAACATTTCAATGACAATATAGAGAAAAAGGTCATTCAAGAATTTGGCGATGCATACAATGAACACATACAAAGAACTGAAGAATATCGTCTCAAGGAGAATGAAGTTCAATTTTTATTAAAAACAATTAAAGCATCTAAAATAGGACTAAAAGAATCTGAAAATTTAAAATATGAAGATACTTATGCTGAATGGAAAAAAGTAAGTGAAATAAGAGATATCGAAGAAGAATTATTTTTTGAAACTGATGATGAATATGATGAATATGAAAGTCAATTAAAACCGATTGAAGATTTAATTGAAAATTATTTTGGCAAAAATCCAGAAAGTCACTTAGATAAAATCTTATTTCTAATAGCTGATTTTGGAAAAGGAAAATCAGTTTTCATGAGACATTATGCGTCTCAAATGGCTACTAATTATTTAAAAACTTCTGAAGGGCCTTTCCCTATCTATTTTAATTTGCGTAATTATTCAAAATATTCAAACGAAACCAATTTGGGAATAATTAGCGATTACTTAGAAAGTGATTTTAGTATTAAAATAGATGATGATTATTTTCAAAGAAAAAAATATGTTTTTCTAATTGATTCACTAGATGAAAGTGGCGACCTTAACAAAAAGTCCATTGATAAGGTAATTAACTCGATTAAAAGAATTCAACGTTTAGATAAAATTAAATACCGTACAAACAGAATTATAATAACTTCTCGCCCGTTTGATGAAGGTCTTACTCATCATTTAACTGAGCATACGCCATTTATACGAAAAAACAGTGAACAGAGAGATGTTCCATGTTTTCTAAGCATCTACGGTTTTACTAAAATACAATTTAATGATTGGTTATTTAATACTTTATCATCTTTAACTAATATTGACGAAAATACGACAACAGGCTTTGCTAAGGAGATAATTGATTCAATTAAACAACAACAAAAAAAAGATATTTATAGTGAACTACTAAAAAACAAAACATTATCTAAAAGCGAACTTAGGAGACCAATTTTCGCATATATGATACATCAACTTATTATAAACAATGTAGACTTTCTTGCAATTGGAAAATTAGGGGTCTATTTATCTTTCTTAAATCTTCTAACTAAAGAAGCAAAACATATTCACGATTCAAATTACACAGTGAATCTGACCGAGGAATTAGAGTTTAGAAATATTTTACATGCTACTTCCTCCTTATGGATGTATGAAAGAATGAAAGGAAAACAAGGGATGCTTAAAAAAGCAGATATATGCCGAGTCCTAGAAGGAAAGTTTATTAGTACAAATGACAATGATGTACTTGAATCTTTTAAAAACAATGGATTTACTGAAATACAATTTCTATCACATTCATATTTTGGTGAAGATAATAATGTCTTGCATTTTCAACATCAATCATTCGCCGAAATACTTTTAGCAGAATATTATTTGAAAATTTTCTTAAAATACTCTTTAGATGAGGATGCTGATATTGAAGAGGCAAGAACAAAACTTGCTATTGGAGAGCCTACTGAACAAACAATACTTTTTTTTAAAGAATTGCTTGAATTACTAAGAGAAGCATCAACAAATAAAACCAACAGTCAGGTTTTAGAAAAAAGAAAACTTCTCTTTCCTTTGATGGCATCACTTTCTATTCGAAAACATAATCGTGTTTTTAGTAATACATTGCATTACTCATGGTTTCAAAAATATAAAATAGATGAAAATCAGACAGAATATCCTGCAGGACTTTTAAATGAGTGGTGTATTAACGAAGAAAAAGTAACCCGAATAATCAGTTTCGCAGCAAATATTATTAATTCAAAAACTTATTATCTCCCAATTCAAGGTAAGCCTAAAACAGCATTGTTTGATTTAGAAATTTTAGAAGTACAAAATCAAAATGTTCCAACATCTATTCAGAATATTGACAAGTGGTTAGCATTAATTGTTGGCAATTATTTATATAATGATCTAAATTCTAAAAAAAAGAAAATTTTTAATTTTGATAATAAAATTAATTTTAATCATTTATTTGAACTTATCAGAAGTTGGAATTATGCCTACAATCATTCAAGTCCATTTTGGGGCAAAGAATTATTTATTGGAATTAATATGAACGACAATTTATCACAACTGGAACTCTCACATTATGATTTTGATGGAATAGATTTTTCACATTCTTACTTAAAAAACATAAGATCATGGGCTGCCAATTGGAGTAGAACAAAATTAAACTCATGCTCCTTCCAAAATGTGGATTTTATTACCTCGCTTTTTTTAGTTTCTTCAATTAGGGACATCAGAATGATAGATAATCTTACCATTATGAATTGCCAAGCCTCTACTACAGGTTTATCAATACTAGAATGTTTTCAAACGAGGGATTTAATAAGTAAAAAATCAAATTTCAGACCACATAACATGAGTGCTTTTATTCCTAATCAGACTAGTATTCATTCACTTAATGATATTTGGAATACAATTGAAGGATTTATGATATATGGTTTACAAAATTCTTTTTTTACTATTATAGGTTTAAAGAAACTTTTTATCATTGAAAATCCAGAATTCGAAAAAGAGTTCATAAAGAAAATCGATGAATTAAAAAATCATCAGATTAAAAAACTAAATCCTCATCAAAAGAAAATTTAGCTACAGAACCAAGTTAACAATTAAGATACAATAGTACAAATAGACAGCTTCTCATTATAGAATAAGCCCTCACTAGCCCAATAACAAACAAACATAATAGCTCCAAATGAACCTATATTCAGAATATTATGTAAGTGAAAAATGCGAGCGATTCGTAAATAAAATTTGGTGTCTTGATAACAGCATCGGCGAAACTACAATCGAAAACAAACTCCTATTGCCAAATGGCTGTTTTAATCTCGCAATCGTAAGCGGAAATTGTATAGAAGTTCATACGAGTAAAAAGAAGTATGAAATGAACGAAGGATTTTACTTTTGTTCACAAATGACTAATAAAGTTTTAGTTAATATTCAGCCTAAGACTAAAGTTACCATCATTCAATTGCAGGCCTGGACACTTTCGATGTTTCCGAATTATGATTTAAGTGATTTTTCTGATTCCATAATTAAAATAAATCAGACAGATCTTCCTTTTAAAGGCGAAATTGAACTTGAATTAAACAGTTCCATTTCAAAATTATTGAATTCTATTAATGCTTATTTTGAAGAATTAGATACTGCATATCCGTCAAAAAATATAATCGAAAAAATCTGTGAGATCATAAAACTTTCCAATGAAGAAATTACGGTTTCAGAAATTGGAAAAAAATTAGATGTATCACAACGATTGCTGCAAATTAAGTTTAAAACTGCAACCGGACTTACGATTAAAAAATACATTCAAATTCTAAGATTTAGAAAATCAGTTGATCAAATGGTAAATCCTGATTTAGAGAAACTCAGCCTGACCGATGTTGCACTTTACAACAAATATTTTGACCAGTCGCATTTTATAAAAAAATTTAAAGATGTGACGAAAATTACTCCAAAAATGTTCAATTCGGATTTGTATTTTCTTTCCGAAAAAAGATAGTATTTCGCATTTTTACAATTTTAGGAGTATTGATTGGATTAATATTGCAAGTTCAAATAACATCAATCAATCAAAAAATGAATTTCAAAAAACACATCGTATTCCAGTTAAGAATAATTTTAATTGGTCTTTTATTCTTCCAAATCCAAACAGGATTTTCTCAGGAAGAAAAAAACTCAGAACTATATAAAACTATTATTTCAAAAGACAGTTTGCTTTTTAATGTTGGTTTTAATACTTGCGACATATCTCAATTTGAGAATCTGTTAAGCGACAAATTTGAGTTTTATCACGATCTGGACAGCATTTCTGACAAGGCTCTCTTTTTGCATAACTTAAAAAAAGGTATTTGTCTTCCGGGTAAAAATTATAAAGTCAGAAGAGACTTAGCGCCAGGCAGTACTGAAATTTATCCGTTAACTAAAAATGGTGCTTTGTATGGTGCTTTACAAACCGGAATTCATCAATTTTTTGAAACTTCGCCGGGTCAAAAAGACAAACCTGGCAGTGTAGCAAAATTTACTCATGTTTGGCTATTGCAAAATGGAGTCTGGAAATTGGCGAGATCGTTTAGTTATGATCATCAGCTAAAGAAAAACAAGAACATTAAAACGAAAACAAAATGAATTCTAACAAAACCGTAACTATGATACCTATGGTAAATATATTAGTTCTTTTTATGCTGTTTTTAAGCAGGGCAGCAACAGCCCAAACAAACAGTGAGGTTATAAAAATGGATCTTTTGAAAACTGAAATCATTAAAATGGACAGTTTACTTTTTGATGTTGCATTTAATCAATGTGATGCAGCACTTTTTAAAAAAATAATTGCTGACGATATTGAGTTTTACGATGATCGCAACGGATTAAACATCTCAAAGGGAAATGAAATAAAAACTTTAGCTGAAAAATGTGCCAGACCTGATAAACTTACCCGAAAATTAAACTCCTGCAATATTGACAAATTGGGAGATTTTGGTGCTGTACAATTGGGCGAACACACTTTTCTTGTAAATGATGTTCCGGTTGGAACCGGGAAGTTTATTCACATTTGGGAGCGAAAAGATAATAACTGGAAACTAAAACGAATTGTGAGTTACGAACATAGAGCTATCAAAAAATAGTTCTTTTTTTTGCTTAACTCTTTGCCTTTTAGAAAAAAGAGAAAAAACTGATTAATATTGAAACAAAATGAAATTTCAGTCGTCTAACAAGATTAGAATACGGAAATAATCAGACATTTAATTTTGTAAATTCGTTTAACAAATTAGATTACAGTTTTTTATGAAGTTTCAATCATCAAATCAAAAAGCAAATACCCATGAAAAAATCAATCAAACTAATCGCAGTGTGTTTTATAGTTCACCTGTTTACCTTTACAGTTACTGCACAAGACAAAGCAGCCCAAATTGACCAGCTCTTAAGCAAATATAATGAATATGGGCAATTCAACGGATCTGCACTTGTTGCAGAACACGGAAAAATCATTTTCAAAAAAGGATATGGTCAGGCTAATATGGAATGGGATATCCAGAACCAGCCTGATACCAAATTTAGATTAGGTTCTATCAGCAAACAATTTACGGCATTCTTAATTGTTAAACTGGCCGAAGAAGGCAAACTAAAATTAGATGTCCCTATTACAACTTATTTACCGAATTACCCAAAAGCAACGGGAGACAAAATAACAGTTCAGCACTTGCTTACACATACATCCGGAATTCCAAATTATACTTCAGCTCCCAATTTCCTGAAAGAAAAAAGCCGGGATCCTTATACTCCGGAAGAATTTGTAAAAACATTCGAAAATTTACCACTTGACTTTACGCCGGGTGAAAAATTCAGCTACAGCAATTCAGGTTATTTTTTATTAGGATATATTATTGAAAAAGTTTCTGGTAAATCATACGAGCAATATTTACAGGAAACTATTTTAACACCTTTAAAAATGTCAAATACAGGTTATGATCATGGCGAGGTTATCTTAAAAAAGAGAGCAGCAGGTTATGAAAAACAAGGCAAAAAAATCATTAACGCTCCTTATCTTGACATGAGTATTCCATATGCAGCCGGATCTTTATATTCTACTGTAGAAGATTTATACCTTTGGGATCAGGCACTTTATACCAATCAGTTACTTTCGGAAAAAAGTATGGAATCTTTATTCAAACCTTATATAAAAGCATGGGATAATTATTATGGGTACGGATGGTTTATAAATGAGGTTAATAATGGAGATAAAGGCAAATTAAAAATTATTGAACATGGCGGCGGCATTAATGGCTTTAACACTATTATTTCTCGCGTTCCTGCTGATAAAAATCTCGTTGTTCTATTAAACAATACAGGAGGAACCGTTCTAGGCGAAATGAACGATGCTATTCGTGCTATTCTATATAATCAGCCTTTTAATCAGCCTAAAAAATCATTGGCTTTCGAATTGTTAGATGTATTTACAGAGCAAGGAACTGCAAATGGTGTGAATACCTATAACAAGCTAAAAAAAGATCCTGCTTACGGCATTAAAGAAGACGACATGAATAGTGTGGGATATCAGTTATTGCAAACCGGAAAAACGAAAGAATCTATAGAAGTTTTCAAAATAAATGTAGAGACTTTCCCTAAATCAGGAAATGTTTATGATAGTTTGGGTGAAGCTTATTTGAAAGACGGAAATACAAAATTGGCGATTGTGAATTACAAAAAATCCATAGAACTTGATCCGAAAAATGAAAGCGGAAAAAAAATATTAGCAGAAATTTCCAAAAAATAATAAAACAATAATTGTTATTGAGTTAACTCCGATAGTACAGATTTGAATCTATTCTATTGGAGTTTTTATTTGGAAATCATTATTTTAGTATAAATAATCCGTTGAAGTGTAATTGATGAAAACAAATAGATCAAAGTATAAATTTGAGTAAAACATCTTCATATTTCCAGAAATCATTGTCAAGCTGAGACGGAGTCAAAGCCCTTTCATCTAAAAAGCCTTCGACTCCGCTCAGGATGACACCTGTTTTGAATTACACCCAACGGGTTAAAATAATATTTTATCAATTTATAACTAAATTCAGATGAAAGTTCACACTACAAACTACGAAAACACTTTTATAGAAGTTGCAGAAGATAGTCCTGCTACGAGTGGCGAAATTCCAAAACAAAAAGGCAATGCAAAAACTATTGCCAATATTGAGTTTGAAATGATAAGCAGTAATCCTTATAAATATTCTTCAGATGATGTTTTGTTTCAGGTTTTTGCAGACAGGAATGATTTAACTAAATCAGAATATAACGAAGCCCGTGAAAAATTCTTTTCAAAAGGGCAAGCCTGTTTGCGTGCTTCACCTTTAACCAAGCGATATGGCTGGGGTATTCATAATAATGAAAACGGAAAAATTGCCCTTTTCGGAATGGAAACTGAAGAATATCAAAAATTATCTAAAGATAAAAACCTGAAAATCGTAAAAGCAATGCGAAGCTCAAGAAAATAAAACAAAAGCTGACGAATCCTCTTATGATAATCGTTATCCTGTGAACTCCGATGATACAAATGAAAAACTGTAATTATCGAAGTTTTTTTTTATTTGAAAGTCATTTTACAATTGAGCATTTTCAACAAAAAATACTATTTTAGCGCTGCCCAAAAAACTGATTTTATAATCCCGGATCAACCCAATTTATAGCATTAAAGCTATAAGCAATTTTGAAAATAATCTATGAAGAATTTAAAAAAGCATTCCTTTTTAGCTTTACTACTAATTATGTTTATTTCATGTCCTGGTATTTCTCAAACATATTCGAAAGTAATACCTATGCCAACCCAACAAAATACAATTATAATCAACAAAATCATTGAAGCTGCCAATTACAAAACGTATTTTATTGATTATTGTTTAAGTAAAATAAACGAAACGGCTTCGAAAGAGAAATGGAATGATCAAAAAACCATGGAAATAACAGAAACTATCAATTTTAAAAACTTCAGAGATGCCGTTTATAATATGTTTGCGTTTCATGACGAAGTAGAATTAGAAACACTGTTAAAAGCATATCAAAAAGACAGCATTTACCAAACTACAAATATCATGACTACCAATAAGGCACTTAGTACCAATCTGGAAATATATGCTAAAGATATTGTTATGGGCAAATACATAATGGCTAAATAAAAAAGCGAGATAAAAGTTTAAAACTTTTATCTCGCTTTTTTAAGGTTCAGAGATGCAAAGGTTAAGAGGTTTTTAATTTGAAACCTGTAATTTTTATTTTTTCGGCTTCAAAACCAGTTTGGTTGAAGTCTTTATAATTTCTTCTTTGTTAAGTTTCATTTTTCTGAACTTGCCTGCATTGTACATTTTTGCCTGATCGTTGTAATGTTTACTAAATTGATTTCCGGATTGTCCGGTTGGTAAAATGCTCCAACTGTTTTCTATATCCGAAAAATCGACAATCCTTCTTGTTGATGGTCCGCCTTTTACATAATACTTCCCATCATCATTATACCCAAAAAACTGATTGTTAATCACCTCATTTGACCCCGGATCAGCAAAAGGCCCAACATTAAATAATTTTCGCAGTGCAGCTACTTTTCCTAACGGATGTTCGTGTTCAACGGTATGCACTTTCCCCCAGGTCCAATCAGGAACAGAGTTTCCTAATTGTTTTTGAAGTGCTGTAATCGCCTGATGAAATGATGCCGAAATAATTTCACTTCTCGTCTCTTTTATGTTTTTAGTTTTGATATTATCCCACCAAACCGAATTTTCATTTGTGACTTGTCTGGCGATTACTTGTTTACCGATACTGGTTCCTAAAAACAAATTAAAATTATCTTCCCCCATTTCATCTTCAAACGTGTTTTTCAAATACAGATAAATCCATTTAGTGTAGATTGTTGGAGCCACATCTTCGATATTATGAGTTCCGTTCCATGATTTCAAAACTGTGATTGCTTGTTTTTCTTCCGCAGAAAGCGAACTATTATTTACGTTTGAAATCAAACTTTTAACAGTGCCGGCTACAACAGGTGAAACATTATCATAAATCATTTTACTAATTGCTTCTTTATCCCAATCAGATTTCGGTTCTAATATTGCTGAGATTCTTTTAGCACGATCTTCAGGTAAATAATATCCCGGATATAGATAGCCGTCAATCGCTTCCGGTTGATTATTTGCCGAATACACATATCCCCATTTTGGATTTTCAGCAGATGGGTTTTTACAAAAATCCAAATATTCCACAATATCATCTTTACCGCTCGCACCATCTAAAATAAAAAAAGAATTTACGCCTTTATTATGTTTGTAAAGCTTTCCAGTTGCCCACCATGCTACATTTCCTTTGGCATCGCCGTACATTACATTCAATCCCGGAGCTGCAACTAATTGAACTGCTTTTCTGAAATCATCCTTGCTTTTAGCGTGTGAAAGCCCATAAACAGCATCCAAAATCTGAATAGGTTCCCGTGTATACGTCCATGACATCGCGATTGGTTTTTTACTTTTTAAACGTTCCAGTAAACCATTCATAATTGGTCCGTGGCGACTCGATTTAATAGTCAAAACCACATCTGAAGTATCTTTTACCTTGATTGTTTTTTTTCTGATTTCATACGCACTAAAACCAGTTGGCGTCTGATACAAATTTGAATCTCCCGTTTTATTCACTTCCTGATAAAAATCAATATCATCATTTTCGAACATTGTCAAACCATAAGCATAATCGCGATTGTGTGCCAATAACGGAAACGGGGTTCCAGCAAGATAACAACCATACAATTCATAATTGGGCGTTACCAAATGTGCTTCGTACCAGGTTCCGGGCTGCGAAAATCCAATATGCGGATCATTGGCAAAAATCACTTTTCCGCTTTTTGTTTTATTTGGTCCGAGCACCCAGCTGTTACTGCCAACAAATGGCGGAATCGGGGATTTATCCAACAAAGCCGCTACCGATTTTGCGATCGTTGTATACTCTTCTAAATTTTCTTTTGAGCTTTTAAGCTGTGTTGTATTGAACTCTCCTTCAATTCCTAAATCTTTCAAATATTCAGCACCATATTTGTTGCGGATATCTGTGAGTAACGGATCTGTTTTTTGAGCCATTGCAAAACTAAAAGACATATATCCGAAAATATTATAAACATCTTTTATCGTAAATTTTTCTTTTTTCACGCCCACTAAAGTAAACTCGAGCGGCGTAACACCTTCTTCTAGATATTGATTAATTCCATCTAAATATGCCATAGTCAATTGATAACTCAGGGTGTTTTTGTCTAATTTGGATATGGCTTTCACCGAAGCTTCTTCAATACCAATTCCGGAGAAAAATTTATCATTTTTAAGCGCTACCGATCCAAAAATCTCAGACAATCTTCCAGGCGCAATACGTCGTAATAATTCCATTTGCCATAATCTTTCCTGCGCATGAACATATCCTAAAGCAGTCATCGCATCTTTTTCAGAATCAGCATAAATATGAGGAACCCCAAAATCATCAAAATAAACAGTCGTTTCTTTCTGTAGATTTTTTAGCTGTAATTCCCCTTCATATTTAGGTTTCAGATGAAATATATAACCGCACAAACCTATTCCGAGGATAATGATTAATAGTAATAAAACCAATAGGATCTTTTTAATTTTTCTCATATTCAAAAAGTATAAAACAATAACCGAATTAACTAATGATGTAACTTAAAGATATAATCATATAAGAAACAGCGTTTTTAAAAGTCTAAATTTATGTATTTAAAACCAATACGATAAATGTCAATCTATAAAAAAATAGCAATCGGTGTAATTTCAGTCTTTCTTTTTGTGATTTTAGTCAATATTGGTCTCAATTATTGGATAAAAAAACAATTACCAATTATCATTCACGAAAAAAATAAAACAGCATATCACATCAATTACGAAAAAATTGAAGTGGATTTATGGTCCAGAAATATCCATGCAACGACATTGTTGGTTCATCCAAAAAACGAGCCTAAAGATAGTAAAAACGGACTCTACTCTAAAATTGAATCTGTTACTGTCAAACATTTTAATATTTGGGATTTAGCCTTTCATGATATTATCCAGGCCGAAAGCATAATCATAAATAAACCACGGATCATTTTATATAAAAAAAATGAAAAACTTCTGAATAACAGCAAAAGTATTCAGACCCAAATTATTGAACCGTTCCGAAAAATAATAGCCGTTTCAAACATTTATCTTAATGATGGAGCTGTGGATGTTGTTTCATTAAAAACAAACAAACCGATTCTAAATGTCAAAAAAATCATTTTGAAGCTTGAAGGGATTTTAATTACAGATGAAACGCTGAAAGAAAAAATCCCGCTTCACTATGAAAAATACACTTTGATTTGTGATAGTCTTTATTACAAGCCAAGTTCATTTTATCATATCAATATTGGCAAAATCATTACCGAAAACAACTTTCTAAAAATCAATAAATTATCGGTTTTACCAGCTTACTCCCGAAAAGTTTTTATTGGAAAACTTGAAAAAGAAAAAGACATTTATACTTTGAAATTAAATTCTGCCAATATCAATAATCTGAAATGGGGTTTCAAAAATGATCGTTTTTTCCTTAACGCTTCCTCAGTAGTTATGGATCATTTTGATGCTAATATTTACCGCAGCAAAATGCCAAAAGACGATTTAAGCAAAAAATATCTCTACAATGCTTTATTGCGAAGAATCAAATTTCCGATGAAAATTGATTCTTTGCAAATCCGAAAATCAAAATTGGTTTATGAGGAGGAAATTGATTTTTCTAAAGGTCCCGGGATTTTAACTTTTGATCATTTTAATCTTCAGGCCAATAATATTCAAAGTGGTTTTGGATTAAAAAAAGCTAACGATGTAAAAATCAATATTGATTGTCAGTTCATGAAAAATTCGCCTTTGCATGTTAATTGGAATTTTAATGTTTTAGATTTAAAAGATAGCTTTCACATTCAGGGAAGAGTTTCTAATTTTGATGTTGCAGCCCTTGCAAAATTCACAAGACCTTACATAAACACCTCTTTTACAGGAACTTTTAAAACATACAATTTTAATTTTTATGGAAATGATAATAGCGCCACAGGAAATGCGTTTTTGGTTTATGATGATTTAAAGGTGAAACTTTACAAAAAGAAAAATCCGGAAAAAGAAGCAAAATTAAAAACTGCTGTTGCCAATTTAATCCTGAAAAATGACTCGGACGATAAAGCAAAAAAGGCATCGGTTGAATTAGACCGGATTCAGGAGAAATCATTTTATAATTTTTTATGGCGTAGTATAGCCGAATCTTTGAAGAAAATTTTGATATAGTTTTTCGTCACAAATTACACGAGTTTTTACGAATTATTTTTAAGTCACTACAAATAGAAATTAGTGGCAATTCGTGTAATTCGCGGCAAGCTTTTTTCGACAGGCATTTTCAACTATTTTAAAACCTGACATATATCATATTTTGATATATATATTTTTACAACATTTGTTTTTTCAATTTAAAAACAAATGACAAAATTATCTTTACACACTTTTCATATTCCGGTAATGGGGCTTGCTTATACTATTGACAGTCCGATTCGAGTTGCACAATATGGCATTTCATCAGTAATCTCAATCGCTGATGATGATTTAATTGAAAAAATGAGGCTTTTTTACAGTACTAAATTCAATCAGCCCTATCAGGAAATCAGTCAAAAAATACAAGATTATCGAGCTGAACGAATTACTTCTTATTTAAACTTAGTTGACAAAATTGTAAAACAGAAATTCGAAAGCTTTAAAACAGAATTAGCGGAAAGCAAAGCTGCTTTAGAAAATTTTATGGCGATGCTGCCTAATACTTCTGACATTAAAAAAGGTTTTCAGAATTTATTGGATGATGGAATTTCTTTCAGGGAAAACATTCAGCATTTTATCGAATCACATCTTTCTCCAGGTTCTATTGATGTAAATATTATGACTAAACTTGACAAAGATAATTTCGATAAAAAAACACAGCTTCCAATTGAGTTTAATGATGCCCATGCAGCCCTAAGAGGTTTTGCAAATAGTAACCTTGATTCTTCTGTTGTTCTTTCTGCAGGAATGAATCCGAGACTTTACAGTTATTTTGAAAATTTTACTGATTTTTATCCAAATCAAAACAATCAACTAAAAAAGAAAATCATTCTTAAAGTCAGCGATTTTAGATCTGCGATGATTCAGGGAAATTTTTTAGCTAAAAAAGGGCTTTGGGTTTCAGAATATCGTATCGAATCCGGATTAAATTGCGGCGGACATGCATTTGCTACCGAAGGATTATTATTAGGAACTATTTTAGAAGAATTCAAGCAAAAAAAAGAACAGCTGATACACTCATCCCACGAATTGATGATTAAGGCGCTACAGCAAAAAAACATATTTTTTCCTGAACAGCCTTTGGCAACAAAAATCACTGTTCAGGGCGGTGTAGGAACTTCAGAAGAACATGAATTTCTATTAGACACATATCAGGTTGATTCTGTCGGATGGGGAACTCCGTTTTTATTAGTTCCGGAGGCAACTTCCGTAGATCGGGAAACAAGAAAATTATTGATAAATGCTAAAGAAGAAGATTTATATTTAAGTCATATTTCGCCGTTAGGTGTTCCTTTCAACACTTTAAGAGGAACAACAAATGAGGTTTTAAAGCAAAAACGGATTCAGGAAAATAAAGCCGGAAGTTCTTGCCCGAAACGTTTTTTGGCTTTAAGCAAAGAATATGATCCGACGGGAATTTGTACTGCTTCAAAAAAATATCAGGATATAAAACTGAACGAATTAGAAAATTCAAAACATACTATTTCAGTTTCAGCTTATCAAAGAACGAAAACTCAAATTACAGAGAAATCCTGTTTGTGTGTAGGTTTGGCCAATGCTTCTTACTTAGAAAATGATATTAAAATAAAAGGTCAGGCACAAGGTGTTGTGATTTGCCCTGGACCAAATATGGCTTATTTTGATCAGGAAGTTTCATTAAAAGAAATGCTGCAACATATCTATGGAAACAAATCTGTTTTGAGAACTTTAAATCGTCCAAATGTATTGGTAAAAGAATTAAAAATGTATTTGGATTATTTCAGGAATGAAATCGAAAATATCTCAGAAGAAGTTACTTCTAATCAGTTAAAAAAATGGAATACTTTTAAATCTAATCTTTTTGAAGGTATTGAATATTATCAAAATTTATTTGAATCAACTATATATTTTAAGACTGACCTCAAACAGATTAAGGAACAATTTAATTCTTATAAACTTGAACTAACAGGAATTAAAGTTCCCGAACATCTCTAAAACTGAAAACCCCGAATTAAATTTAATCCGGGGTTTTTATATTTAACTATTGAGTCTATTCTTTTTTCTTGCTGCCATCAATAATGGCACCTGTTCCGGCACCAACTCCGGCTCCGGCCAAACCGCCAATTATAGCTCCTTCACCTTTTTTCTTGCTAATGGCAGCTCCGGTAATAGCACCAACTCCGGCACCAATTACAGCTCCCTTAGCAGTAGAACTCCAGCCTTTCTTTTTGGTTGTTGTCGTTGCTGTCCCATCAGCCTGATGATTTACTATAACCACTTTTCGAGCTTCAGCTTTAGCATCCTCTTTTTCTTTCTCCAATTTAGCCATCTCTACTTTCATAGAATCAATAACTTTTTGTTTATTAATTTCAACTTTCATCGAATCAATACTAGCTTGTTTCGCTTTATTAATATCCATTTTATCCTGATTCTGGCAAGACACGATACTCAAGGCCGCTAATAATACATATAATACTTTCATGATTGCTGGCTTTTAAATTATAACCTATACAAAGTAAACCAGAAGATATTGCAGATGTGTTATATGATTTAGTTAAAAGATTACAGAATTAGATGATTGACAATTATTTTCCGAGAATTCCTTTTTTAAGAATTTGACCAAAATCATACATATCTTCATAAGAACAATACAACGGAACCGGAGCTAAACGAATTACGTTAGGTTCTCGCCAATCTGTAATAACTCCGTTTTTCATTAAATAATCGAACAAACTTCTTCCTTCCCCATGCAAAAAAACAGATAATTGAGAAGCTCTTTCATTCGGATCGGAAGGTGTGATAATTTCGAAACTACTATTTACTTCTTTATCGATTTCGTGTAAAATAAATTCAAGATAAGAAGTAATTTTATCTCTTTTTGCAATCAACACGTCCATTCCAACTTCAGCAAACATTTCAACCGAAGCTAAATATGGTGCTAATGAAAGTACCGGCAAATTACTAATTTGCCAGCCTCCTGCTCCATTAACCGGATCAAAAACTGGTTCCATTTTAAAACGGCGTTCTTTATTATGTCCCCACCAACCTGCAAAACGAGGTAAATCGGGATTATTATGATGTTTTTCATGCACAAAACAGCCGGAAGCATTTCCTGGTCCTGAATTCATATATTTATAACTGCACCAAGCGGCAAAATCTACATTCCAATCATGAAGTTCTAATTTAATATTTCCTGCGGCATGCGCTAAATCCCAGCCTACTTTTGCGCCTGCTTTCTGGCCGGCAGCGGTAATGGTTTTTATATCAAAAACCTGTCCTGTATAATAATTTACTCCTCCAATTAAAACCAGGGCCAATTCATCACCAACCTCTTCAATTTTTGCCAAAACATCTTCCAGACGAATATTATGTTCGCCTTCACGACGTTTAATTTCTACAATTGCATCTTCTGGTTTGTAACCATGAAAATGAACCTGACTTTGAAACATATACTGATCTGAAGGAAATGCTTTTTCTTCGCAGATAATTTTATAACGTGTTGCTGTTGGCTGATAAAATGAAACCATCAGCAAATGAAGATTTACTGTTAAAGTATTCATCACCGTAACTTCTGAAGGTAAGGCACCAACAATTTTACTCAATGGTCCTGCAAATCTTTCCTGATAATCCCACCAGGGCTTTTCAGCATAAAAATGACCTTCAACGGCAAGATTTCCCCAGTCATCCATTATTTCATCTACATAAGCTTTGGTTCGTTTTGGCTGTAAACCCAAAGAGTTCCCTGTAAAATAAATAACGCGTTTGTCGTTTACTTTAGGAAAAATAAATTGGTCCTGATAGTGATTTAAAATGTCTTCTGAATCGAGTTGTTGTGCAAACTCACGTGTATTTTGAAAAATCATTGTTTTTGTTTTGTGCGGTAAAAATAACAAAAAATGCTCTAAAAGTTTGTTTTTGTTTCAGGTTTCAAGTTTCAGGTTCGGGCGTTGTTAAAATAAAAATTGATACGCGGATGAAACAGATTCGCTATTGCGAAAACGCGGATGAAAACGGATTTTACTCTTTTCCTTTGCTCTTTGGAATTTATATTTTGCGTTAGGGATAGAAATGGAAAGCTTTTGCGATGATACTGCAACGAGGAAGCGACCAATGGAAGCTTCCTAAGTGCTTGTATTACTTGGTTTTTATTGCAAAACTTGTAATGAATAGCCCGTAATACGCCCTAATTTTAAAACAAAAAACCCGTCATCACTGACAGGTTTTTTAAATCTATATGTTTTTTAGCTTAGATGATTAACATTGCATCTCCGTAAGAATAAAATTTATATTCTTCTTTAATCGCTTCATCGTATGCTCTTTTCATTAAATCGTGACCACAAAATGCTGAAATCATCATTAACAATGTTGATTTTGGTGTGTGGAAATTTGTAATCATACAATTTGCAATACTAAAATCATGAGGAGGGAAAATAAATTTATTTGTCCAGCCTTCATAAGGATTTAAAGTACTTTGAGAGGATACAGAACTTTCAATGGCACGCATCGAAGTAGTTCCTACTGCACAAATACGCTTTTTATTTGCTTTGGCTGCATTTACTATATCACAAGCTTCCTGTTTAATAATTAGCTCCTCAGAATCCATTTTGTGTTTAGATAAATCTTCAACTTCAACCGGATTAAAAGTCCCAAGACCAACGTGTAATGTTACCTCAGCAAAATTTACTCCTTTGATTTCTAATTTTTTCAAAAGATGTTTAGAGAAGTGCAACCCTGCAGTTGGTGCGGCAACAGCTCCTTCTTCTTTAGCATAAATAGTTTGATATCTTTCGGCATCTTCCGGAGTTACTTCACGGTTGATGTATTTTGGAATTGGAGTTTCTCCAAGTTCTGTCAGTTTATTTCTGAATTCTTCGTAAGATCCATCGTATAAGAAACGTAAAGTTCTGCCACGAGAAGTTGTATTATCAATTACCTCAGCAACTAACGAATCGTCATCACCAAAATAAAGTTTATTACCAATTCTGATTTTACGGGCCGGATCAACCAAAACGTCCCAAAGACGTTGCTCTGAATTCAATTCTCTTAATAAGAAAACCTCAATTCTTGCTCCTGTTTTTTCTTTGTTTCCATACAAACGTGCAGGGAAAACTTTAGTGTTGTTAAGAATTAAAACGTCTCCATCATCAAAATAATTGATAACATCTTTAAACATTTTGTGCTCTATGGTTTGTTTTTTACGGTCAATAACCATTAAACGTGATTCGTCTCTGTTTTCTGCTGGAAATTCGGCTAAAAGTTCTTTCGGTAAATTAAACTGAAAATGTGATAATTTCATATTTGAATTGTTGATTTTAGAATGTAGAATTTAGATTTTTATATCTAAAATTATAAATCGTGTGCAAATATACGATTGTGAGACAGGCGTTGTCAAGTGTTTTGTTGTTTATTTTCAAAAGTCGTTGATTTACTGATGGTTTGGGTTGATTAAAAATGAAGTTTATTGTCTTTTTTCAGCATATAAGAAATATAAGTTCATTTAATTTGGATTCTTTAAGAATTGAAAACGTAATTATTTGGCTAAAGCCGAAAAAAAAGATCACAAAAAAACCTCCAGTTAAAACTGGAGGCTATACAACTCTAAGCTCTTTTTTAGACATTCAGTTTAAATGAACTTATATTTCTTATATGGTTTAAACAAATTACAATTCTGAAATTTCGAAGTTTAATTCTTTTAAATCATCCCAAAAATCAGGATATGATTTTGAAACTACCTCAGCATTTTCGATAATAATAGGCACTTTGGTCGCTAAAGGAGCAAACGCCATTGCCATACGATGATCATTATAGGTAGCAATTTTTACATTAGGATTAATCGTATCAGAAAGTCCCAAAGTTAAGCTGTCATTAGTAACCGAAATATTTGCACCTAATTTTGTCAGTTCGATTCTAAGCGCTTCAAGTCTGTCTGTTTCTTTAATTTTAAGTGTATGAAGGCCTGTTAAATGACATCCAATCCCTAAACCTAAACAAGTAACTACAATTGTTTGTGCAATATCCGGCGTATTGTTCAAATCAAAATTAACTGCTTCAAATTTAAAATCCTTTTGTTTTACCAAAGTCATTTTATTATTTTGAAAGGTAGTCTGAACACCCATTTTCTCATAAATAGAAACTAAAGCAGAATCCCCTTGTAAACTATTTTCTTTATAACTGCTCAATGTAATCGAAGCTGCATCAGATAAAGCCACTAAGCTAAAAAAGTATGATGCCGAACTCCAATCTGATTCTACGGTCATTTCTTTTGAAGGAACATCAGCTTTTGGATAAACTTTAATTACATTTCCTTCAAAACTGGTTTTGATCTCTAAATCATTTAGCAAAGCCAAAGTCATTTTGATATATGGAATTGAGGTAATTTCGCCTTCTAAAGTAAGCTCTAAACCATTCTTCAATTTTGAAGCCACTAATAAAAGAGCTGAAATATACTGACTGCTTACATTTGCTGCTAAACTTACTTTTGAAGCTGTAACTTTTTTTCCTTTGATTCGAATTGGCGGATAACCAACTTCTTTTTCATACGATATATCAACTCCTAATTGTGCCAAAGCTTCAACCAGAATTTTTATCGGACGCTCCTGCATTCTGCTGGAACCTGTCATTACTACTTCTCTGCCTTCATTTACAGCAAAATAGGCTGTTAAAAAACGCATCGCAGTTCCTGCATGATGTATATCTACAATTTCGTCATGGCCAATCAAAGCTTTTTGCATGACTTCACTATCATCCGAATTAGAAGTATTTGCTAAAGTGATATTTGGAAATAAAGCTTTCAGTAACAATAACCGATTGGTTTCGCTTTTTGATCCTGTAATATTTAATTGTGAGTTGTCAATTGTGAATTGTGAATTCGTGCTTAATTTTAAATTCATGATTTTAGTTATGAGTTGCGAATATGGGTAACATAATTCGAGCGCGCAATTTACCACTCCTCATTCATAATTCAAAATTCACCATTAATATTTCACAATTATTTTAATTTATCGTTGTTTTTGTGACGGTCTTTATCTCTAACGGACTTTAAATCCATTTTTTTATCAAAAGCAGCCTGCAAATCGATTCCGGTTTGATTCGCTAAACATAAAACCACAAAAACCACATCGGCTAATTCTTCTCCTAGATCTTTATTTTTATCACTTTCTTTTTCTGATTGTTCTCCGTAGCGACGCGCAATAATTCGGGCAACTTCACCTACTTCTTCGGTAAGCTGGGCCATATTTGTGAGTTCGTTGAAGTAGCGAACGCCGTGTTCTTTGATCCAGGTATCGACGTCTAATTGTGCATTTTTTAAATTCATTACTATTATATTACTATTTATTTACTTTAAATATTATCTTATTTATGAACTAATTCGGTTATAATATTATACAACTCTTCTGACTCGAAAGGTTTGGACAAATATTTCTCTATTCCTACAGAAGAACAAGCTTCAATAACAGAGCCTGTCACAACTGCTGTTAATGCTACAATTGGGATATTTTTTTTTGTCTTGTCTTTCAAATTACGGATGATCGAAGCAGCTTTATATCCATTCATTATCGGCATCATTATATCCATCAAAATAACATCAAAATTTTCATGAATAACTGCCTCAACCGCTAAACTACCATTCTCTACAGTAACACATTCAAAATTAAATTTTGAAAGCAGTTTTTGTACCAAAATTTGATTAATATGGTTATCTTCTGCTAAAAGGACTTTTATTCTTTCGCTGGTATTGACAAAAATGGCCGATTTATCTTTATCTATAATTAAATTTAAATCTACTGAATTAGTATTTTCTTTCGCAAAAGGTAAGTTTACTGTAAATTTCGTACCAACATCAACTTTACTTTTCACATGGATTTCGCCATTCATAATAGTAATAATTTTCTTGATAATGGTCAATCCTAATCCTGTGCCTCCATATTTTCTTGCCGTATCATTGGTTAATTGAATAAATGGATCAAAAATAACACCTATCTTATCCGAAGGAATTCCTATTCCGGAATCTTTTACAGTCACTTTTATATAATGAAACTCTTCGTCTTCATTATCAAATTTAATTTTTAACCTGATTTTCCCTTTTACAGGGGTAAATTTTACGGCATTACTAATCAAATTAAATAATATCTGGGAAACCCGAATAGAATCACCATTAAGTATTACAGGAACTTTTTCATCAATTTCAATTTTAAAATCTATCGCTTTACCCTCTATTTTAGTAGAAAAAGTATCGTAAATCAGCTGAATCAGTTTTGATAAATCGAAGGGTTTTTCATAGAGTGTAATTTGTCCCGATTCAATTTTTGCTAAATCCAAAATATCATTGATAATCACAAGAAGAACATCTCCTGACATTTTTATATAGTCTAATTGCTTTTTACTGTCAGCATCTAAAGAAGGGTTTTTTAACAATAAATCCGTAAATCCCAAAATACCGTTAAGTGGTGTACGAATTTCATGACTCATACTTGACAGGAATTCATCTCTTGCCATGGCTAATTGTTCAGAACGTTTCTTTTCTTCGACTAGTTTTTTATTAGTAGTTTTTAATAAATTCCTAGAAACCATCACTGATTTTAGTTCTTCAATGTAGGTATTAAATCCCATGCAGAAAACATCTAATTCATCCTGATTTTCTGAGATAGGTAAATAATTAAAAAAATCTCCGGCATAACAATTTGAGATATGTTCAATGATAACATCGGTTCTTTTCTTTTTAGATTCAATTTTTTCAGCCAAAAAAAGTAACTCTTTATGAACATCATCTAAACTATTTCCCGTTGTAACCTGTTCTTGAAACTCATCTGCATTGATTGAACGAACTAAAGCTAATATTTCTTCTAGTCTAGTCATTTAATTTATAGTTTCATTTTATCTAACTAATTTACATATTTTTTTAGGAAAAAGTTGTCAAAAAGCAACAATTTTAAAAACTTACTTTTTGTTTGTTTTTGCTTTTATTTCCAAAGCCATTCAATCGCTTTCTTTTTCATGGTAACTAATTCCGATTGATTAAATCTGTTCGTTTTTTTTCTTTAATTCGTTTAGCCAATTAACTGCCTCGTTTTTTTTGGTAAAACCTTTTAAAGGAACTATGGGTTTTTTCAATGTCATAAATGCATTAAGGATAAATTTTGAAATATGAGAATTTAATACTGCCGCGCATGCAGCTAAGTGTTCCTGCCCATTTTTTTCAGCATAATCACGTGCATCTTTATCATATGATTTAATTCCATTAAAATCATAACACCAATATTGCTTTTTATTATCTGATATTTTAGTGCGTAAATCAATTATAGCTTTTATGTTTTCAATAGTACCATCAGTTGGTTTTTTAAATTGAGAATATAGAATATTATCTTCTATCCAAAATTTAATAAAATCATTTTCTACTTCTTTCATATCAAGATTTGTTTTTGGTATCTTACTATTATTCAATTATACGTTCGAATACGACTCAATTAATTCCAGGTTATATGTTTCATCTACTTTTAGATAAGCCCATGTAGGAACAGTCAAAGCTAAATATTTTTGCTTTTCAAAATCAGCAGTCAACCCCAAATAAGTAATTTTTTTATTTAGGTCGTTTCCTCTTTTCACCATTTGAAACATGGCTTGCTTATATATATGATGGGTGTTAATATAATCATAATCTAATCCAACGATCAAAGGACAATAGTGATCATCACCAATATGCCCAAAGATGACAGCCACTACCTGATTATTTTCTTTTAGGCTAATTTCAATAAATTCCCATTCTTCATATTTAGAAAGAACTTTAGCCATTTTTTTAGGATATTGAAAAAAGTTAAATGAGTAATTGGCATTTTTGACGTTTTCAAATAAATCAAAATATTGAACTGCCTCCTCATCTGTTATTTGATTTTTGATTTTAACATCAAATTTATCAAGATGTCTGATAGCATATTGTTTAATGTTATCTCGTTTTTTACTGGATTTTATTAATGTCATTAAATCATTGGTGGTTTCCCACTTAGGATTCTTAATGACATTAGTATTTGGCATTCGCATTTTAGCATAGCCTTCATCTTCTATTATTTGGTTTAAAACATTCCCTTCTTCAAAATCTCTAAAAATAACTGCCGTTGCATCAATGTCTTTTTTTACTTTTGAAACAAAATCAAATAAATGGTTAACTGAATTTCTCCATTCAGGATGTTTAATATCTACATAAATAAAATCACCTTCACAAAATAGAGAGCCCATGGCTAATGTTTTTGAGCATAGATAATATGGATCACCCATACGTACATCTTCTATTTGTTTTGACACATTTTCTTGTGCTACCATATCATCTTTATAAATAGCCCCTGTAAAAAATGTAGACAATACTATTTTACCTTCCTTGTCTCTAACTATAATATAATGAAAACTCCAATTCTCTTCCGGTTTCTCATTATTGGAAAAAATTTCTTCCATAGCCTGCATTCCTGAATGGGTAATGTTTCCTCTATCTTTAAACATCAAATTCCAATCCGCTGCATTTATATCATGTATTGTTGTATATTCTTCAACAACTAAGTTCGAATTATTTGTTGATTCAACTAATGAATTATTTTCATTTTTCTGCAAACGATATCCAAACTCTTTATATACCCTTTCAATACTATCCCCTTCTTCTTCAATAGCCTTGGGTAAATGATACTCCATTGCATCTGTAAGCAAGTCAATATCAGCTTTTGTGTTGTGACGGGTCAGTGTAAATCTCAAACCTGATTTATCATTAGGAACCACGGGAAACATAGCCGTGTTTACATAGATTCCTTCTTGTAAAATGCGATGAACAAAATTACGTGTTACTTTATTTAACCCACTTCCAATAAAATAAATAGGAGAATCGGGAGAAGAAATATTTGTGAGATTTTTTTCTTTCAATCTCATATTCATGTAATTCATCAATTCTTTTAATTCTGATTGATACGTATAAATATCATTGGATAGATGAATTTTTGCAGAAGCTATTGCTGCACCTACATTTGCAGGAGATAATGGGTGAGAATAACTTAATGGCCCCCCAAAAACATCCGTTCTTCGATACATTTCAGGATCCGCAAAAATGGCCGTTCCTCCAACACAGCCAAAGCCTTTGGCAAGTGTTGATATTAAAACAATACGTTCACTAATTCCCAGTTGATCGTAAATATACCCTGCTCCATTTTTTCCATTCCAGCCCATCCCATGTGCATCATCAAAATACAAATGCAGTTTCGGGTATTTATCAAGTAAATTTTTTAAAATAGCTGTATCCGGTAAATCGCCATGCATCGAATAAACGCCATCCGCCATATACCAAATTCGGTTGTATTTATTGTAGTTTTCACGAATCATTTCCTCTAACATTTCATAATCAGAATGTCTGACCATTTTTACTTCTGTACCTTGTAATTTGGTGTTTTTACAAGGAAATTGTACGCTAAAATGAACTTGTTGATCGAGTATTATTAAATCATCCGATTTGATAATTGTAGCGATAACAGAAATATGGGCATTTGAAGTTGAGGTATAGCAGATAACTTTATTACCATCAAATATTTGAGACATTAACTCCTCTAACTCCTGAATGTATGTGGGACGGATGTATGCCCTGGACATGGATAATTGCGTACCAAATTTCTTTGTCAATTCGATTGAATTGGCTATTAAGTCAGGATGCATTTCTAAACCCAAATAACCACATGTTCCAAAATTTATTAAATCTCTTCCTTTAATAGTAAATTTTTCACCATTAAAACTTTGTTCTTCAGAATTAATATGCATGATTCCTTTTTCCTTCGCAGAGGTCCAAACATTATCAACAACATCTAAGTAATTATTATGGTTTATCTTTGCCAAAATTTGAGGATGTTAAATTAACTGATTAGGGATTTTTACTTAAAAGTAAAAAATAAAAATTTAACAGCATTTTTAAAGCAGAAATAACTGACAAACAAAACGAAAAGAGTTTGAAAAACAAAATATACGAAGAATAGTCTTATAATTCAGAAAGAAAAACTCAGATTAGTTCTTGATTTTTCAATCCATAATTATATTTTTTTGAGTACAATTTTCTCATTTTGGCTAATAATCGCTTTCTGAAAAAGATCTTTTAAGACATCGTACTCATCTGCTGGAAAAATACTCTTGTTAATTTCTTTTGTACTTGCAATTTGAATTTTATTTCCCAGATTGGAAATATTTAACATGAAAACTATTTTTTTATCTTCAGACGAGATTCGAATGGGCTTTGGCATTGATTCTACCATATAGCCTTCCGGAATATCTAAACTCAAATTGAATTTTTCCTGTGTCTGATATCCAAAATAAATCGCCATTTGCCTTTTTTCCTGAGTAAAAGGGTTTTTAGTTCTTGTAAAAAACAACAAAGGATTGATGAATATTTTACCTCCAATAATTTCGGATTGATTCTCAGATACAAAATTAAAAGTTTCTAAAACCGGATCTGATAAATTCGTCTTTTTATTTTCAATTGAATAATTTGAAATTTTCAATCCACCCAAATCTTCTTCTAATTTTTCGAGATAATTTTCTGTGGATTTATTGGCATTTTTAATCCTGAAATTATATGCCTCATAATTTGTTTTCCGAATCCTGATTATGCCTTCCATTTTTCCGGAATTTTCAATTTTTACTATCAAATTTGATGATTCATTCGATACAACATTAGGATATAAATCTACTTCCTGAGAAGTTCCGTCCTTTTTAATAAGTCTTCCTTTCCAGTTTAAAACATTTAACGGCAAAATATCCTGTGATGTAAATTTATGTGAAGCATCTAATAAAACTTCTTTACCATCAACTTCGGCAGCTGCGATAACATAATTAAAACCCGTTCTTGTTGGATAAACCGGTATACCGTGTTCGACAGTACTTACCAAAACAGGATTTGTTTCTATACCTGCCAATTTGAGCATATTGATTAAAATAAAATTGATTTCAGCCACATTTCCGGTTTGGTCTGCGTAGGCTTTTACAACTCCTTTATCTGTGTAACAACCATTTTCTTCATTCCAGTTCATTCTGTTCTGAACGAATTTAAAAATAACATTTAATCTTTCATTTTGTGATTCAACGTTGATCAGTAATCGTTTTACCTCATCAATCAAAAAGTTTTTTTCATTAAGTTGTTCTCCGAAATCTTTATCTTTAAAAATTGTAGTAGCTACACCTTCCCATGTAATGGAATAATCTTTAACAGGCTGCTCCGGCATGCGAACCCTTTCCAGCTCGTGGCTAATACTGCCCTTATAATTATCAATATTATTAACATATGGCTCATCAACCAAAGCCCGGATATCTTTTCCCGAGTAAAAAGAATTAATTTGCCTGTACGTCAATATATTGGTTTGATTATGTTCGTTTTCATAATTTTGGCTTCCATTGGCAAATTTAGAATCTGATTCTATAGGCAGACCTCCAATTAAAATTGGTTTATAAATATAAAATTCAGGAATCTCCGTTTTGTATTCAAAATAATTTACAGGAATTCTATATTGAAAATCAAAATCCGGAAGTTTAGTAATGTTTTCTGATTTCAAAATGTATTTGTACTCAATAATTGAACCCACTTTTACATTAGGCAGTGTTATGATTCTTTCGTTCCAATATTTATTTATATTTTTCTTAAAACTCCCCTGATTATTGAGTTTTGTCCTAACGATGGATCCGTTTTCAAGATTATAGGTTATTGCATTAGAAAACTCAACCCAATCTTCATTAAGCTTTTCATAACCTATATAAAATCGTACTTTTTGATCAGCCCAACTAAGTCCTTCTTTTTTGTAAATTTTAATTTTAAATTCATATACATGGTTTGCCGAAAAACCATTTTTTTGATTGTATGTAAAAAAAGTTCTTCCTTTTTTAAATAAAATTGCGGCAGGTGCTGTAGTATCTTTTGGATTTGATTTTTCCTTGAGTTCTGCAACAGTAACTTTTCCTAGTTCATAATTTTGAGCTTTGATATTTGAACACGCAAAAAATAAAAAAACAATTATTACTATATTCGCAAATTTCATCTTATATCTTTTTTAAAACAATCTTTTCAGTTTCTTTAGCAATCATTCCTTTATAATATTCTTTTAGCATTTCATATTTTTCAGTTGAAACAATTGCTTCATTAATTTGGTGTACAATAGACAATTGAAGTGTATTTTCGTTTACAGCAATATTAAATTTAAAAGTTCCCAGATTATCTTCCATTGTTAATACAGTCGGAGTTGGTAATGTTTCTACTGTAAATCCTTCAGGAATTTGAATTGTAATATTATATCTGTCTGAATATGGAAAACCAAAATCTACAGGATACTCTCTTACTTCCTGAGTAAACGGATTTTTGTCATTTGTAAAAAACAACATAGGACTAACGTAAATTTTACCTCCAATTAGTTCACATAAATTATTACCTGTAAAAGAATATGTTTCTATGATTGGTAATAAAATATCTTTTTCATTTGTTCTGCTATATTCGCTGATTTCAATTTTATTATTGTCATTTTCGAGTTTTTCTAAATATTCCTCCTCCTTAAGTGAGCTAACATTCTTTCTTGTTATCATCGCATTATAATCACTGCATTGTCTTTTGGTTTTACCTGTTACCTTTCCTTCGGAATCAATACTGTAATTTATAAAAACAATATCGTTCGAAAGTTTTTTAGGCATCAAATCAACTTCTTCAGAGGTACCGTCTTTTCTAATTAATCTTCCAAACCAGTTTAGAGTTCTAAAAGGCAGAACATTTGGAGTTGAAAACTTCTCAGTTGCATCCAATAGTATATTGCCTTTTGGTGTTTCAACTGCAGCAATTACATAATTAAAAGCAGTTCTGTTAGGGAATAAAGCAATTCCGTTTGACCTTGTACTTACTAAAACCGGGTTTGCTGTCAAACCTGCATAACGCAGCATGGCGGTAAGCATTAAATTGATATCTGCAATATTTCCTGTTTTTTCTTTATAAGCTTTTTTGACCCCGTTTTCACAGCTATATCCTGTGTAATCATTCCATTTTACACTATTTTTAACATGATTTAAAATCGCTAGTATTTTCTCGTCGTCAGTATTCTTACCTTCTAAGATTATTTTTAAATCATTTTCAAAATAACCTGTTTTATTTAATTCAGGACCAAAATCGTCATACTCATAAATTGTTTTTACGACAGAATTCCAATCTGAAGAAAAAGATTTGATGGGGCTGTTAGGGTACTTGATCATAGAAAGTTCCTGTTCTAAACTAGAAATATAATTATCTATATTATTAACATATGCCTCCTCTTTCATAGCAGGTAAATCCTGAGCGATATAAGTTGTTTGTGTTTCAAGATAATCAATCTTATCCTGAGAAAATTCTGTCTTCGTCGCTCCCCCACCAAATCCTCCGGTTGAATATCTTTCTTTAGAATTTATAATAAGTGATTTATTCCTCTTTTCTGTAGTAGCTTTAGGAAAAATATATCCTTTTTGCCTAACATTAAAAGTATAATACTCGGGAATATAAGTTTTAAATTCAGAATAATTTACAGGAATACCGGTTTGAAAAGTCCAGTCCCGCATCATCCCTATACTAGATGTTCTTACAGTATAGCTGTATTCCAATACAGAACCTTCTTTTACATTAGGCATTGTAATCTTTTTTCTGGATCTGTATTTATTAACTTCCTCGTTAAAAATACCATCACTTTTTAGTTTTGTTTTTTCAATCTTGCCATTCACTAAATTAAAAGTATTAACATCAGAAAACTCTACTTTTTCTCTTGAGTTGTTATCTCCAATATAATATACTACACTTTGATTTGCCCAATCATAACCTTCTTTTTTATATATTTTAATGCGTGCCTCTACTTGTGTAATCAAAACAAATCCATCATTATCATTATACTCAATACTGGATTTTCCTTTTTTATACAATATTGCAGCTACTGCCGAAGTATCTTTTGGATGTACTTTCTGTTCTAATTCGGCAACTGATACTTTTCCTAACTTAAATTCTTGCGCTGTTAAAAAAAATGAAAAGAAGAGGAATAAAATAATTGGTAGTTGATTAATTTTCATCTGGTTAGTTCTTTGTTAATATAATTTTGGCGTTATCGTTTCTTGAAATCTGTTCTATAAAAGCACGGTATTCATCATATTCTTTATTCGAATATTTACCTTTATTTACAAACATGGAGCGTTTGTAAGTCAGTTTATTATTTTCTTTTTTGATGATTTCGGTTTTGTATTCTCCAAATTTTCCTTTCAACTCAAAATTTGAAGGCAAAAATTCAATAGAGAAACCTGATGGTAAATTAATCTCAATTTCATCTGTATCTAAGTAGCCGCGTTGAATCTGAAACGGATTTTTTCGGTTTCTGATACGTTTGACATTTCCATCATTTTTATTAAATGCATCAACAGCAAAAATCATCTTATTTGCAGAAATAGCTGCATAATTTAATGCGCTGACCTGAATATCTTCAGTAAAACGGACATTCTCTTTGTCATTCGTAAAAGTTATTTTGGCAAGCTTCAGATTATTGATATTATCCCAATATTCTTTATAATGTGTTTCTTTTTCTGTAGGCTGTAAAGTTTCTATTCTGGATTTCGAACTATATTGTGAGCCTTCTGAAATTATTTTAACTGAACCTGATAAATTACCATTCTCATCAATACTGTAAGTACCTTTATCCGTTTGGGTATTTCCTTTGTCCTCATATATTTTAGTTCTGACAATTACTCCACCTTCAGGTTTAACCACTAAAACATCTCTGTCATCTGTAAAAGTCCCCTGATAACCAAAAGGATCATCCTGACTTGTACATTCCAGCCAGGTATAATTATCTCCGTTTGGAATTGCCAATATCATATGGTTCCCTTGCATAGAAACAAAATCAGACTGAATATCAGACTTATTGCGATCGCCATATAAAATAGTATTGTATGAAGGAACATCAACTGCCTGCAAAAGTGCTTTAGTATAATTTGATAATGCCTTACAATCTCCATAACCTAAACGATCTACATCTGAAGCAAGCATAGGTTTCCATCCGCCAATACCAATAGCAATATTTACGTATCTTGATTTCTTCTGCATATAATCATAAATGATTTTTGCCTTCTTTATAGGATCTTTTTCGTCGCCGACAAGAGCTTTTATCTTAGCTTTAGTTTCTTCTGACAAAACAGTGGTTCCTGTTAGAATTTTATCTCCGTACCATTTACCAAATGCTTCCCAGGTTGTAGCTGTTCCGTCAACACCTTCTAAATGAAAATTCTCTAACCCCATCATCACTCTTGGGAAAAGATCTCTGGAAGACGGACTAAAATCTTCTGATTTTTGAGCTAAAATATTAACAGCTTCATAACTTAGTTTTGTGTCAGTATCAACCGTTTTTTTAATTTTAAAATCAGAAAACTGAAACTCTTTCTTTTTAAACCCGAGATTATTAGGAAAAGTAACATTTAGAATACATTTTTCAACACTTACATAATACCCTCCCAAAAAATACCATTGCGGTATAAAAGCTGTATTTGATGTTTCAGTTTCACTAGTATAAATAACCGTGAAAGGATATGAAACTGGTGTATAATCTAAATAAAGCACACGATTATCTGAAAAAAGAGTACTGCCGCTTACAGCGCTCTGATCTCTAAAATCTTTTCGTTTAATTTTCTTGATTTCATTACCAAATGCATCGTAAACAATTGCTTCAACACTTTTTACTGAAGTTGTTTTATCATAATGCTGATAAGCGTCAATTTCACCTAAACCTTTTTCGTTTAATACCGTTACAACTCTTTGCGTTTTGATATCCATACTACGTTGCGAAGCAATTGTAATATCCATTTGGTCCAGACGAACAACAGCATTCGCATTTTCCTTAAGGCTATCAGCAATTTTGGTTATAGCATATTCGCTTTTTTGGGCGAAAGAAATAAGCGTAAACAAGAAAAAAAGTAATGCGTAACAAGGGTTTTTCATTAGTAAGTATTTTCGCCAAATATATATTTTTTTTAGCAATCCTTTAACAAATATTTAAGATTTTTATTCCCTGTTTTTGCTGTCAATCAAAATTGTCACGGGACCATCATTTAAAAGACTGACTTTCATGTCTGCACCAAAAATTCCGGTCTGCACTTTTTTATTGAATTCTTTTTCTAAAGATTTTACGAAATTTTCATACATAGGAATTGCGAATTCCGGCTTTGAAGCTTTTATGTACGAGGGACGGTTTCCTTTTTTAGTTGAAGCATGAAGAGTAAACTGACTTACTACTATAATATCGCCATCTATATCCTGAACAGAACAGTTCATAACATCATTCTCATCTCCAAAAATTCTCATTTTAATGATTTTCCCTACCAGCCAGTCAATGTCTTCCTGAGTATCCGCATCTTCAATTCCCACTAAAACTAATAGCCCTTTTTGAATATCGGCAGTTTTATTTCCATCAACAGTAACTGAGGCCGAAGAGACCCTTTGAAGAACAACTTTCAAAATAATGGTGAATTATGAATGGTTAATTGTGAATTCATTCTGTGGCTAATTTTTGTTTTGTTGTGATTATAATAGAAGCCAAAATTTTATTTATCTCGATAATATCCGATTTTATAGATTGAAACTGTGTTTGATTAAGATAATCTGATTGAAACAATAATTCTAACCAATAATCTGTTTCATTAGCTTCTTTTTGAGCAATAGCTAATTTGTGAATAAAATCTTTTTTGCTTTCTGCCTGTTCGGACTCTCTAACCATTGCTCCTATTGAAGTTCCACTCCGAAGTAATTGTTTGCTTAAAACAAACTCTTTCTTTTCTTGATTCAAAAACTGAAACAATTTAATAATCCTCAAAGCAAAATTAAAAGATTTTGTTTTTATAACGTTTTCAGACATAATTCACAATTAACCATTTACAATTCACAATTACTTTTGGTTTCTGGTTTCATCGCTAATTTTTCGGTCTTCATCATAAGAATCCGTGCGATAATTTTCCTCATCACCTTCCAGTATTTTAAGATAACTGTTGTAGCGCGACCAAGCGATTTCATCTTTTTCCAAAGCTGCTTTTATAGCACAGTGCGGCTCTTCTTTATGCAGGCAATTGTTAAACTTGCACTGATCTTTCAACTTGAAGAATTCAGGAAAATATCCGCTGATTTCTTCTTTTTCCATATCAACAATTCCGAATCCTTTGATTCCGGGAGTATCAATGATTTTTGCATTAAAAGACAAATCATACATTTCTGCAAAAGTGGTAGTATGCTGACCTTGTTTGCTGGCTTCAGAAATGTTTTTGGTTTTAAGATGTAAAGAAGGTTCCATGGCATTTACCAAAGTCGATTTTCCAACTCCGGAATGTCCTGAAAACATACTTACTTTGCCAATCATCATTTCTTTTAATTCGTCAACACCTTTCATTTCTGTCGAAGAAACACGAAGACATTTGTAACCAATTTGCTGATACACATATTGCATATACAATTGGTCATCCAGCGTCGTTTCATCAAAAGTGTCTATTTTATTAAAAACCAATATGGTCTCAATATTGTAAGCTTCGGCAGTTACCAAAAAACGATCTATAAAATTGAAAGTTGTTGGTGGATTGTTTATCGTAATCAATAAAAATACTCTATCGATATTCGATGCAATAATATGCATTTGATGTGATAAATTAACCGATTTACGAACGATGTAATTCTTTCTTTCGTGAATATTATGAATGGTTCCGGTTACAGCATCCGAAGTTTCTTCCAATTCATAATCTACAATATCGCCTACAGCAATAGGATTAGTACTTTTGATACCTTTCATCCTAAATTTCCCTTTCATACGGCATTCTATAAAATCGCCTTGTTCAGATTTTACGGTGTACCAGCTTCCTGTAGATTTATAAACGAGTCCTGTCATTCAAATATGAGATTTTAGATTTTAGATTTTAGATTACTCTTAAAACTAAAAAATATTAAAAGGCAAAATTACGTTTTTAGAATTGAACAACGCAACTTCGCCTTTTAAAATTGAAAACATACTTTGAATCTGGCTACATTACCAAACAATTTCAGCTAAAACTTCATTCTCCTTAATTTTTCCTAATTGAATTGTTTTTAAAACTTTAGTCGTTTTTCCTGCTTTAGTAGTATAAATTTCAACCATAACTGTTGCCGGACCATTTTCGGTCAATTCTCTTTCTCCAAAATAATTGGTTTTAATCAGGTATTTTCCTTTGACTGCATTTCGAATCAAATATTGTTCAGGACCGTAACCCTGTGTAAAATCTTTTGAAAATTTCGCACCTGCTTCAGTTGTTGTATGACTGTAATAACATTCTTCGCCTGTTGGTTCAATAATATGCAAATCCAAATCGACATCCATCAAATTCCAGTTCATAATCACCCTGATATCAACCGGCATTTTTTGAAGATATTTTTTATCTAATTTACCGGGATCCAAACCTGTATGTTCTGTCATCAAACGATTAATATCCATCAAAATAATGTCTTCTACGCCTTCATATTGACCACTCATTTCTCCATAATAATTTACTTCCAAAGCTTTTACCAATTGATCAAAAGCTTTCTGATATTTTCCTGCATCCTCAAAAGCCAAAGCATAATCTCTTAAACTCTGTGGTTCGTGAGCTCTCCATTTTGCAATTTGTTTTGCGGTGAATAAAGCATCATCAAAATCCTGCCATTGACGTAAAGTATAAGTCAATGTTTTATAAAGCTGATGGTTTTCTAATCCTAAATCGGCAATATTGCTGATTACCTGCAATGCCTTTTTCACATCACCCTGATTGTAGAAAAAGTGTGCTACATCAAAATAAAAACTTGGGTTTCTCTCCTGTGATTTTCGCAATTCGAAATACAAATCATATTGCTTTTCTTTTGGAGCTGATGCTAAAGCTTTTAAATACAATCTATCCGGGTTCCAGATTTTGTTTTCGTTTTGAATTGTATTAGCATCACCATTTTTCGTAGTAATCGTAATCACTCCATTTGATGCTCTGCTCCCGTAAATAGCAGTTGAAGAAGCATCTTTCAAAACGTTCATTGAAGCAATATCATCTTTGTTTAGGTCTTCTAGTTTCCCTTCGTAAATTTCACCATCTACTATTATTAAAGGTTTATTTGCATCCGTAATTGTTGTGTTCCCTCTTATTGTGATATTATTATTTGGCGCTTGCTCAACTTGAACTCCGGCAACTTTCCCTGCTAACGCTTGTGATATATCTGTATTTTTTGAAATACTTTCAGCTGAAACAGATTGCACAGCACCAGTAAGATCCGATTTTTTCATTGAGGCATAACCCATCACAACTACTTCTTGCAATTCATCCGGTTTTTTATCAACTTCCATAGCTTCAGCATCAGCCTTTGCCTTTGCAGATGCAATTAATCTTGCATTGTCTACCGTAGATGGAGCATTTTGAGAAATACTGTTCTCTTCCACTACAACACTTGCCGTTCCTCTACCAACTGGTTCACCTACTGTCATAACAGCATCACTGTTACCTCTTATTCTTTCTGCTGATTTTTTCCCTTTGTGTTTTGGCAAAACTTTCGGAGTTACATATTTTATATCCTTTTTCCACCACGAATTTAATCCTGCGAAATAACTGTCTATATTCTCCCAGTTATTTTTTTGCTGAGCCAGATTGCTGTCATGTTCCTGTTTTTTGATTCTGTCAAATTCTGCACGCAATTCGGCTGGCGGAATAATATCGTACATAATATAATCCCGAATATCCTCCAAAACAATCAACGAAGTGTTTTTGGTTATAATGCCGTATTTCTTTCCTAAAAGTTCAATTTCTTCTGCATTTTTGGCATATTGCAAATCAAGCCTGGCGATTTTTTTCTGTGCCCAAAGTTTCTCAATATTCACATCTGTCGTGCTTTGAGTCGAAGCATCCAAAGTTATTTTTCTTTCAAGGACAGCTTCATTATCATAACCAAACAATAGCGTAATTTCATTTTTCGGATTCAGTGAAACGCCTGAAAAACTAAAACTTCCGGAAACCGAGGTTCCTTCCAACGGAAATAAATCCGTTACCGTAAAATTTTCTTTTATTCCTAAAAACTTCAAATTATTATTTACCAATTTATCCAAAGCATTTTCTACATTCAATTGATTCAGATTAATAAAATTTCCGCCAGTTTGCATCGATGAAAAGTTCAGAAAAGCAAAATCCGCAGACACCGAAGAAGTAATCGTGTAAACAGGCTTTTTAGTCTTTGGCAACAAATTTTCACTCAAAGAAGACAATCCATCCGAGAAAAACAAGTATTCATCATGCCCGATAAAATTTATTTGAGAAAAACGTGTTCCTCCATCATACTTTGCGTTTTGCAAAACCGACTTTAATTCAGCCCAGTTTCCATTCGAAATCACATATTCTTTTTGTTTTTCAAAAGTGTAATTCAAAAAGTATAAAGTCACTTTCGTATTCTTTATTTTTTGAAAATAAGCATCCAGCAAATCCAGTTCTTTTTTCAAATCCCTTGTCTGGCAGCTTAGCGAATTATCCCAAATCAATCCAATCGAAGCAGATGGCTTTTTAGCAATCTCATTTCCTTCAATAAAAATATTTCCATAAAAATAATGCTGACCTCCTGTATTCTGCATCACTACACTTGGTATATTCTGCTGAATCGGAATTTTAAAAAGCAATTTCTCAGAAGGCTGGTAATTTTCCTTTTTCAAAGAAGTCTGAAAAGATTGGTTCCAGTTGGTAAAAGCAATCGTTTCCCCTGAATTTTCAGCAACACTAGGAGAAGAAGAAGCTCCCAAAACTGAAACATTTATCTCAAATTTATCCAGCTTTTTAGGATAGCGGCTCACCAATTGATACGCCAGATTATTTTTATCAGAAGCAGAAAGCTCTTCCTCATAGCCAATAATTACAATTCGTTCCCCGTTAGGCATTAACGGATAAATTCGGGTTCTGAAATTATTCCCATCCACTTTTTCCAACAATCCAGGATCAACACGACGATGTTCGACAGCCTCAAAAACCTGTTTCCCTTTATTTTTATTTACAGGAACAGCTTCGCGGATTTTACCATTAATATCAATTGCATACCTTGAAACCGAAACATTTTCCGGCAACGGAAAAATAAGTTCCGCTTCCATCTGACGACTGCCCGAATTAAAAAAATGCATTTCGGCAGTAGTGTAGGCAATATTTCCAACTACCTTAACATTGACAATCAGCTGACTCATTCTGACTTTTTCAGCTTCATCTCCTTTCACAGTCAGTTCAGGACTTTGTGCAAAAGTTTTAACTGCTGAAAACAGTAAAACACAAAACAGTAATTTCAAATTCACTTGAAAAATTTTAGATACAGACGAACACATATTTGATTTCATAACACGAAAGTTAAGGTTGTATAGTGATATAGAGAACAAAAAACATAAAAAGGTTGGGAGGAGTGTAAATTAATTTCATAAAAAAATCCCCAACCCTTTTTGTCAAAGGGATGGAGACTCTATTTTAATTATCTAAATCACATCCGTGACATAACAAACATTAATAACAAGCTTTGTAAAAACCTAAATTAACTTATATCACTTATGTAGTTTAATACAATTTATGCATTCAATACTTTTTCCTGGTGACCAATACTTTCCTGGTGAATTGCTTTGAACATTTTCAAAACAAACTCTTCAGTAAGACCTTTTTTCTCACCTTCCAAAATCATTTTTCCTAAGATTTCATTCCAACGATTGTTTTGAAGAATCGCAACGTTTGCATCTTTTTTCACCTGACCAATTTCGTCAGCAACTTTCATACGTTTTCCTAACAACTCTAATAAGTTAGCATCCAAAACGTCAATGTTAGCTCTCAATTTAGTCATTTTTGAACTGTACTCATCTGTAGTATCATCCGTTTTTCTGATAGTCAAATCTTTAATGATTTGTTTCAAAGCGTCTGGAGTAACTTGTTGAGCAGCATCAGACCAGGCATTGTCCGGATCGTAGTGCGTTTCGATAATCATACCATCGTAATTCAAATCTAAAGCTTCTTGCGTTACTTCAAAAATCATTTTACGATCTCCTGTAATGTGAGATGGATCGATGATTAATGGTAAATCAGGGAATTTATTTTGCAATTCGATAGCAATCTGCCATTCCGGAATGTTTCTGTATTTTGTTTTTTCGTAAGTAGAGAAACCTCTGTGAATAACTCCTAATTTCTCGATTCCAGCCATGTGTAAACGCTCAACACCACCTAACCATAAAGCCAAATCCGGGTTTACAGGGTTTTTAACCAAAACGATTTTATCAGTTCCTTTCAAAGTATCAGCAATTTCCTGAACCGCAAAAGGGTTTGCAGTTGTACGGGCTCCAACCCATAAAACGTCGATATCATGCTCTAAAGCCAGTTTACAATGTGCTGCAGTCGCAACCTCAGTACCCATCAATAAACCAGTTTCAGCTTTTGCTTTTTGCAACCATTTCAAACCAATTTCTCCAACACCTTCAAATCCTCCCGGACGTGTTCTTGGTTTCCATATTCCAGCTCTGAAAACACTAACTTTTGAATCTTTCAATTCGTGAGCAATTTTCAAAACCTGATCTTCCGTTTCTGCACTACAAGGTCCAGCTATCACAAGTGGGTGATCTAAATTGAAATCTTCTAACCACTTTCTCATTTCTTTTTTATTTTCCATCTTTTTTGTGTTTACTTTTTAATAGTTATTCCGTTTAATATTTCTCTAATTTTATTTACACTTTCCATTTCTTCAAAAATGGCATTATAATTATCGTCTGCCAACAAATCTCTAAACTGAGTCAGATTGGCAATATATCCTTCTAATGTTTCAATTACATGTTCTTTGTTTTGCTTAAAAATCGGTGTCCACATTGCGGGTGAACTTTTGGCTAAACGAACGGTACTTTCAAATCCACTTCCCGCCATATCAAAAATATCCTGTTCGTCTTTTTCCTTATTCATCACCGTCTTTCCGAGCATAAACGAACTAATATGCGACAAATGCGAAACGTAAGCAATGTGTTTGTCATGTGAAACCGGATCCATATATCGAATCCTCATTCCAATTTCCACAAAAAGTTTCAAAGCCTTTTCCTGCAATTTAAAAGTGGTCTTTTCCACCTCACAAATAATGTTTGTCTTTCCCTTAAACAAACCTCTTATCGCCGCCGAAGGTCCTGAAAACTCCGTTCCTGCAATTGGATGCGTTGCGATAAAGTTTCTTCTTTTCGGGTGACTTGCCACTGCTTCACAAATTGGTTTTTTAGTTGATCCGACTTCAAAAACGATTGTTTTATCTCCAACCAAATCCAAAACTTTTGGCAAAACCGTCAGTGCCACATCCACAGGAACCGAAACAATTACAAAATCAGCCTCCACCAATTCTTCAAAACTTCCGACCTGATCAATAACACCCAAATCAATTGCTTCCTGCAAATGTTTTTCGTTGCTGTCGATTCCAAAAATAGTAGCATCAGGATGTTTTTCTTTGATGTCCAGCACCATCGAACCACCAATTAATCCTATTCCTATTACGTATACTTTCATATTTATTTTTATTAGAAGCTAATTCCTGCTATCCGTTGCAATCTTTTGTTCCGAACCCCGGCACAAAAGGATTTCCACTTCTATCAGGGCTAGGACTTCTTGTTTTTTCAAGACCTTGCGTCATTGCAAGGAACGAAGCAACCACACTAACAATTGACTCAGCAGCCGAGATTGCTTCGTCCCTCGCAAAGACAATCTAAAATCTATCAATCGCTTCTTGTACTTTTTCTTCTTTTACACACAATGAGAACCTGATATATCCTTCACCATTACTTCCAAAAATTGTTCCCGGTGTAATGAAAATATGTTTCTCGTATAATATTTCGTCAATGAACTTCTCTGCTGATTCGATTCCTTCCGGCAATTTTGCCCAGACAAAAAGCCCAACTCCTTCTTTATAAACTTCGCAGCCTAATTTTTCTGCTAGTTTTTCGGTCAATTCTCTACGGCGTCTGTAAATTTTGTTTTGATCTTCAAACCATGATTTGTCACAATTCAAAGCGGCAATTGCTCCTTTTTGAATTCCGTAGAACATACCGCTGTCCATATTGCTTTTTACTTTCAGGACTGCATCGATAATTTCAGGATTTCCTAAAACCATTCCAACTCTCCAGCCTGCCATGTTGAATGTTTTACTAAGTGAATTCAATTCCAGAGCCACTTCTTTTGCGCCTTCAACCTGCAATAAACTCATCGGGTTATCATTCAAAACAAAACTATACGGATTATCGTTAACCAATAATATGTTGTGTTTTTTAGCAAAAGCAACCAGTTTTTCAAATAACGCTAAACTTCCTCTCGCTCCTGTCGGCATGTGTGGATATCCCAGCCACATAATTTTTACTTTCGAAAGATCTAATTTTTCCAAAGCTTCAAAATCCGGTTCCCAGGCATTCACTTCTTTCAAATCATAATAAACCGGTACAGCACCAACCAAATTCGTTACCGAAGTATAAGTCGGATAACCCGGATTCGGAATCAAAACATGATCGCCTTCATTCAAAAATGCCAGCGAAATATGCATAATTCCTTCTTTCGAACCCATCAAAGGCAAAATCTCATTATTTGGATTCAACTCAACACCAAACTGATTCTGATAAAAATCTGCCATTCCTTTTCTCAATTCCGGCAATCCCTGATAACTCTGATAACCGTGCCCATTTTCATCCAGAATGGCGGAGGCAACCGCTTCAATAACTGCTTTTGACGGACTCAAATCAGGGCTTCCAATTCCCATATTGATGATAGATTTTCCTTCAGACATTAGTTGTCGAACTTCTCTCAATTTTGATGAGAAGTAGTATTCTTCAACTGTATCTAATCTTTTTGCTGTTGTAATCATTTCTATTTTTTATTAAAAATGCTTTAGGCTTTAGGCCGTAAGCTTATGCTTTAAAACTTCTGTCACCCTGAGCGGAGTCGAAGGCTTTTGAAAACTGAAGGGCTTCGACTAAGTTTATACTGAGAGAAGTCGAATGGACTCAGCCTTACAATCTGAAATCTAAATTCGTTAATCTTCAATCTAAAATCAACTTTAAGACTGACTCAAAGGCTTTGTATTTTTATACTCTCCCAACACTTTAAAATATTCTGCCATAATATTTAGTAATGTTTTGGCTTTTGCATAATCTTCGTAATTTTCGAATGTCACATCTACGAAAAACGAATATTTCCAGGGTGTTTCAATTTTTGGCAACGACTGAATTTTTGTCAAATTCAGTTTGCAGTCGCTCATTACATTCAAAACTGCTGCTAGGCTTCCTCTTTTATGATCCAGTTCAAATTTGATGGAAGCTCTGTTGATTTCGCTTTCCGGTAAAAATGAATTCTGTTTTTTAATAATCACAAAACGTGTCATATTGTTTTTGATAGTCTGAATTTCCGGTGCAATAATTTCCAAATTATACATCTCCGAAGCTGTTTTACTCCCAATTGCTGCAATTCCGGTTAATTGTTTTTCCTGAATTCTTCTGGCAGTTTCAGCAGTATCTTTATCCTCAACCAATTTGATGTTAGGATATTGTTTTAAAAAATCCATACATTGCAATAATGCCATTGGGTGCGAATGAACCTCTTTTATATCTTCTATTTTCTGACCTTTTAAAGCCATTAAATTTTGGTGAATGCTTAAATAATGTTCTCCAATAATGTGTAAATTATTCTTGTCAATCAAAGCATAATTTGGGATAATTGGACCCGCAATCGAATTTTCAATTGCCATAACCGCCTGGTCTGTTTTGCCCGAAAGCAGGCTGTCAATCAATTCATCAAAAGATAAACATTCGTCAATTTCAACATTCTCAGGAAAATATTCTTTTACTACCTGATGATGAAAAGATCCTTTGATACCTTGTATTGCAATTTTAGTTGTCATATAGTCAAAAAAAAATCCTGATTTTCATCAGGATTGTATATTAGTTTTATTTGTCTTTTAATTTTTCTCAAATAACCATAGCACAATCCTAACTTCTACTAAAGAAGAAATAAAAGTTGTTGCTAAAATAAAAACGGTTATTTGCCATTTTGTTTGTGTTATTTTTTAAATTCTCTGCGAATGTATAAATTATTTTAACCGCACCAAAAAAAATAATGCATTTTCTGAAACAAAAAAGGATTTCTTAACAAAATCGGTTTGTTTTGTATGATATTTTAATAAATTAGGCTTAAAATGAGATTTATACAATTGGGTTTGAGGAAGATTCTGTAATTCTTTTTAATCTATTACATATTTAATGAATCAATATACTTTCGATTCTTTTTGTATTTACTCAACATTGTCATTTCTGACAAAAAATCAAAAGAATTTATTTAGAAAGTCTCAAATGGCTTTTAACCTCATCCCAAGTGTACAACTCTGTTTTTCCTTCTCCTAAGTTTTTGATTCGAATATCCAATTCATTTTTCACATCATCGGAAATTTCTATTTTTTTTTGGAAACGAGAATATTTTTTAGCCCCGATGGAAGTGGAAATCCTTTTGTGCCGGGGTTCGGCACAAAAGATTGAAACGTACAGCGGGAAATAGCTCCTAAAAAAACTAAAACAATCCTGAAACCGGATTATTCTTAATTCCGATTTTTGAATAATCGAAACCCATTTTTTGCTGTAACAATGAAGCATAAACAGACCTGAAATCAATTTGGTGTTTTAAATCGCCATTGTCCAGGTCTGCTAGATTTGGATTATTGCCCAGAATTGTTCCTTTATTACTTCCTCCAATTACAAACATTGGGGCTGCAGTTCCGTGATCGGTTCCGTTTCCGTTATCTTTTACACGTCTTCCAAATTCTGAAAATACAACAATCGTTACGTTTTGAAGCAATTGTGCCTGCTTTAAATCCTGATAAAAACTAAATATCGCATCATTGAGTTCAGTTAATTTTCTTTCGTGGATAGAAAGCTGGTTATCATGTGTGTCAAATCCGCCAAGCGATGTATAATAGACTTTCGAATTTAAATTTCCTTTTACCAATCTTGCAATCCATTCCAAATTTTTGGATAATCCGGTTTTAGGATAACTTATTTCTGTTTTGGATTGTTTCAGGGCATTCTGGATATCATCTGAGCCTTCCACAACTGAATTGGCTATTTTTCGAACAAAATCCAATTGCGGATTTTCTGATAATTTTACATTTTCATCCTTACCCTGTTTTATCTTAAAGCGATCGGGGTCTTTTACCGTAATCGAATTGGGCTCCATACCTTTCAATGCCAGATTATCTATCGAATCCAGATTGATGCCGGCTGTAGGCTGGTGATCGTGACATTGCAGATCCAAATATCTGCCTAACCAGCCTTCGTTTATATATTTATTGGAATCTGCTGCAGTTTGCCAAATTTCCTGACTGCGGAAATGTGAGCGAACCGGTTCCGGATAACCTACATTCTGAATTACCGTTAAATCTCCGTTTTGCTGCATCTGGGCAAAATCTTTTAATGCAGGATGAAAGGCCATCCCTTTGTTTTTACCTACAACTGCATCTTTATTCAGAGCAATTTTGGTTCTTAAATCATAATACAATGGATCTTCGTATGGAATAAAAGTATTCAATCCGTCATTTCCTCCGTTGAGCTGTATAAATACCAAACACTGTTCGCCAACAACCAAACTATTTTGCGAACCAAAAGCATGTAAAAATTCAGGAAGCACGAGCATTCCACCCGTAAATGTTCCTGTTAGCGTTAAAAAATTTCTTCTGTTCATAATAATAGATTTTTATATCAACTGATATTCCGGCAACTTTGTGATATAATTAAACAAACGAACAACTGCATAATTGGCATTAGGATTTTTTGGGTCAAAATCATATTTAAGCAAATTTTCCATGTCTTTCTGCATCGATTCATTTACAGTAAATAATAACCTGTTGGATAGTTCGGTAATGATGGTTTTATTATTTCCGTCAGAATCATATTTTACCTTGACCTCTCTTTTTTCTAATTCCCTTTTCGGCTTCGGATTATCTTCACTCATCATATTATTGATTATTTTTTTTGAAAGACTCCGCCCGCTGCACAATAAATCTGAAGTGTTATTTCGCTGCAAATAGACCTGCGAAGTCAGCCATGAATTACCTCCATCCCAGCCTTTCACATTAACCTGATTATACAAATCCATTCCTTGCTGCTTTAGAAAGGCAACAATCATTGTTTCATCATAATCTTTCAATTGCAATTCATCAATAAGCTGTGAGATATAAACCAAAGGGTCTTTGATTTTATTGCCCGAAATATCCTTAGCATATTCTTCGGTAAAAATTTTAGTAAGCAACGGTTCGATTTCAAAATTTACTTTTCTGAAATAATCGCCATAATATTTAACCAATTCTTCTGATGGATTATCATAAAGAAACCACTTCAGGATTTTTCGGGTAATCAAATAGGGAATGTTTTTTTGTTCGAAAATAATATCAACCAAATCATCGGCTTTCCAGTTTCCTGTTCTTCCGAAATAGGTTTTATTGCTGTTATCTTCTGAATTTTTTCTGTAAACTGCACCTTCATCACCATAATTTAGTCCTGCAAGAGCTCTTGCTCCATTTTTAATATCGTCTTCGGTATAATTCCCGATTCCGATGGTGAACAGTTCCAGTAATTCACGGCTTAGGTTTTCGTTGATTTTGCCTTTTTTATTATCGACATTATCCAGATATTTGACCATAGCATTCGATTTTACGATCTTTTTGGTCAGTTCCTTGAAATTTCCAAAGGCATTTTCACGTAAAATCATGTTGTGCTGGTAAATCCAGTAATTGATTTTTACTTTTTGTGAAGTCGAAACAAAATGATTGTGCCAAAAACAAACCATTTTTTCACGTAACGGAAATTCGTCGGTTTGCATTTTTGCAATCCACCATTTTTTTAATTCGATTGTGGAATAAAGTTCTTTTTTTAAGATTTTCTTTTTCTCTTCTGAATCTAAATTTTTTATTGATTCCCGTAAAACTTTAAGTTCAGCAACCGTTTTGGGATCATCTTGTAAAAAAGCAGGAAGTTCTTTATCAAACTTTGAATCATAAGATCGCTTTAGAAATTTTTCTAATCCTATTTTTTCAATTTTAGCGGCTTCCTTTCCGGAGAAGCCTAATCGTAACGACCAAAGATTACTTTTTTTCATAAAATTAAGAATTATTTAAGAATAAGACTTTGGATTTTTGAAAAGGTTTAATTGAAGGAAGGTTCTGAGGTTCTTAGTTGCTAAGATTCTAAGATTTTAAAAGTCTTTGATAATCGTTAAAACGAAAACTTCTTATGAAATATTGTCATTTCGAAGAATCTAGAATTTTCACAAATAGAATCTGTTTAAGTTAGAAACTCATCTATAAAATGCTTTGCCATATCTAAATAAAGATAATAATTACCAGTTTTCTTTTGCTGGTCTTGTGAATAAAGCTCTAATTTTATTTTAATACAAGGAGTTGGAATGAATTCATGATCAACTACTATTGAAATTGATTTTGGAATAATTGAATCTGCTTCTTTAAATTCATCTTCAATGTTATTATAATATTGGATAGCAAGATTATAAAACTCTTCTTTGTTTTCAACAATGTTTTTATGTAAATCCATTTAATTATTTTATAAGTTTCTTTGAAAAATGAATCTCACTAGCCCCGATTGAAGTAGAAATCCTTTTTATTTTTTCTTTAAAAATAAAAAGATTGCAACAGAAAGCGGGAAATAGCTCCTAAAAAAAAGCAGCTATCATTACAATAACTGCTTTATATACTAAGAATAAATCTTTTCTCTTTATTCTATCTTCTTTTCTCTAAAAAAAATTAAGACCCACACATCTCACAATCCTCAGGATCTGCAGCTTGTGCTTTTAGCAACATCGCTTTGTAATCCTCAACACTGATTTCTTCAGTTTCTGCGACTAATGATGGAACTTCTTCTTTTTTATCGTTGTTTAATGTGAACTTAATCGCATCAACTGCTGATTTCGTTCTCAAGTAATACATCCCTGTTTTTAAACCGGATTGCCAGGCGTAGAAATGCATTGACGTTAGTTTAGAATAGTTGGCATCCTGCATGAACAAGTTCAATGATTGCGATTGGTCAATGAAATATCCTCTTTGACGAGACATATCGATAATATCCTTCATTGACATTTCCCAAACTGTTTTATATAGTTCTTTCAAGTCTTGCGGAATCACATCAATGTTTTGAACTGATCCGTTATGACGCATGATTTCCTGTTTCAAAGTCTCGTTCCATAAACCTCTTTCTACCAAGTCATGAAGTAAATGTTTGTTTACTACGATGAATTCTCCGGACAATACACGACGTGTGTAAATGTTTGATGTATACGGCTCAAAAGCTTCGTTGTTTCCTAAAATTTGTGAAGTCGAAGCAGTTGGCATTGGCGCCACTAATAATGAGTTACGAACTCCGTGCTCTACAACCTCTTTTCTTAATGAAGCCCAGTCCCAACGACCGGATAATTCTTCATCTTTCATTCCCCACATATTGTATTGGAATTCTCCTTTAGACATTGGAGAACCTTCAAATGTAGAATATGGTCCTTCTTCTTTTGCCATTTCCATAGAAGCGGTTACAGCTGCGAAGTATAAAGTTTCGAAAATTTCCTGGTTTAATGCTTTAGCTTCGTCGCTTGTAAACGGTAAACGCAACATGATGAAAGCATCTGCCAAACCTTGTACTCCCAATCCTACCGGACGGTGACGCATGTTAGAGTTTTCAGCTTCTTTTACCGGATAATAGTTTCTGTCGATTACTTTGTTCAGATTACGTGTTACACGTTTAGTAACATTGTAAAGTGCCTGATGATCAAATTTTCCGTTTTCGATAAACATTGGTAACGAAATAGAAGCCAGGTTACAAACTGCGATTTCATCTTTAGAAGTGTACTCCATAATCTCAGTACACAAGTTAGAAGAACGAATTGTTCCTAAATTCTTGTGGTTCGATTTACGGTTTGCTGCATCTTTGTACAACATGTATGGCGTTCCGGTTTCGATTTGTGATTCAAGGATTTTCTCCCATAATTCACGTGCACGAATAGTTTTTCTACCTTTTCCTCTAAATTCATAATCCATATATAATGCTTCGAATTCCTCTCCGTATACATCATATAATCCAGGACATTCGTTCGGACACATTAAGGTCCACGTTGTATCTTCCTGTACACGTTTCATAAATAAATCTGAAGTCCACATCGCGAAGAATAAATCTCTCGCACGCATTTCTTCCTTACCTGTATTTTTCTTCAAATCCAAAAATTCAAAGATATCAGCATGCCAGGTTTCGATATAAATCGCAAAACTTCCTTTACGTTTTCCACCACCCTGATCTACGTAACGAGCCGTATCGTTGAATACCCTCAACATCGGAACGATTCCGTTTGAAGTTCCGTTTGTACCGCGGATATAAGATCCTGTTGCACGCACGTTATGAATAGAAAGGCCTATTCCTCCCGCTGATTGTGAGATTTTAGCCGTTTGTTTTAAAGTATCGTAAATTCCGTCAATACTGTCATCCTGCATTGCCAAAAGGAAACAAGAAGACATTTGAGGTTTTGGGGTTCCCGCATTGAACAACGTTGGTGTTGCATGCGTGAAATACTTTTTAGACATTAAATCGTAAGTTTCAATTACCGATTTTAAATCATCTAAGTGAATCCCAACCGAAACACGCATCAACATATGTTGTGGTCTTTCGACGATTTTACCGTTTATTTTGAGTAAATACGAACGCTCCAAGGTTTTAAATCCGAAGTAATCGTAATTGAAATCTCTTGTATAAATGATATGAGAATCTAAGAAAGCTGCATTTTCCTGAATCACTTTGAATACCTCATCCGAAAGCAATGGTGCATCCTGACCATTTCTTGGATTTACGTAATGATACATATCTTTCATCGTTTCTGAAAACGACTTTTTAGTATTAGAGTGTAGGTTTGAAATTGCCACACGAGCTGCCAATTGCGCATAATCAGGATGTGCAATAGTCATCGATGCCGCCGTTTCTGCCGCAAGATTATCTAATTCAGATGTAGAAACTCCGTCATACAATCCTTCGATAACACGCATGGCTACCTTAACAGGATCTACGAGCTCATTAAGCCCGTAACACAATTTTTTGATTCTTTCTGTAATCTTATCAAACATTACCGGCTCTTTATGGCCATCTCTTTTTACTACATACATAAGCTTACTTTTTTAGTGTTATTGATAAATGAAAGACACTGGGAAAACGAATTCCAGCACTTAAACATTGTGTGTTTTTAAATTATTTTTTGAGAATAGTAGGATTCCCATAGTTATTTGCTCTTCAATCTAAAAAACAGATGAAAATTAATTGTAAAAATGTAACCGGATCTACGATTTGGGAAAGAGATCCAATCTAAAAATTGTCTAGTATAAAAACTTTCGTTTCTTAATTTTATTGTCTTTTTAGTGTTTCGTGGTAGACACTAAAAATTGCTGTGCAATCTAAAAATCTGCATCAAATGAAATTTTCTGAGCATCACTGTCAGTATTCATTACTCCTGATTTTTGATACTCGGCAACACGTTTTTCAAAGAAATTGGTTTTTCCCTGAAGAGAAATCATATCCATAAAATCAAACGGATTCGCTGATCCATAGACACGATCACAACCTAATTCTACTAATAATCTATCAGCAACAAATTCCAAATACTGAGTCATTAAACCAGCGTTCATCCCTATTAAACTTACCGGAAGAGATTCTGTAACAAATTCTCTTTCAATATCTAACGCATCAACGATGATTTCTTTGATTCTTTCTTTTGAAACTTTATTTACCAAGTGATGATTATGCAGGTGTACTGCAAAATCACAGTGTACACCTTCATCGCGTGAGATCAATTCATTAGAGAATGTCAAACCTGGCATTAATCCACGTTTTTTCAACCAATAAATAGAACAAAAAGCACCTGAGAAGAAAATTCCTTCTACAGCAGCAAAAGCAATAAGCCTTTCAGCAAACGAATCAGATTCAATCCATTTCAAAGCCCATTCCGCTTTTTTCTTAATCGCAGGAAAAACTTCTAAAGCATTAAATAATTCTGCTTTCTCCGCTTCATCTTTCACATAAGTATCGATCAACAGAGAATATGTTTCGCTGTGAATATTTTCCATCATGATTTGAAAACCATAGAAAAATTTAGCTTCAGCATATTGCACTTCGTTTACAAAATTCTCTGCAAGGTTTTCATTTACGATTCCGTCAGAAGCTGCAAAGAATGCCAAAATATGTTTAATAAAATATCTTTCTTCGTCACTTAGTTTATTGTTCCAATCTGTCAAATCCTGATGTAAATCGATTTCTTCGGCAGTCCAAAAACTAGCTTCCATTTTTTTATACCATTCCCAAATATCATGATGTTTGATTGGAAAAATGACGAAACGGTTCTTGTTTTCTTGCAATATTGGTTCAACTTGTGACATTACTGTTTTGTTTAATTTTACTATTGAATCCCCCTGATTCAGTAGACTACAAAGATTGTCATTTGTTGCCAAAAATAAAAGGCAAACTTATTCACAATCGGGTGTAGTTTTTAACAAAGAGCCAAAAAAAGAATATTTTTCACACAATTATTAAATATCTGTAAATGAGATAATTAAAATTAATAAAATCGCTTTAAGCACCGTAAAATATAGGATTATTAAAATAAAAAGCAAGAATTATTTATTTATTTTTTAAAATTTAAAAACCTCTTATCTGGAATTATTCTTCGCAAATCCCAATGATTTATTACCATCAAAAACAAATACTTTTTTTAAGATTTTTTTAGTTCATCCGCTACTTTCTCAAGTTCCAAATACCAATCTTCGCCAAAGCGGCGGATCAAAGCTTCTTTGACAAATTTGTAAACCGGAACCTCTAATTCTTTACCTAAAGAACAGGCATCATCGCAAATATCCCATTTATCATAATTCACCGCAGCAAACTCAGTAAAATCTTTTACACGTATAGGATATAAATGACACGAAACCGGTTTTTTCCAGCTTACGATTCCCTGATTGTAAGCCTGCTCGATTCCACAAAGTGCTGTTTTCCCATCAAAAATAACATATGCGCAATCTTTATTGTCAATTAATGGCGTTTCAAGATCGCCATCGGTTCCTTTTACCCAGGTTCCTTGCGCTTCAATGGCTGCAATTCCTTCTTTTCGTAAAAACGGTTTCACTTTCGGGTAAATTTCTTCAAGTATTTTAGTTTCTGCTTCACTCAAAGGTGCACCGGCATCTCCGTCAACACAGCAGGCTCCTTTACAAGCTGACAAATTGCACACAAATTCTTTTTCAAGAATATCTTCTGAAATAATGGTTTTTCCTAATTGAAACATGATAATTAAAATACTGAATTTATAAAGTACAAAGATAGTTAATCTATCTCAGATGTCTGTGAGATAAATTCAGCACAGACAATCTTCCTATTCTGCTTACGAATTAATAAAAGAAATTACCAAATGTTACAAATAGTATTTTTTTAATCAAAAAAACATGTTTTTATAACAAAAATACTTGGTAAGATTCAAAACAATAAAAAGCCCTAACTTTATTATTTACCTTTACACATCTTTAACCTCTAAATAAAAAAAGCATGTTAGAAATTGATTTTAAGGAGATTATCACTGTCGGGATGGTACTTTTTGCAGTAATAGATATCGTAGGATCTATTCCGATTATCGTAAACCTGAGAGCAAAAGTAGGCCACATCGAATCGGAGAAAGCTTCTATTGTTGCCGGAGTGATTATGATTGTTTTTCTTTTTGTCGGAGAAGGTTTATTGAATATTATAGGCATCGATGTACATTCGTTTGCTGTTGCAGGTTCCTTTGTACTTTTTTTCCTTGCTTTGGAAATGATTTTAGGAATCCGGATTTACCGTGACGAAGAGCCCGGATCGGCTTCTATCGTTCCATTAGCTTTTCCTTTAATTGCAGGAGCTGGAACAATGACTACTTTACTTTCTTTACGTTCTCAATTTCACACCATCAATATCATTATTGCCATTTTATTGAATATTATCTTAGTTTATATCGTTTTAAAATCATCAAAAAAAATTGAAACATTATTAGGAGAAAATGGACTTGGTGTGGTTCGCAAGACATTTGGAGTAATACTTTTGGCAATTGCTGTTAAATTATTCGCTGCTAATGTTAAAGGTTTGTTCGTCTAACAGATATTTTTATAAATTTACAGCCATAAAATTTCTAAAATACAGTTGAGCAACGATTTATACTGATCAACTTTACTTTATTATTTTAGACAAAATAAACAACCTTATGAAAATCTTTACTTCCATCTTAGTGCTTTTGGCATTAGCTTTAATTGTTTTCAACATCACTTTACTTGATTTCAAAAACCCTTTTCAGGGAGACAGTATTGTTGCTTTTATTGGAATAGCAGCTTCATTCTGTGCCGTTTTAATTCTTTTGATTTTTAGAATTTCCAAAAAAATTGAAGAAAAAACAAATGGCAGATAATTTATGTTTGATGTTTTAGTAATTGGAGGAGGCGTTTCAGGCATGTCTTGTGCTCTCGTTTTAGGATCTGCCAAAAACAAAGCTTTTGTTACCGATAAAAAAATCGGAATTTTTACCCACCAAAAAAATTCTTCTTTACAGGAAGCTATTTTTTACAATACCTATGGTATAACTCCAGGTAAATTAGGTTCAGAATTACTGACTGAAAGCACACAGCATTTAGCCGAAAGTTATCCGCATATTTCTCAGATTCCAAATGAGAAAGTAATTAAAGTGGAAGGAACCTATCCTGAATTTACTGTAATTACCAACAAAAATTCATACAAAACGAAAAGTATCGTCATCGGAATTGGTTCTGCCAATACTTTTGACATCGAAGGTTTAATGCAATATGTTGAACCGCATAAAAAAGCGCTTCCTGAAAAACAACGTATTCAACTCAAAAACGATGACCATAAAGTAGCTGATGGCATTTATGTTGTTGGAACTTTGGCGGGCTGGAGAAGTCAATTGGCTATTGCTGCCGGAAGTGGTGCTGCAGTTGCCACGGATATTTTGACTTTATGGAACAATGGTGTGCAGACTCATGTACACGATAGTATTCGATAGATTATCACAAAAAGAAAAACACAAATACTCCAAATAAAGCCACTAAAATTACTGGAACTGACGCCTTAACCGCCAATTCCCTTAGCGTGCTTACATTTATATCTTTCAATATTATTTTATCAACAAGAAAATTAATAATCAGCAATATGATTACTCCAATTAGCCCGATAATTGAAACACTTAAAAAGCGATATATAAGTGAAAAAGGCAGCTCATTAATTAATTGCATTTTTTGCTCATAACTACCAAGAGAGAAAATACTCAAAAAACCAGTAATTACTGTTATAATAAAAATAAAAAAAGTATTTACTATTCTCAAAACTTCCTGTTTATTTGACCGAAATAATCTCTTTTACCTTAATATGTTTCTCTGTATCTGTTTTCCAGATTTCTCCTTTTAAAGTTACTTCTTCACCTTCTTTCAATTGTTTGTAGTTTTGAGGTCCGCCTACATTAACAATACTGATTGTTGCAAAATAAACTTCCTTGTTATCAGTAGCAATTTTAGCTGTATAACCGTCTTTTCCTGATTCTATCGATTCAACTTTTCCTGAAACTGTATTTTTATCTTTCATACAAGCGCATGAAACTACAAAAACCATTAAAATGAACAGTAAACTTATTTTTTTTAGATTTTTCATGTTTTGACTTATTATTAACAACCTTTAAGCATTCTTTTAAATTATAATTAGTTGCTTAATGTAACTGGACACAACTTCCTCCAATCACTTTTAAATTTTCTTCAAATCGTTTCCAGACTCTAACGTAACGAAAAGTTCCTTCTAACGGATTATCATCATATTTCCCCTTCAGTAAAACCGTTACACAAACTACAGCGGAATCTCCAATTACTTTTATTATTTGATCAAAAGCTTCGAGTGCATGAATATTCATTTTACCGGAACGATATGCTTTTAAATCAAACTCTTTGGTAATGGTTTGTCCATCCGGTAAATTGAAAAGCAAATCATCGTGCAATAGCTTTTCTAAAACGAAAACATCTGAATTTTTAATTGCAGTTAAAAGTTCAATTTCTGCATTTACAACGGTTTCTATCTTCATTTTTAAAAAAAATTATTTCTTTGGATTCAGAACCATTTTAATCATGGCATCATCTTTTAAAATCACATCATAATAATACAACTCGCCATATAATTGTCTGGCAAATTCAGCAGTGATATAGCGATTTACCAATGCTTTGGTTTTATCTAATTTCAAATCTAATCCTGTCATCAGGAGGTAGTTTTTAAATTCTTTAAAATACAGATCTGATTTCTTCATCTTAGTCAAAAACTCATTAAAATGAAGTCCGGCAAAAGCATTTCGGTTTTTATCCAACTCTTCAAAAACAAAATGTCCCACGATTCCGGTTTGCAGCAAATAAGCGACATTTTCGTTTCCATGTTCTGCTTCCATTGGCACAAAAATATCCGGAACGATTCCGCCGCCACCGTAGACTATTTTGCCTTTTGGAGTTTTAAACTTTAAAGAATCAGCTACTTTTATACTGTCTTTAGTGTACAGCTCTCCTGTTTTTATTCTTGCTTCCGATTCTTTATAATATTCTTCGTTTCCTTTAACATAAGGTTTTTGAATTGATCTTCCGGTTGGTGTGTAATATCTGGCTACTGTTAATCGAACAGCCGATCCATCATTAAAATCCATTTCACGCTGCACTAATCCTTTTCCAAAAGAACGGCGGCCAACAATGGTTCCTCGATCATTATCCTGAATTGCACCAGCCAGAATTTCGCTTGCCGAAGCACTGTTTTCATTAATCAGGACAAATACTTTCCCTGTTTCAAAGCTTCCGCTTTTTGTTGCGTATGTTTTTTCGGTAGTACCATTTTTATTTTTGGTAAAAACGATTAGTTGTTTGTCTTTCAGAAACTCATCGGCAATAGCAACGGCTTCTTCCATATAACCTCCTCCGTTATCACGAAGATCAATTACCAGTGAATGAATCCCTTTTTGTTTTAATCTTGTCAGACCTGCCTTAAATTCATCATAAGTCGTTTCGGCAAAACGATTGATTTTGATATAACCGGTGTTATTTCCAAGCAATAAAGAAGCATCAACACTTTTTAACGGAATAACATCTCTTTTAATCTTAAACTTTAGCTTCTTTTGTTCCGATTTCCTAAAAACTGTCAATTCAATTTCAGAACCTTTTATTCCTTTTAATTTAGAAAACAAACTATCAGAAGGCAACTTTCTTCCAAACAATTTAGTCTTTCCTGCAAATAATATTCGGTCACCGGATTTTAATCCGGCTTTCGCCGAAGGACCGTTTTCTACAGGTTTTATAATAGCCACGGAATCTTTGTACATATAAAAATTAATTCCTATGCCTACAAAATCACCTTTCATGCTTTCTGCAACCTCAGCTTGTTCGCTTGGTGGAATGTAAACAGAATGCGGATCTAATTTAGATAAAATATTATCTACCGTCAGGTTTACAATCGAATCAGTATTAACATTATCAACATATTCATTATTAATAAAATCGATCAGTTTGTTGAGTTTTGTCTTAGAGTTATTTTTAGCCAAAAGGCTATCCTCAACAGGAGCATTCATCATGCTTCCGAGAACAGTTCCAAGAGCAAAAGTTGCTCCTATAACAATGGGTAAATATTTTGGGTTAAATTTCATTTAATTCTTCTAAAACAGGAAGATGTTCAACTTCGACACCAGCTTTCAGCAAAAACTGAATTCCGGAATCATCACGATATCCATTTTGATACACCACTCTTTTTATTCCGGCCTGATGTATTAATTTACTGCATTCTTTGCAAGGTGACAGTGTAATATACAAAGTCGCTCCTTCGCAGGATTGTGTTGACCGGGCTACTTTTAAAATAGCATTCGCTTCGGCATGCAAAACATCCCAACGCGTTAGTCCGTTTTCATCTTCACAGCAGTTTTCAAATCCGGTCGGTGTTCCGTTGTATCCATCAGAAATGATCATTCTGTCTTTTACTATTATTGCACCTACCTGCTTACGTTTACAGTACGATAACGAGCCCCATTCTTTGGCAATTCTCAAATAAGCTTTATCGTATCTATTTAATTTTTTTATGTCCATTTTATTTATCTGTTCCAAATTGGGCTTTCCACAATCATCGGAATTACGACTCCAATTATAAAGGCCGACATTACAAGTGCCCAGTCGCGTTTTGAAAAACGAAATATTGTCTGTACGATATATGAAATAATCAGCACTACAAAAACCACTATCAATTGTGCCGTTTCTATCCCTAATGCAAATTCCCCTAAAGGTAATAATTTTGACGTAGGTGACCCTCCTAAAATAGTTTTAAAATAATTTGAAAATCCAAGACCATGAATAATTCCAAAAAATAATGTCACAAAGAATATCAGGTTAATACTTTCGTTTTTAGATGCTTTTCCAGCTGTAAAAAGATGGAAAAAAGCGGTTATTAAAATCGTAATCGGAATTAAAAACTCCACAATATTTACTTTTATCGCTATAATCCCAAAAACTGAAAGCAACAAGGCTAATGTGTGTCCAATGGTAAACACAGAGATAAGCAATAAAATACGTTTCCAGTCCTTAAAAGCATATGGAATCGTTAAGGCTATTAAAAACAACACATGGTCATAAGCATGAATATCCAAAACATGCTTTAAACCTATCTGAAAATAAATCCAAAATTCTGACATGAGGTTATCTATATTAATTGATTAAGGGGCTGTAAACATACGATTTATTTTGAAAATTAAAGAAAGCCCTCCTATTAAATCAACGGATAAAAATAAGTTAAATTTTATGAGAACTTTAAAATTAATAATTTAAAATAAAATTTATCTTTGTGACATAAAAACACTATAATTATGTCATTTTCAGATTTATTTGATAGCGAATTCAAACAAAGAAATAAAGGTCACTTTTCAGCTATTGTTCGTGTAGCATTAGCAGATGGAGTTGTACATCCTGAAGAAAAAAATTTCTTGGACAAATTAGCTTCACGTTTAGAAATTTCAGAAACTGAGTATGAAGAAATTCTTAACGATCCATTAAAATACCCTATCAACCCTCCTTATTTACATGTTCAGCGTTTAGAGCGTTTATATGATTTAACAAGAATGGTACATGTTGATCATCATTTAGAAGACCAACAGGAAGTAATGTTGAGAAAATTAGGAATTGCTTTAGGGTTTACTCCCAGCAACGTAAATTATATTATTGCCAAGGCATTATCATTAGTTGATAAAAAAGTAGATGCAGATACTTTTGTTTACGAAATGCAGCATATGCATAAATAGTAATCAGTGTTCAGTCTCAGTTTTCAGTTTTACACTGAGACTAAAAACTGAGACTGAGACTAAAAAACAAAACCCGATAATAAAAAATTATCGGGTTTTGTTTTTTTAAAGGGCTTCTGCCATAAATTCTTCGGCTTTTTTGACCATATTATAACTTCCGCAGAAAAACGGAACCCGCTGATGCAATTCAGTTGGCTGGATTTCCATAATTCTTCCAAAACCGTCTGTTGCTTTTCCTCCGGCCTGTTCTGCAATAAATGCCATCGGATTACATTCGTACATCAAACGTAATTTCCCTTTTGGCGCTTTCGAACTTGTCGGATATAAATAAATCCCTCCTTTGATCATATTTCTGTGAAAATCTGATACCAGGCTTCCAATATATCTTGATGTATAAGGCCTGTCTTCTTCTTCGCGCTGACAATATTTAATGTAGTTCTTTACTCCCTGTGGAAAATGCACATAATTCCCTTCGTTTACCGAATAAATATTCCCGTCAACCGGAAATTTCATATTAGGGTGTGACAAATAAAATGTTCCAATCGCCGGATTCAGTGTAAAACCATTTACGCCGTGACCTGTTGTGTAAACCAACATTGTTGAAGTTCCGTAAATTACATATCCAGCGGCAACCTGATTAACCCCGGGCTGTAAAAAATCCTCGCTTGTTACCGGAGTTCCGATTGGTGTGATTCTTCTGAAAACAGAAAAAATAGTTCCCAAAGAAACATTCACTTCAATGTTTGAAGACCCGTCAAGCGGATCCATTAAGATCACGTACTTATTATTATTACTGTTGTCGCTCCCCTTGACAGTAATATATTCGTCGTTTTCTTCAGAAGCTATTCCACAGACAATCTCACGGTTTATTAACGTCTGAATAAATACTTCATTTGCATACACATCTAATTTCTGCTGATCTTCACCCTGAATATTTTGTTCGCCTACGGCCCCAATTATATCCACTAATCCAGCTTTGTTTACTTTATAGTTTACGACTTTTGCCGCCAAACGTATAGAGTTGATAATTCGGGATAACTCCCCTGATGAATACTGAAATGCTTTTTGGTTCTCAATAATAAACTCTCCCAGTGTTTTATTGCGTTCTTCCATTTGCTATATCGTTGTAGTTTTTAGTTATAAGTCACAAATATCGCTTTTTTTGTGAGAATGATTTAAAAATTATTTAGTTAGTTTGCTACTATTGTATATTTGCTAATTAAATGCAAAAAGTTTCGAATAAAAAAATACTTATTTAGCTAATCACTGATTAAAAATATGAATTATGAATATTAGAAAAGGAAAACCTGAAGATATGAAATCAGTTTTAGAACTGATTCAGGAGCTTGCAATATTCGAAAAAGAACCGGATGCAGTTCTGATAACCGAAGATGATTTAGTGCGGGACGGATTTGGTGAAAATCCTTTATTTCATGTTTTTGTAGCTGAAGTTGAAAAAGAAATTGTTGGAATTGCATTATACTATTATCGTTATTCTACCTGGAAAGGAAAAACAATTCATCTGGAAGATTTAATTGTAAAAGATAAAATGCGTGGATCTGGTTTGGGTTTCGCACTTTATTCTGAAATTATGAAACAGGGGAAAAAAGATAATGTTCGACGAATCGATTGGAATGTTCTTGATTGGAATACTCCTGCCGTAAAATTCTACGAGAACTCAGGCGCAAAAGTTCTCGATGAATGGAGAGTAGTTCAAATGGATGAAATAGGAATTAATTCATTTTTAGCAAAAATAAATTAGGCAGACAAAATATGACAGAGGCATTTAGGAGTGTACTTCTGTCATAAATATTAAAATTTTAAAACTGACAGAGATGTACAGCAGTATGTCTCAACAATACAAAATTAAAGATGAGAGTATTTAAATTTGGTGGTGCATCGGTAAAAGATGCTGAAGGAATTAAAAACGTTTATGACGTTTTACAAAAAGTAGGATATGAAGATGTGATTTTAGTAGTTTCGGCTATGGGGAAAACCACAAATGCACTGGAACTTGTTATCAAAAATTATTTCGATAAATCGGCAGAGCTTAATTCATCCGTACAAGAAATAAAAAAATATCACAATCAAATCTTACTGGATTTATTTGAAGATGAAAACCACGAAGTTTTTACAGCCGTAGCATCTCAATTTTCAGAATTAGAATATTTTTTAGCACATAATAAATCACCGAATTACAATTTTGTTTACGACCAGATTGTGAGTTTTGGGGAATTAATTTCGACAAATATCTTAAGTCATTTTATGAATTTCATGGGCATTCAGACACAATGGCTTGATGTTCGTAATTTTATAAAAACAGATTCTAATTACAGAGATGCTGAAGTAGACTGGGAAGCTACCCAACAAAACATCAGCAAAAATGTAAAACGAAAAATATTAAATATCACGCAGGGATTTTTAGGTGCTGACGAAAATAATTTCACTACCACTTTAGGTCGTGAGGGTTCTGATTATACTGCCGGAATTTTTGCCTATTGCCTTAATGCAGAAAGCGTTACAATTTGGAAAGATGTTCCAGGTGTTATGAATGCTGATCCGCGTTATTTTGAAAATGCAAGTCTGCTGAACCAAATATCCTATCGGGAAGCAATTGAACTGGCTTTTTACGGTGCAACGGTTATACACCCAAAAACATTACAGCCATTACAGAAAAAAGAAATTCCATTATATGTAAAATCTTTTATCAACCCATTATTGAAAGGAACCTGTGTTTCTAAAGGAGTTGATTTAGAGCCTTACTTACCTTGTTTTATCGTCAAAAGAAACCAGCTTTTAATCTCGCTTTCATCTATTGATTTTTCATTCATCATGGAAGAAAACATCAGCGAAATTTTTGGATTGTTTCACCAATTCAAACTAAAAGTAAATCTAATTCAGAACTCTGCGATTAGTTTCTCTGTTTGTGTAGAAGATAAATTTGAGAATTTCAATGATTTGAATGCAATCCTTTCGAAAAAATTCAAAGTCGATTATAACGAAAATGTAACCTTATATACAATCCGTCATTTTAATGAACAGGCTGCACAAACTGTTGAGGAAAACAAAGAAGTTTTACTTAAACAGGTAAGCCGTGAAACCATGCAGATTGTTACCAAAGAGCTAAATTAGTTTTAGACAGGTTATATTATTAAATTCAGCATAATAAAAAGGTCTCACCAAAAAGTGAGACCTTTATTTTTTTAATGAACCTATTAAAAAGATATTTTTATTTTACAATTTTTACACTCCCTGATTTTCCGTTGCTGGTTTTTACTTTTACCAATAATACACCATGTTGATTTGATAAATCATCAGAGAATAACGTCACGGTATTATTTGAAACCGTATACATATCTTGCTTTATCAATTTTCCTAATAAATCATAAACCTGAATATTAACCAGGGTTCCGTTTGTGTAATCAGGCAGTTCTAATATCACATAATCTTTCATTGGATTAGGATGAGCTTTTAGAGTGAACGTTTGGGTATCATTCTTAAACTCATTATCAGAAATTCCAAGATTTGCATCACTGTCGGTATAAACAATTCCTCTTCCTACAGTACTCATATAAACCCTGCCATAAGTATTCATATCACCAATTACAAAATTACCATTTCCTGTTCCGCCAAACTCATACGCATCATCATTTACACGAAGCCAGGTAACACCTTCATCAATAGAACGAAATACACCGGTAACTCCGTTTACTGTTCCCCAAATATATATAGAAGGATATGTTTTTCCCGGAGCTGCCTTACCTATACCAACTGACCCCGCAGCTGTGACATTTGCTGAAGGAACTGTAAAAGTCAAACCTCCATCAATTGAACGTTTTAAACCTCCGCCATTCATTGCAATCCAGATGTGTCCTGCATTACCGGGAACTGTTCGAATTAATTTTGAACCCCATGAACCGGGATTACCTGCAGAAGTAAAATTAGCCCCTCCATCAGTACTAATCATCATCGATCCTGTTGGTTGATCATAAACATAAAACTTATTATTGGTTACCTGATCAGAAACCGGGATTGCATCACTAATACTTATACCGTTACAGGTTGTCCATGTAGTTCCGTTATCAACAGAACGATATATACTTGTTGCACCGGAAGGACAATGCAAAATGGTATTGCCATCATAAGACAAGGCTGCTCTGCCTTTTTGTCCCATTAAGGCCGCTGTAGTTTTAGTCCATGTTGCACCTTGATTTCCAGAATAGTACATGAACTCCCCTAACCTCACAATTTTGTTTGTGTTCCCTCCAGCATACGAAATAGAAGTTGAAGTACCCATAGTAGGAGCATGTTGCGGAGCAAAAACAGTTACATCTGTATGTTTAAATCCGTCAAAGTCGCCAATTACACTCATTAACGGACCAGATGGAATACTTATTAAATCTAAAGGAACTGATTCTTCAATACCGATTGCATCAAATTTCCAGGTAGTTTTAACTGCATTAATATCATCGCAAGTAAAAAGTCCGTTTCCTGAAACAACACTTACCTGAGCTGTATTGCCCGGGTTAAATTTAAAATCTGTTGCCCAGTGTATTGACTGGCCGGTAACCCATGTACAGCCATTAGTTTCAAAAGAAAATCCGGAATTACCAACTAAATCTCTCCAGGTAGTTCCTCCGTCTGTACTTAAATAAAAATGATCACCATATACAGCTGTCCCTCCAGGAGTAGTATATTGGTACCACCATGTACTTGTCGTTGAAGCGATTAATCGTTGTGGATTTGTCGGATCTACATCAATACCTGCAAACGGCCTTGTAATACCAGCTGGTGTAATGTCTGTAAAAATTCCTGTACTGCTTAATTTTGATATTTTTCCTTCGGTTCCGTTCCAGGGTCCTTCCAGGTCAGCATAAGCAATCAATAAAGACCGATTTGAATCTAAAACAGCACGCTGTGGCATATAAGATGTTGTGGCTCCTGAAACAGCAGTCCAGCTAATTCCGCCATCAACACTTTTGTATAAATTAGAGCCTCCAACTTGTGAAACTCCGGCATAAATAATCTGTGTTTTACCTCCTGAAACCGAAGCCGGATCCAAAACAATAAAACATACCCCATTATCATTTGAAGTTGTCGTAACAGGAAAACCTGATAATTTACTCCATGTCAAACCGGCATCAATACTTTGAAAAAGACCATTCCTTCTGGTTCCGCAATAAAGAATGTTCGAATTATTTGGATCAACAGCCAAACGTTCACCATTTGAACGCCCCATACCATTACCGTGTGCTTTAAATTGCGAAGTCACTTCAATTTCAGTAAATGTATTTCCTTTATTTGTCGATTTTAAAATAGCCGTTTTTCCATTATTAAAATAACTCGTTCCAACTAATAAATACACCACATTATTATTTTGTGGATCTATTGCCAACGATTCAACCCCAAAATAACTAGTCTGATCTGTACTTAGCCAATCCAGCAAAGAGATCCATTTTTTGTTAGCAGCATCCCATCTGTAAGCACCGCCAACATCGGTTCTGGCATATTTTAAATCTGCGTCATTTTTACTGGTAATAATTCCAGATACAAAACCCCCTCCTCCAATTTGAACATTCTTCCATGCGTTTTGTGCTTTTCCTGACAAAGAAGCCAGAAGCAATAAAAAAAGTAAAAAGTAGTTTTTCTTCATTTTAGTAATCATTTAAAATTTGTGGTTTATGTTATAATCTTTAATCAACAATATTATCAATTAGCACATCAAAAATATTTATTTTTGCTTATGGTTAAATTGACTACAAGTATACGTTTTTATTTTTTAAATAAAAAGAATATTCAAAAACGTAACAATTAAAAAATATAATCATTAAATACTGTTAGCATCCCTAAAAAGAGCTATAGCTAAAAAATTTATAGAAGCATATTTCAAATATTAAATATTACTTTTGATCTTTCGAGTTTAAAGTCCTTATGTTGAAAAAATTACTGTTTTTATTTGTGCTTATTTGTTATTCCGGACTATGGGCCCAGGAAACGGATTCGTCTTATAAAACCAAAAAAATAATTGCCACCCGCGATACTATTCATCTGGAAAATGTCAGTATTAATTCGGGGTTTTTTCAGCTTTTAAATTCCAGGAATGAACCCATTGATTCAACATTTTACAAAATTGATTTTAAAAAAGGAAATCTTCTTTTAAACGAAAAATTTACTTCAGATTCAGATACTTTAATCGTAAATTATTTAACCTATCCTGATTTTTTAACCAAAGAGTACAGCCTTTACAAGTCGAGTCAGGTGGTCAGCAATGATGTCGGTTCTGAAAAATTGTACAAAATAGACAATAACAATTCTAAAAAAACAACTCCTTTTGACGGACTGAATACTTCCGGAAGCATCACGCGTGGCATTACAATTGGAAATAATCAAAATACGGTTTTAAATTCGAATCTGGACCTTCAGATTACAGGTAAAATTTCGGATAAAATTAGTTTGAGAGCATCACTTCAGGACAGCAATATTCCATTACAGAATGGAGGCTATTCACAAAAACTGGATCAGTTCGATAATATCTTTATGGAATTATTCAGTGATGACTGGAATATTCGTGCGGGTGATGTTTTTTTAGAAAACAGAAAAACTCAATTTTTAAGTTTCAACAAAAAGGTTCAGGGACTTTCTACCAGTTTTAATTTTGGAGAAGAAGATAATAAAACCAATGTCTTTGCATCGGTTGCTTTTGCAAAAGGACAATATGCAAAAAGCACTTTTACCGGTCAGGAAGGCAATCAGGGCCCTTATAAACTAAAAGGGCAAAATGGCGAATTGTATGTTTTGGTTATTTCCGGCTCAGAACGTGTTTATGTAAATGGTGTTTTGCTTAAAAGAGGTGAAAACAATGATTATGTAATTGACTATAATGCAGGCGAAATTGTTTTTACGTCACTTTTTACAATTACCTCTGAAATGCGAATTAACATTGAATACCAATATTCAGACAGAAATTACAACCGATTAGTGACCTATGCGGGTGTTACGCATGAAAATAAAAAATGGAGTTTTGGCGGTTATCTGTATTCTGAAAATGATTTGAAAAACCAGCCTTTACAGCAAAATCTCTCTACAGAACAAGTTCAGATTTTAAGTCAGGCAGGAGACGACACCTCTTTAATGACAGCACCATCAGCTTATGAAGATACTTATTCAGATACTAAGATTTTATATAAAAAAGTAATTGAAAATTCAATTGAATTTTACGAATATTCAAACAACTCAACGGATGTTTTATACAATGTAAAGTTTAGTCTGGTTGGAGCAAATTCCGGAAACTATGTGATACAAAACGCCAATTCGGTTGAACGCATTTATGAATATGTTTCTCCGGTAAATGGAATTCTTCAGGGAAATTATGAACCCATCGTAAAATTGGTAGCTCCAATGAAAATTCAGGTAGCAACATTTTTAGGAAAGTACAATCCTGATGAAAAAACATTGGTTGATTTTGAAATTGGAATCAGTAATAATGACCAAAATTTATTTTCGGATATTGATGATGGAAACAATAGTGGGGTTGCATTAAAATTAAACTCCAAAAAACGTCTTTTTTCCAAAAACTGGACATTGGATACTTTCGCTAATTATCAGTTTGTAGAAAAAGATTTTAAATCAGTAGAACGTTTATATAACATTGAGTTTAATCGTGATTGGAATTTAAATGCAACTCTTTTGGGCAGTCAAAGTCTGTTGGTGACAGGTTTTAACCTTGATTTATTTTCAAAGAAAAAAACAGCCAACATTGGTTTATTTACCTATCAGTTTGAAAAATTAGATTTTACCGAAAGTTATTCGGGATCCAGACATACCTCAAGTGCTTTCTTCAAATTAAAAAGATGGACTATTGAAAATCAAGGCAGTTTTTTGAATAGTGATGCTACCGCTTCAACTTCAAAATTCATTAGAAACCTGACCAAAACCAAATATCATTTTGGCAAAAACTGGATCGGCGGCAATATTCAGATCGAGGATAATCAGGAAAAAGACAAAACTACCAATCAGTTTTCAGCCATCAGCCAGCGCTTTTCAGAATATGGTATTTTTGTTGGTCGTGGCGACAGCACCAAAGTTTTTGTAGAATTGGGTTATTTAAGACGAAAAAATGATAGTTTGCAGAATGGTTTATTACAGCATGTAAGCAATTCTCAAATGTATATTTTAAAATCGAAACTGATTCAGAACAAAAAAACAGATCTTGCTGTTTATGCAAGTTATCGAAATTTAGATTTTACAGATGCTGACCGAAAAAAAGAGCCTTCTCTGAACTCAAGAATCTTATACAATGACCGTTTCTTTAATCAATTTATTCAGGCAGGAACCGTTTACGAAACCAGTTCGGGAACCATTGCACAACAAGAATATACTTATGTGGAAGTTGCTGCCGGCCAGGGAGTTTATACCTGGAATGATTATAATGGAAACGGTATTCAGGAAGTAGAAGAATTTGAAATTGCGCCTTTTCCTGACCAGGCAAAATTCGTCCGGGTCTTTTTACCGAATCAGGTTTACATCAAAACAAATCAAAATAAATTCTCTCAATCAGTCATTATTAATCCATTGCAATGGCAGAATAAAACGGGTTTCAGAAAAATAGCCTCTTATTTTTACAATCAGACTTCGTTTATTATGGACAGGAAAGTGAAAAGCGATGGTGATAATTTCGAATTGAATCCGTTTAGCTCTTCTAAAGAAAATGTCTTAGGATTAAATTCGAGTTTCAGAAACAGTTTATTCTATAACCGGGGAAAACAAAAACATTCCATAACTTATTCATACCTAATTAATAACGGAAAAAACTTACTTTCTATTGGTTCTCAGTTAGTGAAAAACAATTCGCATCAATTACAATACACACATTTATATCAAAAAAGCTGGTTATTTAATTTGTTTACCAAAACGATTCAGACTTCCTTAACTTCAGAAGATTTTGCTGAGAAAAATTATGAATTAAAAGGGTACCAGATTGCACCAAAAATCAGTTATTTATTTTCTAAAAACACAAGTTTAGATTTCTTTTATGAAGTTCAAAACAAAGAAAATCAAATTGGAAATCTTGAAACATTAATTCAAAACCGACTCGGAACTTCGTTTTCATATGCCGGAGATAAAAAAATCACTATAAATGGAGAGTTCTCTTTTTATGAAAATAAATTCACAGGAGATGAATTTTCATCCGTAGGATATCAGATGCTCGAAGGTCTTCAGGCTGGACAAAATTTAGTCTGGAAACTATTACTACAGAAAAACATTACGCAATTTTTAGATGTTAATTTAAACTATCAGGGCCGTAAAAGTGAAACCGGAAATACTATTCATACAGGAAATATTCAGCTTCGCGCTTATTTTTAACACTTTACAGAAAAATATTACCATAAATTGATTAATTTTAATTGAAATTTTAACACCTCTAACTATGAAAAAATTATTGTTATTATGTTTGATGTTGATTTTGTCCGGTAATTTTTATGCTCAGGAGACAGCAAAAACTACTAAAGCCAAAACTGAAGCTAAGGCTAAAGCTAAAAAAGAAGCAAAAGAAAAAGCTGCTGAGGCTAAAAAAACAGCAGACAAGGCTGCGAAAACCAAAGAGAAAGCAGATAAAACCAAAGAAAAGGCAGATAAAGTAAGTGCCGCCGCTAAAAAAACTAAAGAGAAAGCCGAAAAAACTAAAGAAAAAGCTGAAAAAGTAACTGCTGACTCAAAAAACACTAAAGAAAAAGCAGCAGCAAAAACTAAAGAGAAAGCGGACAAGACCAAAGAAAAAGTAAGTACAACTGCAGAAAAAGCAAAAGCCGACAGTAAAACTGCATCAAAAGCTTCTGTGAAAAAATTAAAAGAAACGAACGAGAAAGCACCAAAAGTTGCTGATAAAATTACCGGAGAATATAACGGTAAAAAAGTTTATACCGGGCCAAGAGGCGGAAAATACTATATTAATTCAAACGGAAACAAAACTTACATTCAGGAGTAAAAAAAGCAGTATACTTTTTAAAGAGGCTAAATTTCAAAATAGAAATTTGGCCTTTTTTATTGGAATCTGAATTTTGAAGTTGCCCGCGATGTCACCCTAAGCGGACTCAGCCTAACATCGAAATTAACATTCCATGATCAGAGTTAATGATTTAGTAATATCTGCGAAGTAACAAAAAAAGAGTAATTCTTTATCTTCGTTTGAAAAACGCCAAATATGAGCATCGAATACACTACTGCTAATAAAACTATTTTAATAACTCCGCTAAATTGGGGTTTAGGTCACGCAACAAGATGTATTCCTATAATTAAGGCGCTACAAGAAAACAATTACATTCCTATTATTGCGTCTGATGGAATTGCTTTGGCATTATTGCAAAAAGAATTTCCTTATCTCCAGACACTTGAATTGCCTTCGTATCATATTGAGTATGCAAAAAACGGTAAAAACTTCAAATGGAAACTGATTAAGAACTTACCAAAAATGATTACCGCTATTTTAGATGAAAAAAAAATAGTAAACTCCTGGATAAAAAAACATGATATTGATGGTATTATCTCAGATAACAGATTAGGTGTTTTCAGTAAAAAAATCCCTTCTGTCTTTATTACTCATCAATTGAATGTAATGACCGGAAACACAACAAAGTTCACCAGTAAATGTCATCAACATTTTATAAAAAAATATAATGAATGCTGGATTCCCGACACTAATGAAGCACCAAATTTAACGGGCGAACTAGGGCATCTGAAAAGCAGCAAACTAAATCTTAAATACATTGGGCCTTTGAGCAGAATGCGCAAGAAGGAAACTGCAAAACAATACGATTTAATGATTATTCTGTCAGGTCCGGAGCCTCAACGCACTTTTTTAGAAGAAAAACTGCAACAGGAAATTGTTCGCTACACAGGTAATGTTGTTTTTGTAAAAGGTGTTGTCGAAAAAACACAGACCAAACAACAAATCAAAAATGTGACCCATTATAACTTCATGAATACCAAACAGCTGGAGCAAACTTTTAACGAAAGTGATTTGGTTTTATGCCGATCGGGTTATACAACCGTTATGGATTTGGCGAAGCTTGGAAAAAAAGCTTTTTTTATACCTACCCCCGGACAATATGAACAGGAATATCTGGCAGAAAAACTTCAGGATGAGCAATTAGTACCTTATGCAACACAAAACGACTTTACGATTGAAGATCTTTCAAAAGTAAAATCGTTTAAAGGATTGTCTCAATTTGAAAACAATATCAGCTGGAATTCTTTATTTTCTATTTTTGAGAAGTAAAATTAGAAATTAAACTGCGCCTGTAGACGTAATAAATTCCCTTTTTGTCTGTTAACCGGAAGTGCGCTGTCTTCAAAGGTTCTGTCAGCAATAACATATTCGGCTGTTAGTTCGAATGCTTTTATTGGCTGCCATTCCACACCAAGCTGATAATCTCTTACAACATAACTTCTGGCATCTTTTTCATATTTTTTCCCTCCGTCATAATACTGAAATTTGGCAAAAGGATAAATATGCTGCTTTTTAATGTCCCATTTGTAATTCAATAAAACATAACCTCCATTCAAATCTGTTACGTCAATATTTTTGGTTACTGTATTATAACGCGGTCCTGTACCAATGTTATATTCTGTTTGGATTCCGAAAGGTTTTGGATACAAAACAAAGGTTGCACCTATTCTCTGGTCCTTTATGTATTGCGGATCATTAACCGTAACTCCGGACGAAACTTCTCCGGTAAAAGCCCATTTTCCTGTGTAGGCCTGAATTCCCGGTTCGATAATCTGGTTTCCAATAACAAACGGATAAGTAACCCTTGCCACTACATTCAAATCTCTGTTTCCGTCTATTTTGTTTGCTATCTGCCCATTGTAAACCCCAAAAGCAAAAACTCCAAAATCGCCCGAACCTTTATAACCATCTTTTACCAGCATGGCAAAACGTTCTCTGATTTCTGCTGGTGCCCAATAAAAAAACATTCCTAAATCACGTTCATTTGCTATTGAACTGTTTATTCCATCGGCACGGTCTAAAGTCAAACGCTGTGAACTCGATTGCATGTTTTCAAATCCATATGGAATTTTACTCTGCCCAACACGAAGACGATATTCTCTTTTTTTATCAAATGAAAGATCAAAATACAAGTCACGAATCTGAACAAAATTTTGAATTCCGCTACTTGGTGAACTGGCAAAATCCGGTTGAAAATAGAAAAATACGTTTGGATGAACCTGACCAGAAAACACTAAACGTGCACGGCGAATAAAAAGTCCATTATTTGATTTTGCATCCGGAGCGGTTGAAGTTGTTCCCCAGGATTTATCACATTGGTCGCAGGAAACTTTGTCGTTTGTAGAAAACAAACCATTGTATCGTATTTGTGCATAACCTCTCAACGAAATTTTGTCATACCAATGTTCTTCGACTCCACCTCCAGATTTAGTATCAGGAAGTTTCGCTTTATTTATAGAATCTAAAATACGCATTACCTCGTTTTTTACATCCTGTTTATTCAATTCCTGTGCATTTGCAGCACAAGTAAGCAGTAATAAAACTGCAATTATTTTTCTTTTTATCATTTTTTCTAACACCCTTAATTTCAGGATGCAAAGATGTATCATCAATGTTAAGAAATCATTAACAAGATGTTACCATAATAAGAAGAATTGTTTCGAAATAGTTACGCAATTATTATTTGAGCCTGTACATCATATTTTATAGTACCTGACAACAAATAAGCTTACAATTATTTAACTTCAGTTTTTATTATTTTATGTGCTTTTTCGAGTGTAAATGAAAATTCAGAACCAATCCCGAATTCACTTTCTACATATACTTTTTCCTTGTGGGCTTCGATAATGTGTTTTACTATAGCTAATCCTAAACCGGAACCGCCTTCTGAACGGGTTCCGCTTTTATCAACTCTGTAAAAACGTTCAAAAAGTCTTGGAATATTTTGTTTTTCTACTCCTTCCCCATTATCACTAATCCTGATCAGAACTTTTCTCTTGGTCAAATTAACAACGCCAACTTCTGTAGTTCCTTTTTCTTTCCCGTATTTGATAGAATTTACAATAAGGTTTTCTAAAACTTGCTGTATCCTGTCCTGATCTCCTCTTACCAATAAAGATTGTACATTCTTACTTTCAAATGTCAATTTGATTTTCTTCTTATCGGCTTTCATTTCCAATAAATCAAAAACATTCTGAATCAATTCAACAATGTTAAACTCGGTAATATTCAAATCTAAATCCCCTGATTCCAGCTTGGTAATCATATCCAGATCTTCGACGATATAAATCAATCGCTCTACTCCTTTTTCTGCACGTTTTAGATATTTCTTTCGGATCGTTTTGTCATCCATCGCACCATCCAGTAAAGTCGAAACATAACCCTGAACGGTAAACAATGGTGTTTTAAGCTCGTGCGAAACGTTTCCCAGAAACTCTCTTCGGTACTGCTCGCGAATTTCCAGCATTTCGATTTCGAGTTTTTTATCTGTAGCAAATTTTTTCACTTCACGCGAAAGTGTTTCCATATCCGTCGTTATGGGCTGATTGATAAGTGTTGTTGATTGTAATAACGAAACCTCATCATAGATTTTTTTTACTCTTCTGTAAATAAATCGTTCGACACGATATTGCAGAACCAGAAAAGAAAAAATATAAACCGAAAAAAGAAAAATTATTCCAAACCCAACTTGATATTTTAATTGGTTTTTATAAAACAAATTCATCAATATCAATACAAATCCTGTTGCAAAAAGACTTATGTACAACGCAGATTTTATAGCAAATTTGTAGGTTTTCTTGAAATTGATTTTCATTTAAATTTAAAAATAATAAATAATTAAAGGGATTATTTTTTCACCATATAAGTGATATAAGTTTATTTAAAAAAGCCAATCTTTTTCAAATTTTTTAAACTTTGAGAAAGATTGACTCCGATAACAAAAGTACAAATACTATAATTTAAATGAACTTATATCACTGGTTCAAATTTTTATTGAATGTTTAAACTTCAAATTTATAGCCAACTCCTTTTATGGTCTTAAAAAGGTCTTCACCTATTTTCTCACGTAATTTTCGAATATGAACATCAATTGTTCTTCCTCCTACTACTACTTCATTCCCCCAAACTTTATCCAGGATCTCGTCTCTTTTAAATACTTTCCCGGGTTTTGATGCGAGTAAATAAAACAATTCGAATTCTTTTCGTGGTAACGAAATTTCGATATTATCCTTGATGATTTTATACTCTTCACGATTAATTTCGATTCCGCCAACATTTAGTGTGTCACTTACCACTTCTTGTTCTTTTAACCTTCTTAACAAAGCCTTTACTTTACTAACAAGTAATTTCGGTTTTATTGGTTTTGTAATATAATCATCAGCACCAGCGTCAAAACCAGCAACTTGCGAATAATCTTCACTTCTGGCTGTTAAAAATGTTATGATAACATTATTTAATTCCGGAATTTTCCTGATATGTTCACAAGCTTCCATACCGTCCATTTCAGCCATCATGACATCCATTATAATCAAGTCCGGTAATTCTTTCTGAGCTTTTGCGATTGCATCTTTTCCATTTGAAGCTGTTACAATCTGGTAGCCTTCCTGAGCAAGGTTATAGCCTACAATTTCCAGGATATCCGGTTCATCGTCGACTAATAAAATCTTGGTTTGTGTTTTTTTCATAAATAGCAAAAATTGAGATTTTCACATCAAATTTTCTTTATTATATATTCGATGATATTTAATTGCGATGGTAAATATAACAATAAAACAACGGTTAAAAATTGGTGTTAACGGTAATTTAATCTGGTAACAATTTGATAATCTTCACAACACAAAAACATAACAAGTAGCTAACATGAACTTTACAATGTGTTTATTTCTTTGCACAAAAATAAATCAAACACAACACTGAAATGAAATTCAATTTAAAATTTCTATTTATTACATTATTTATTTGCGGCATTTCACTTGCACAAAACAAAGGTACGATTTCTGGAGTTTTAACCGACAAAGAAACAAACAATGAAGCTTTGCCTTTTGCAAATGTCCTGATTAAAGGAACAAATATTAGTACCAATACTGAAATTGACGGGAAATATTCTTTAAATGTTAATCCGGGAAATTATATCATTATTTTTAGCTTTGTAGGTTATGAGTCTGTAGAAAAACCCGTAACCGTTAAAGCAAATGAAACTACAACAGTAAGCCTGTCACTTTCATCGGGAGGTTATACATTAAAAGATGTAGTAGTTAAATCAACAACTGCTAACAAAGAAAAAGAAACTGCTTTATTATTAGACCAAAAAAATGCCGTTGTAATCAAACAAAGTATCGGCGCACAGGAAATGTCCAGAAAAGGCGTTAGTGATGTTGAAGAAGGCTTGACAAAAATTACAGGGATTTCTAAAGTTGGCTCAAGAGGTTTATTTGTACGTGGTCTTGAAGATCGTTACAATAACTTATTGATTAATGATCTTGCTGCCCCATCAAATAGCCCATTCTCAAAAATTGTCCCTCTTGATTTGTTTCCAACAAACATAGTTGGCGTTATTGATGTTTACAAAACATTTAACCCAAATATTTATGGAGATTTTGCCGGTGGAACTTTTAATATTCAAACTTCTAAAGTTTCTAAAAATGTTACAAAAATAAATCTTGGTGCAGGATATACAACTGGAAACAGTTTTAAAGATTTTTTACTTTCAGGTGATGCAGATACTGCAGCAGGATTTTTCGGATTCAACGGAAAAGACAGAGAGTTACCAGGGTTTTTAGGATCAACTGCCGGTAGAACAACTTTTACAACTGATCAGGCATTAAATTCTTTGAGTGGAGATAAAGGTTTTAACGTAAACAAAAGCAAGAGTCCATTAAACTCCAGCATCAATTTTCTTCATGCAGAAAAGTTTGACTTAAGTAACGATCGTAACATTTCATACTTATTCTCTCTTAATTTTGATAATAGTTATGCTGTTAGAGAAGGTGTCAGCAGAACACTGCAAACGCTTGGTGATAAATATAACAATGATTTTATTAACACTGAATATCGTTTTAAAACTAGTACATCAGCTTTAGTGGGAGTAAATTACACTACTCAAAGATTTAAATTGGCTTTTAACACTTTGTATTTAAAAACAACATTAAACTCTATATTAGATCAATACGGAGTTTTAAGTAACAATGGGGTTGACAATAACTTCATTCGTACTAATCAATTGGATAAAACTGATTACTTAAATGCTCAATTATTAGGAGAATATAATTTGACAGAAGATAAAAACCAAACTTTAAAAGCTGGTGTATCATATGCTAATACAAAATATGGCCAGCCAGATAGAAAATTCTTCTCAGGAACTCAGGAAAGTGACAATCAAATCAATACTTCTTATGGTGGTAACAATTTCTTACGTCAGTATTTAACTGTTGATGGAAACGTATTTGTTTCTGGATTATTAGAATACAACCTGAAATTTGGAAAAGATGCAAAACAGAACAAATTAACAGTCGGTTATAACGGAAATGCCTCTAAAATGGAATCTTCTTATCGATTTGTTGCAAGTAATGGCGGTACTTTTTCATCATCAGACATAAACAATATCGATACTAAAATCACAACTGACATTAACAATAATGCTGTTTTTTTTAACGAAAGTTCAAACACAACTTATAAAGTAAAACTTAACGAAAGTGCAAATGCAGGATATGCAAACTTATTATTGAAATTTGCTGAGAAATTCGAGTTAAATGGAGGTGTTAGAGTTGAAAGCACTATCAAAGAAACATTTTACAGAACTTTAGGTTCTTTTGATGATCCGTTCAAATTAAAGAGATACAACAATTTTTATGTTTTACCATCGTTGAATGTGAAATATCTTTTAACTGAAACATCTAACATTCGTTTCGCTGCAAGTAAAACGTATACGAAACCAGTTGTAATGGAATCTTTCCCAATCTCATACATTAATGCAGATAATACTTCTACACAAGGAAATGCATTATTGAAAAATAGTGATAACTATAATGTTGATTTGAAATATGAATTATTCCCTACTTCTAAAGAAATGTTGACTTTTGGTTTATTTGGAAAACATATTGATAATCCTATCGAAAGAACTTTTATTGCCAATGCAACATCTGGAACAGTAACTACTTTCCTGAACTCTGATAGTGCAAACTTATACGGAGCTGAAGTTGAATTCCTTTTAGGTTTAAACAGAATCAGCGAAAATTTAGAGCATTTTTCTTTTGGATTAAATGCTTCATTGATGTCTACCAAAGTAAATGTTGCTCCAACTTACGAATCTCAGGATGAGGATGGTGTTGTTACTGTAAAAAACTCAATCGAAACGCACCAAACAAGATCATTGCAAGGTGCTTCTGACTGGCTAGTAAACTCTGATTTAAAATATGAATTTGAGTTAGGTAAAGACTGGACAAATACAATGTCACTTGTTTATGGTGTATTCGGAAAAAGAATTTATGCAGTAGGGACAAACGGTCAGGACAATACTTATGAATTACCTGTACAGCAATTAGATTTTGTTTGGGGAAGTAAGATTTCAGAACATTTTGATATAAAATTTACTGCCGACAACTTATTAAACCCAGAAAGAAAATTAGAATTCGGAAACAACGGAACTTACAAAGTTCAAGAATCATCATTGTTGGCAAACAGCTACAAAAAAGGAGTTGGATTCTCTGTTAAAGTAGGATACACTTTCTAATATCTATATAAAAATAACAACTAAAAGTTCCAGAGATTCTGGGACTTTTTTTATTTACTGATACATTAAATCTACTTAACATTCTCTTCACATTTTAGTTTTCTTTTAATAACCGTAATGTAATATTGAGATAACACTCTGAAAGGATTTACATTATAATTTTGACAAAAAATAAAACGAATAATACAACACATAACTATGAAAACTAAATTTTTTGCTTTAGCACTTGCTACAAGTTTATTTTTAAACTCTTGCTCTAGTGATGACCCAACTCCTGTTGTTCAACCTGTAACAGGCGAAATCACAGGTCCAATAACCGCAAACAAAACATTTGCTTACGGAAACTATACTTTAAAAGGAATCGTAAAAATCAACTCAGGTGTAACAGTAACTTTCGATGCTGGTTCTACAATCACTATCGATAAAGCTACCGGAGACAACGCATTAGTTGTTTTAAACGGAGCTAAATTAATTACTAACGGTACAGCTGACAAACCAATTGTATTTACAGAAAAATCTAAACTTCCAGGTTCTTGGGGAGGAATCATCATGTATGGTGATGCTCCTGCAAAAGTAGCTGGTGGTGGAACTTCTTCTACATCAGAAGATGGTAACAACATTACTTACGGTGGAACAAATGCAACTCACAATGGTGGTTCATTAAATTATACAAGAGTAGAATATGCCGGAGCGAAATTAGCTGACGGACAAAAAGAAAACAATGGTTTTACTTTTTACTCAGTAGGTTCAGGAACAACTTTAGATCACTTAGTATCTTATAAAGGTGCTGACGACGGATTCGAATTCTTTGGAGGGACTGTAAGTATGACAAATGCTATTTCTTACGGAAACTATGATGATGCTTTCGACTGGCAAGATGGATGGCAAGGTACGGTTAACACCAACTGGTATGCTTACCAAACTGGAAAAGGTAACTACGGAATGGAAATCGAAGCTTCTGCAAATGATAATGCTTTTGGACCAAAAGTTTCTAACATTACTTTAAAAAGAGAAGCCGGTAACGTTCCTGAAGTTGGAGATAATCAAGTTGATGCTTTCCAATTCAAAAGAGAAGGAAACGGAGAATACAGCAACATCATTATCGATGGTTACGGTAACTTCACAACTGGAGCAACTACTTACTATGGTAGTGCTGTGAGAATTCAGGATGATGCTACTAACACTCACCAGGTAAACACATCTAAAATAAAAATTTTAAATGTAAAAATTACTAATACAACTAATGTATTGCCAATTGGCGCTACTGATGCTATTGTTGTTGCTTTCCCAACCGGAACTTTCGTTCAAAGTTCTACAGCTACAGGAGCTATATTAACTACTGGAGCATGGGCAACTGTTGACGGAGTTAGCTTAATCAAATAATACAACTTTTAAATATTATTGTTAAAAACATCCTAAAATTTTAGGATGTTTTTTTTTGGCGTAATTTTTGAAAACTTTTTTTCGTATATTTACATATCTAAAACAAAGCGATGGCAAAAAATTACTTTTATATTACTTTCTTACTGGCTTTTTTCTTTACTGTAAGTGTCTCCGCACAAGACAGCAAAACATCGCCAAAAACTCAAGATGGAACTACCATAGAGGGGCTAAGTTTATATCCTAACCCTGTCATAAACGGAAAAGTATATATTTCTTCTAAAAATGATTTAGAAAAAGAAATTATTATTTTTGATGTTTTAGGAAAAAAAGTACTTCAAACACATTTAACCACAAAAGAATTAAACATTCCTGATTTAACTCCCGGAGTTTATATCATAAAAATAAGCGAACAAAACAATTCGGCAACACGAAAATTAATTGTTCGATAAAACAATATAAAAAAAGCTCCTTGTGGAGCTTTTTTAGTTTTCAGTCTCAGTCACGTTTTCAATTTTGTAAAACTGTTAAAAAGATGACTTGAAAACCGTGGCTGAAAACCGTGACTAAAAACTAAAAACAATATCTTTGCACAAAAAAAGTCTTGATTACAGCCAGCGATATATTTACAATTTCGAGTCAGAAACAATTTGAAAAAACAGCATTAAAAGTGTTTCGTTTTCAGCACGAGAACAATAAGGTATATCGTGATTTCTGTGATTTCTTAAAAGTAAATCCACAACAGGTAAAATCATTACAGCAGATTCCTTTCTTACCAATTCAGTTTTTTAAAAGCCATAACGTAGTTTCGAATACAAGTCCCGCCGAAGTAACTTTTACCAGCAGTGGAACAACGGGTATGGTTACCAGTAAACATTTGGTTACCGATGTTTCGCTTTATGAAGAAAGTTACCGAAAAGGATTTTCAGAATTTTATGGCAATATCGAAGATTACGTTATTTTAGCTCTTTTGCCGTCTTATCTCGAACGCGAAGGCTCTTCGTTAATCTATATGGTCGAAGACTTAATAAAACTGTCCAATCAGCCTGATAGCGGGTTTTATTTACACAATCATGATGACTTAATCAAAAAACTGACTGATTTAGATGAATCCGGGCAAAATGTTATTTTAATTGGCGTTACTTATGCTTTATTAGATTTGATTGAAACCTTCAATAATAAACAATCTTCCGTTGAAAACGAAAAGAAGGTTCTTGACAACTTTGGGCAAAAAACTGAAAACTTGTCAAAAAAACATCAATTTCAGCTTAAAAATACCATTATTATGGAAACCGGGGGTATGAAAGGCAAACGTAAAGAAATGATTCGCGAAGAATTGCACGAACAGCTTTGCAAAGGCTTTGGTGTTAATGCAATTCATTCTGAATACGGAATGACTGAACTTTTAGGACAGGCATATTCATTAGGCGAAGGCGTATTCGAATGTCCATCATGGATGCATATTTTAGTTCGTGACCCTGAAGATGCTCTCACTTATGTGAAAGACGGAAAAACCGGTGGTATCAACGTTATCGATCTCGCCAATATCAATTCATGTTCTTTTATCGCGACACAGGATTTAGGCAAAAAAAATCCCAACAACTCTTTCGAGGTATTGGGACGTTTTGATAATTCTGATATTCGTGGTTGTAATTTGATGGTACTTTAATTTTCTTCCATCAAACCAATGCTTTCTATTCCTTCTTTTTCAATTAATTCTTTTTCCTTTTCACCTTTATTCTCCAGGAATTTATAAACGCCATAGCAGCCTACACCTCCAAAAACTGCAAAAATTAAATTTAATCCCGCATTATCATAATCACCTTCACTTAGAGTATCAAAGCCATTTATAATTCCCATTATAACAACATAAATAATAGCCGTAATAAATGTGATTCCATAATACGCTAATAATCCGATAAAGAAATATTTCCATTTATTTCTATTGAATTTGATAGCCAAATTACTGAACGCTTTCCAGATCCAATAAATAAATAAAAATCCAAACATATATTTTAATTTAGATGATAAACATAGTTAAAATAAAATACTATTTGATTCTCAACACAAAATAATTTTTCTTTCCGCTTTGCAATAAAACAAATTGATTATTAATTAAATCATTCGCTGTCAACACAAAATCTTCTTTGATTTTTTCTCTGTTTACCGAAATTGAATTCGCTGTTAAAGCGCGTCTTGCTTCTCCGTTTGATTTAAAGAATCCTGTTTTTTCGTTTAAAACAGTTATAATATCCAATCCGTTTTCTAAGTCTGCTTTTGCGATTTCTGCTTGTGGAACTCCGTCAAATACCTCTAAAAAAGTTGCTTCATCTAACTGCTTCAAATCTTCTGCAGTAGAATTTCCAAACAAAATATTCGAAGCCTGAATCGCTTTTTCCAATTCCTCTTTACTATGAACAAAAACGGTAATTTCTTCAGCTAATTTTCTTTGTAAAACTCTTAAATGAGGAGCCGTTTTGTGCTCTTCGATCAAAGCATCAATTGTTTCTTTATCTAAAAAAGTAAATATTTTGATATATTTTTCAGCATCAACATCTGTAGCATTTACCCAAAACTGGTAAAATTTATATACCGAAGTTTTATCGGCGTCCAGCCAAACATTTCCTCCTTCGGATTTTCCGAATTTAGACCCGTCTGCTTTTGTAATTAATGGCGTTGTTAAGGCGAATGCTTTTGCACTTTCTCCTCCCATTCTGCGCACTAATTCTGTTCCTGTGGTAATATTTCCCCATTGGTCAGAACCTCCCATTTGCAAAACGCAATTGTTGTTTTTATATAAATGATAAAAATCGTAACCCTGAATTAATTGATATGTAAACTCCGTAAAAGACATTCCTTCTCCTTCTCCACTCAATCTCTTTTTAACAGAATCTTTCGCCATCATATAGTTTACCGTGATACGTTTTCCAACTTCACGCGCAAAATCAATAAACGAGAATTCTTTCATCCAGTCGTAGTTGTTCACCATAACCGGAGCATTTTTATCAGAGGAATTAAAATCTAAAAAGCGGGATAAAACACTTTTGATTCCGGCAACATTTTTAGCCAAAGTTTCTTCGTTCAATAAATTTCTTTCGTCCGATTTTCCGGATGGATCACCAATCATTCCTGTTGCACCACCAACTAAAGCTATAGGCTGATGACCAAAATTCTTTAAATGAACCAGTAAAATAATCTGAACCATGCTTCCAATATGAAGTGAATCTGCCGTTGGATCAAAACCAATATAAGCCGTTGTTACTTCTTTCAGTAATTGTTCTTCCGTTCCGGGCATACTGTCATGATATAAACCGCGCCACTTTAATTCTTCAACTAGATTCTTCATTTTTTAAATAATTTGGTGCAAATGTAATCAATGTCAATATCAATATCAAAAAACAATTGCAATGTCAATATCAATTAAAAAGTAATCTCAATAACAATTTCAAAAAGCAATTTCAGTGGCAATAGTAAAAAGTAATACTAAAATCAAAAACCTTTGCAACTTTGACCCTCTGCAACTTTGTCTCTTTCGAGCAAAAACTTATCTTTACAAAATGGTATTAGTAACAGGAGGAACAGGTTTAGTGGGTGCACATTTATTGCTTCATTTAATTGAAAATGGAGAAACTGTCCGGGCGATTTACAGAAACCAAAATAAAGTCCAGAAAACGAAATCTATTTTTGAATTATATAAAAAAGGTGATTTATTCGAAAAAATTGAATGGATTGAAGCTGACATTCTCGACGTTCCTTCATTAGAAATCGCTTTTATTGGTATTGAATACATTTATCATTGTGCTGCATTTATTTCACTTGATCCAAAAGATGAAAATTTACTGCGAAAAACCAATATCGAAGGAACAGCCAACATAGTTAACTTTTCTATTGCAAAACAAATAAAAAAATTCTGTTTTGTGAGCTCGATAGCTGCTTTAGGAGATTTAGCTGCCCATGAAACTATTATTACCGAAGAAACCGAATGGAATCCGGAGAAACCTCATAGTGATTATGCAATTTCTAAATATGGTGCCGAAATGGAAGTCTGGCGAGGACTTCAGGAAGGTTTGGATGTAATTATTATAAATCCGGGTGTAATTTTAGGCCCAATTCCAAAAACAAAAACCTGTGAACAGGGAAGTGCTGAATTTTACGTAAAAGTAGCCAACGGACTTTCATTTTATACGCTCGGAAGTACCGGCTTTATTACGGTAAATGATGTAGTAAAAATTGCAGTTGAGTTAATGAAAAGCGATATAAAAAACGAACGTTTTACACTAATTGCAGAAAATATTGTGTTTCGGGATATTCTCAATACAATTGCCGATGCATTAAAAGTCAAAAGACCAGGTATTCATGCAAAGCCATTTTTACTGAATTTTGCATGGATAGCAGACGGAATATTTTCGGCTTTATTTTTCCAAAAAAGGAGAATTACAAAAGCAACTGCAAAAGCATCTTATTCTAAGAGTTTATATTCTAATGAAAAAATAAAAACCGCTCTTGGAACGGTTTTTTCAGATGTGCATCACTATATAAAAGAAGTTTCGCAGTTATAAACTATTGTTTAAGTCTTGACATTCTTTTTATAGAATCAATTTTTTCTCTTATCAAAACCCTCTGTGCTGAATCGTTAGGAATCTTTTTAGGTTCGGGTTTATTTTTAGATTTATTTTTTATCGCCTTAGCTGCTTTTTTTTCTTCAGCTTTCAGCTTTAATTCATTATTTTTTTTCTCTTTTTCCAGACGGGCATTTATTACATCATACATCTCCTTATAGCCGTCGTAATCAGATGCATAATATATATTGCTTTTAGCAAACTGAAGACTGTCTACTTTATATTTTTTAAAAATAAATTTTTTAGGACTTGATTCAACTGAATCTAAAGACAAAGGTTGTTGATATTTTATTGCTTCCAAAAGAGTTAAATCATATATAATATTCATCATCTTTTCTTTTTCAATAAGTTTTGCAGGTTTTTTAACCAACTCTTTTTTACAACTTACAGAAAGAAACAAAACCAATATTATAAATACGAAATTCTTCATTGCAATTTATCTATCAAATAATAATCGTTTTCCGGCGCGAACATCTTTTACTTTAAAATTATTGTAAACCATTTCACCATTTACAAAAGTATGTGTAATTCTTGATTTAAAAGTAAAATTTTCAAATGGGGACCATCCACATTTATATAAAATGTTCTCTGGCTTCACACTCCATGGCAAACTTGGATTCACAATAACCAAATCAGCATAATAACCTTCTTTTATAAAACCTCTTTTTTCAATTTTAAAAATCTTAGCAGGATTATGGCACATTTTCTCCACAATTTTCTCCACACTGATTTTTCCCTGATGATGCGCTTCAAACATAGCAACAACAGCATGCTGAACTAAAGGGCCTCCGGAAGGCGCATTTAAATACGATTGGTTTTTCTCTTCCTTCGTATGAGGCGCATGATCTGTTGCAATAACGTCAATACGTCCATCATTTAAGGCTTTCCAAAGCTCTTTTCTATCCTCGGCAGTTTTTACGGCAGGATTCCATTTTATAAAATTCCCTTTCGTTTTATAATCTTCATCTGTAAACCAAAGATGATGAACACAAACCTCAGCAGTAATTTTTTTATCTTCTAATGGAATTTTATTGGTAAACAATTCCATTTCTTTCGCTGTAGAAAGATGAAAAATATGCAAACGCGCTCCCGTTTTCTTTGCTAAAGCAACTGCTTTTGAAGAGGAAATATAACACGCTTCTGCACTTCGGATTAAATGATGTGCAGTAACCGGGACATCATCACCATATTGCTCTTTATAAATTGCAAGATTATTTTGAATTGTAGTTTCATCTTCACAATGAACAGCAATCAACATTGGTGTGCTGGAAAATATTTTCTCTAAAACAGCTTCATTATCTACCAGCATATTACCAGTCGAAGAACCCAGAAAAATCTTAATTCCGGCAACATTTTTAGGATTTGTTTTTAAAACTTCTTCTAAATTATCATTGGTTGCTCCCATCATAAACGAGTAATTCGCAAATGATTTTGCGGCAGCAATTTGATACTTATCCTCTAAAATTTCCTGAGTAACGGCATTAGGAACTGTATTGGGCTGCTCTATAAAAGAAGTAATACCTCCTGCAACTGCAGCTCTTGATTCTGATTCTATATCTCCTTTATGAGTTAACCCAGGCTCTCTAAAATGTACCTGATCGTCTATTGCTCCGGGAATCAAATAATTCCCTTCGGCATCAATTACTATGCAATCGGAAGTTTTCAGGCTGATACTATCCGCAACCTCAACAATTAAGTCATTTTCTATCAGGACATCTCCATCAAAAACAGACCCTTCGTTGACAATCTTAGCATTTTTTATTAAGATTCTATTCATTGTTATCTTTTATAATGAATTGACTAATTTTTTTAATCGAAGTGAAATTACACCCAGAATAGCTTCTTTAATAATGGCATTGCTCATTTTTGAAACACCTTTAGTCCTGTCCGTAAAAATAATTGGAACTTCGGTAATTTCAAATTTAGCACAATATGTCCTGTATTTCATTTCTATCTGAAAAGCATACCCAACAAATTTAATTTTGTCAATATTAATCTTTTCTAAAACTTTTCTTTTATAACAAACAAAACCTGCTGTAGCATCATGAATTTTCATTCCGGTAATAAATTTCACATAAACCGAGGCAAAATAAGACATTAATACCCTGCTTAAAGGCCAGTTTACCACATTAACACCGGTTACATAACGCGATCCAATGGCTAAATCCGCTCCTCCAAAATGGCAGGCATCAAACAATTTTTCAAGATCATTCGGGTTATGTGAAAAATCAGCATCCATTTCAAAAATGAAATCATATTGGCGTTCCAAAGCCCATTTAAAACCATGCACGTAAGCTGTTCCGAGACCAGATTTTTTGGCTCTTTTTTCAAGAAACAATCTCTCCGGAAATTCTTCCTGAAGTGCAACAACCTTATTTGCAGTATGATCCGGCGAATTATCATCGATAATCAAAAGATGAAAGGGTTTATGTTGCGAAAGCACAGCACGTATTATACTTTCTATGTTTTCAATCTCGTTATAAGTAGGAATTATGACAATACAATCATTCATTTTTTCTGCGTAATTTCACCGCAAAAGTAAACTTTTTATGGCATTTGATTCATAATAAATCTATAATAAAAGTATTGAGACAAAAAATTACTAATTTTGTATCGTTATGATTGAACAACTTCATCCCAGAATTATCGAAAACAAAGATTGGGCAACATTCCTGTTTATGTTGGCTTTTGCTGCTGTCGCTATTACAAAATCAGCTTATGAAAACAGGTTTAGTGAGTTTACTAAACTTATCTTCTCTGATAAGTACGTCAAAATTTACCGTGACGTTTCTCATTTAAAAAGCAGCTTTACTATAGCACTGTTTTTTGTACAGATTGTTTCGTATTCGTTTTTCATTCTGCTAACGATGCATATTTTCAGTACCACAAAAAGCGATTGGACACATATTTTCAGATCTGCCACAACAATCGAAAAAACCGACTGGATGCTTTTTATACAAATCGCTACTTTTCTGACCTACTTTATTTTAGCGAAGTATTTAATTGAAAAAATAATCGGGACATGTTTCAATATTGATGAATTTGTAGATCTTTTTAATCTTCAAAAGGCAACATATCGAACTTATATTGGTATTTTAATCCTTCCTGTCAATGCTGTTTTATTTTATCGGGATGATATATCTGAAAGTTTACCACTAGCAATAATAGGGGTTTCGCTATGTATAAGTATGTTTTCTTACTTTATTTCAATTAAAACCTATCAAAATACAATAATCAGTAAGTTATTTTATTTTATTTTATATCTTTGCACTCTTGAAATAGCGCCCTATTATTTCCTGTATTATTGGATAACTAAAGGGAGCGCTTAGTAAATGTTTATTATATGAAAGTGAAAACAATTTTGGTGTCACAGCCTGAACCTAAAGTGGAAAACTCCCCTTACTTTGAGCTCCAACAAAAACACAAAATAAAAATTGATTTCAGACCTTTTATTCATGTGGAGGGAGTTAATGCAAAAGAGATCCGATTGCAAAAAATCGATCTTAATCATTACACTGCAATTATTTTGACCAGTCGAAATGCTGTGGATCATTTTTTTAGAGTAGCCGATGAAATGCGCTACAAAGTACCTGAAGGATTAAAATATTTTTGTCAATCTGAAGCTGTTGCTTTTTATTTGCAAAAATATGTAGTCTATAGAAAACGTAAAATTTACGTAGGAGCAAAAGATTTTGCTGATTTATCTCCGCTTATCAAAAAATACAAAGACGAAAAATTCCTGCTTCCTGCATCTGATCAGTTAAATGCGGATGCACCGGTAACTTTAAACAATTTAAAAGTAGATTGGACCCAGGCTATTTTTTATAAAACAGTAATGAGTGATTTATCCGACTTAGCTGATGTTTATTACGATATTTTAGCCTTTTTCAGTCCAACGGGAATAAAATCATTGTTTAAAAACTTCCCGGATTTTAAACAAAATGATACCAGGATTGCTGTTTTTGGAAGCACAACTCAAAAAGAAGCTTTAGATTATGGTTTAAGAATCGATATTCTTGCTCCAACTCCTGAAACTCCTTCTATGACAATGGCTCTGGAAAAATACATTAGTGAAGCTAACAAAGGAAAATAATTCCTAAAAAATAATCAAATCTTAAAATTCCAAATTCCAACTCTCAGTTAGGATTTGGAATTTTTCTTTTTAAATCATTTTAAGTACATTTGATTTCTATTCTAAACCAAATCATTAGGATTTAGTTCCAAATCACAAGTTATGAAAATCAACTCTCTTTTAATTGAAATTGACGGTATCGACAAAGAAATCCTTCGTTATTTAATGGATGATGCCAGAAAACCTATTTTACAAATCGCCAATAAAATAGGAATTTCAGGAGCAGCTATTCATCAGAGGTTGAAAAAACTGGAGCAATCCGGAGTGATTTCCGGATCAAAATTTACTGTAAACCCAAAAGTTTTAGGTTATAATACAATGGCATTTATTGGTGTTTATCTTGATAAAGCTTCCAGAAATTCTGAAGCCGTAAAAGACTTAAAAAAAATTCCCGAAGTTTTAGAATGTCATTACACCACCGGAAACTGGTCTGTTTTAATAAAAATTATTTGCCGCGATAACGAACACTTAATGCAACTTTTAAATACTAAAATCCAGGCTATCGAAGGTGTTTCAAGAACAGAAACTTTTATTTCGCTGGATCAGCAGATTGACAGACAGATACAGCTTTAAATAATTAGATAATGTGCCAATTAGATAATTAGATAATTTATAAAACCCGGGTAGATTTTAAAAAATCTACCCGGGTTTTGGTTTTTTAAGCATTCTTGTAATTATCTAATTGACTAATTATCTAATTGCCACATTAAAAAATTAATTCCTCCTGTTTCCAGAATAAATCGAGATATAATACAACAACGTAGCAATAGAACCAATAGCTGCTACAACATACGTTCTTGCCGCCCATTTCAAAGCATCTTTTGCGCCTGCCTGTTCTTGTTGTGTGAGCATGTGTTTATTTTCTAACCAGGCCAAAGCACGATTACTCGCATCATATTCAACCGGCAAAGTTATAATTGTAAATAATGTTGTTGCAGCAAAAATGATGATCCCGATTAACAACAATTGCGGAAAAGTCCTGATCATCAAGATTCCGGCCAACAAAATCCATTGTACATAATTTGACGTTACGCTTACAATAGGCACTAATGCAGAGCGCAAAGTCAGCCATTCATAACCAATAGAATGCTGAACTGCATGACCACATTCATGCGCTGCAACTGCTGCCGCTGCCGCATTACGATGATTGTAAACTGCTTCGCTTAAATTTACTGTTTTATCCGCGGGATTATAATGATCTGTTAATTGTCCCGGAGTCGAAATAACACGAACATCACGAATTCCATTATCGGCCAGCATTTTTTCGGCAATTTCTCTACCGCTCATTCCGTTTTGTAATTGCAATTTCGAATATAGTTCGAATTTGCTCTTTAATCTTGAACTCACCAGCCAGCTAAACAGCATGATCAGTCCTGCAAGAATTAAATATCCACTTCCCATATTTATGTTTTTAAATTGTTTTTTTCTCTAAAAAAATAATCTACAATTTACGAACCATTTTTTTAAAATGCCAAAATGACATTTAGTTTTAGATTTTAATTATGAATTCTTTCGCAAAAAACCAAACACAAACTTGTCATTCCGCAGGAATCTATGCGTAAAGCCAATTGGATTCTGAGATTCCTGCGGAATGACAAACCGTGCGCTGAAAACAAAAAATCCCAAACCCCAATCGCAAAATTGGAATTTGGAATTTAAAATATTGGAATTTATTAATCCAATTGCTTATTTATATCTTCAAACCTTGTAATCAGTTCATTAATTTTCGATTGTTGTTTTTTAATTTGTTTCGGACGGATATAAAACCAGTTAAATCCAATCCATATCAAAGTTATTGCATAGGTAAAAATAGCCCAGAAAATAGTCATTCGGCTTGCGTATTCATACATATACAAAGATATTCCGGCTCCCAACAAAACAAAATACAAACTCAATATTGTAGATTGCATAAATTGCTGTTTTTTCCGAATTAAAATCAGCTTCTGTAAATATTCCTGATTGGTTTGTGTAGTATCTATATTTTTAAAACTACCCAATAGCCGATTGTAAACCACTACATAAATAACCATTGCCAAAATAGTTAAAACAATTCCGATCTTAGTCGAAATAAACTGTGGCTGATAATAATACCAGACAAAAAGAATAAAAGCACTTGTTGCAAAAAGCAGAATATTGGTTATCCATAAACTTCTCAAACCTGCTTTTTTAAATTGTTTTAGCCTTGCCATCAAATCCTCGATATTGGGCTGACTTACGGTTTGTTTTTTCCATAAATCTTTGAAGTCTATATTATTGTTGTCCATTTTCTTTAAATTTTTGAGTCAGTTTTTCTTTTATCCTGTGAATTTTCACTCGTGTATTGGCTTCAGAAAGTCCGACAATTTTGGCGATTTCTGCTTGTTTTACATCTTCAAGTTCCAGCGAAATAATGATACGCTCCGTTTCAGGCAATTCGGCTATACATTTATATAAAAACTGAATCTGTGGTTCAATCGAAGTTTGTTTTTCCTCGCTCAGATGAATTGGCAAATCTGATTTCGGGAAACGCTTGTCTTTTTCAATCTGCCTTAAACAGTTATTAGAGGCAATCCTGAAAATCCAGGTTCCTATCGCCGATTCGTTCCTAAAAGTATCCCGTTTTTGCCAGACAATAATAAACGTTTCCTGAGCCAGATCCTGTGCAACGTCATAATCATTGACAAAACCCATACAAAGCCTGAATATTCTGTCCCAATATGTTTTATAGATTTGTTCAAATTCCATTATTACGATTTTAGAAAATTGCTCAACTGTCCCAAATACCAATCTTTGTCATCATACATAATAAAATGCATTCCTTTATTGGCATACTGAAAATTCGCTGTTTTTAAGCTTTTATACTGATTTTCGATTGCCGGTTTTAAATTTACAAAATAAGATTCCAGTAAAATTAAGGATGGACATTTTACAGACGAAATTTTCTCTCTTAAATCAACATTGAAAAAATCACAATACATTTGAGCAAATGTTTTTCGGTCTGATTTCACGCTCCAATCCACCACCATTTCTAATTTTGAAGCATCTGCCAAAAGTCTGGGCATGGTTTGTTTTTGCATTTCATAAAACTGAATATCTGTCATTGCCGTCATTTGAGTTACCATCGCAGAACAATCATTATTTTCTTTTGATTTAAAAGAAGGATCACTCAAAGCCGCCAGACACGGAAGTGCATCGACCACAACGATTTTCCCAATTAATTCCGGATAATCAGCTGCAATAGCAAGTGCTAATCCACCGCCCATACTGTGGCCGATTAAGATTGGTTTTTCTATTTTATTGGTTATGATATAATTAGCGATTTCATTTTTCCAATTTTCAAATGAAGGATTTGGCTGTGGTTTTACTCCTGCAAAACCGGCCATTGTCAAAGTGTAGCAGGTAAAATCTTTTTCGAAAACTGTTTTAGTTTCGTTCCATACGTCTCCGGAAGAAGCAAATCCAGGAATGAATATAATAGCTTGTTTTCCTTTTCCGATTTTAGAAACTTCGAACGGATATGATTTGGTTTGTGCAAAAACATTTAGACATAATGCAGAAAATAAAAGGGCGATAATCAGGTAAATATACTTTTTCATTTTAATAGATTTAAGTTGTTAATTAATCGGATCCGCCCTTTGGATACGAGAAAAATTAAAATGTTACAACTGAAATTAAAATTTCAATAAAAAAATTCCAAATCCCAATTTGAGAATAATTTTTTCGCCACAAATTGCACAAATTTTCACAAATTCAATTCGGGCAATTTGTGGCGAAAAAGTCAATATTGGAAAGGAAATTCTGGTGTGATTTGCGTGCGGAGATTCCTCGTTCCTCGAAATGATAAAACACACGAAGTTCTTGCATTAAACCCCAACTAAACACACAGTTTGTCATTCCGAGGAACGAGGAATCTCCGCAAGTAGCTCGCCAAAGATTGAACCTTTTGTTTGCGGAATTTCTAGTGTGATTTCTCCTTTCTTGAAATGACAAACTTTGCGCAAAAACCATAAAAAAAATCCCAAACCCCAATCATAAAATTGGAATTTGGAATTTAAAATATTGAAATTTATATTTCGGTTAACCAACCAAATTAATAATCTTCCCGGGAACAATAATCACTTTATTTGGCGTTCTTCCATCTAATTGTCTTAACGTTCTTTCATCTTTCATGATGATTTCCTCGATTTGTGCTGCGGTTAAATCCAAAGGCAATTCAATTGTGAAACGCATTTTTCCGTTGAAAGAAACCGGATATTCTTTATTGGTCTCCACTAAATGTTTAGCATCAAAAATTGGAAAGGTAACTTCAGAAATTGATTCTGCATTCCCTAACTGTGACCATAATTCTTCTGCAATATGAGGCGCGTATGGCGAAACTAAAATAGCCAAAGGTTCTAAAATCGCTCTTGAATGACAGTTTTGAGTCGACAATTCGTTTACACAAATCATAAACTGGGAAACGGATGTATTAAAAGAGAAGTTCTCGATATCTTCTGCCACTTTTTTGATGGTTTTGTGTAATGATTTCAAATTGTCTTTTGTTGGTTCGTCGTTGTTTACGATTAAACCATTATCATCAAAATACAATCTCCATAATTTTTTAAGGAAACCAAAAACTCCTGAGATTCCGGCAGTATTCCAGGGTTTTGCCTGCTCTAACGGACCTAAAAACATTTCGTACAAACGTAAGGTATCTGCTCCATATTCATTACAAATATCATCTGGAGTTACAACATTGTATTTCGATTTTGACATTTTTTCAACTTCACGACCAACAATGTATTTCCCGTTTTCTTCGGTTATAAAAATTGCATTTGCAAAATCTTTTCTCCATGCTTTGAATTTTTCAACATCTAATTCATCAGAAGAATTAACCATTGATACATCAGCATGAATTTGATTAATAACCAAATCATCGTTTAAAGCTTTAAATTGAATAGATGGGTTCTTTAAATTTAATTGAACCAAAATTTCTGCTATTAGCAAATTTTTATCTTGCGATAGTTTATTTTTTGAAACAAAGATTGGAAAATCCTTTCTAACATTTTCCGAAGCAGATCCACTTCTAAACAAACTTAAAGAAACTCTATAAACAAAAGCACTAGTTCCCAAAATCATTCCCTGATTAATCAGTTTTTTGAATGGTTCTTCGGTTGGAGCAAAACCTTTGTCTTTTAAGAATTTGTTCCAGAAACGTGAATATAATAAATGTCCGGTTGCGTGTTCGCTTCCGCCAATGTACAAATCAACGCTTTCCCAATATGCTAACGCTTCTTTGCTCGCAAATTCGGTTTCGTTGTGTGCATCCATATAACGCATCCAATACCAGGAACTTCCCGCCCAACCTGGCATCGTGTTCAATTCCAATGGAAAAATAGTGATATTGTCAATCAACTGGGTACTGACAACTGAACTCTTAACACTGTCCCAAGCCCAAACTGCTGCGTTTCCTAATGGAGGCAGACCGTCTTCGGTTGGTAAATATTTCTCAACTTCAGGTAAAATGATTGGCAAATGTTGTGCATCGATCATTTTTGGAAGTCCATTCACATAATAAACCGGGAAAGGCTCTCCCCAATAACGCTGGCGGGAAAAAACAGCATCACGCAAACGGTAATTTGTTTTTCCGGTTCCCTGACCAATTTCTTCTAATTTTGCGATCGCTTTTTTAGTCGCGTCTTTATAATTTAATCCGTTTAGGAAATCAGAATTGGCGATTTCAACATTGTCTTTTGAGCCGTAAGCCACTTCAGAAATATCAACATTAGCAAAGATATTTTTGATTTCCTGCATTCCGTTCTCGCCTTTAAAGAAATTTGCAAAAGCGTAATCTCTTTCGTCGCCACAAGGAACCGCCATTACAGCACCTGTTCCATAGCCAGCCAAAACATAATCTCCAATCCAAACCGGAATTGCTTCTTTCGTAAAAGGATGTTCCGCATAAGCACCGGTAAATACTCCGGAAATCGTTTTCACATCGGCCATACGCTCACGCTCGGAACGTTTTGCTGTTTTTTCGATATAAGCCTCAACTGCTGCTTTTTGTTCCGGACTTGTAATTTTAGCAACCAAATCATGTTCCGGCGCCAAAGTCATAAAAGTTACTCCGAAGATTGTATCGGGACGGGTTGTGAAAACTTCGATAAAATTTGTTTCAGGTTTCACGTTTAAAGTTGCTCCACTTTGCTCGTCATCCTGAGACTTGAAACTTGAAACTTGAAACTTTACTAACGCTCCAACCGATTTTCCGATCCAGTTTCTTTGTGATTCTTTTATAGATTCACTCCAGTCGATATCATTTAGACCCTGAAGCAGGCGTTCGGCATAAGCAGAAATTCGCATACTCCATTGTGTCATTTTTTTTCTTATAACAGGATATCCTCCACGCTCAGAAACTCCGTTTACAATTTCGTCATTTGCCAAAACAGTTCCTAAACCGGGACACCAGTTTACTTCGGTTTCTGCCAGGTACGTTAATCTGTATTGCAAAAGGATTTTCTCCTGCTCATCTGCTGAAAATGCGTTCCATTCACCTGACGAAAAACTTTGAATATTATCATCACAAACAGCATTTACATTCGCATTCCCTTCTTTTTCGAAAATCGCTGTTAAAGTCGAAATATCTTCGGCCTTGTCTGTATTTTTATTGTACCAGGAATTAAATAACTGAATAAAAATCCATTGTGTATGTTTGTAATAATCAGGATTTGAAGTACGTACTTCACGCGCCCAATCAAATGAAAATCCGATTTTATCCAATTGTTTACGGTAACCCGCAATTTGTTTTCCTTCTTTATCAACCCCACCGTCAATATTTACACTTGTTGTATCTTCCGGACGCTGTCCTGTCTGAATTGCATATTGTTCTGCAGGCAAGCCGAAACTGTCATAACCCATTGGATGCAAAACATTGAAACCCTGATGTCTTTTGAAACGAGAATACACATCTGAAGCAATATAACCCAGCGGATGCCCAACGTGTAATCCCGCTCCGGATGGATAAGGAAACATGTCTAACACATAATGCTTCGGTTTTTCAGAATTGTTTTTTGCAGCAAAAGTTTGGTTCTCAGCCCAATATTTTTGCCATTTCGCGTCTATTTCGTTTGGATTGTATTTCATTTTTTTTGAGTTGCTAAGCTACTGAGTAACTAAGGTTCTAAGTTTTAAGTCCGCAAATTTACATTTATTACAGATTGTACCAAAGCTATTTCACTGACAAACAAATAAAATAACAAAATACTTACTCAAATTAAGTAAAAATACTTATGTTTGCATTGTAATACTTAGAACATGATTACTGATTTGCATTTATTGTATATTAAGGATTGAAGAAATAACTTTATTTAACAAGGGACCTGTTGTAATTATTTTTAACACATAGAAATATAGATTTTGTAAAGTCAGAAATAGGCGTTTCACTTATTCAAAATACACAAAGCTATCTAT
>NZ_AKJZ01000103.1 GCF_000282055.1 Flavobacterium sp. CF136
TTTTCTTTTCCTCTTCATTAAACTCTCTGCCTTCAAAAGTAAAAACCTGATAATACTTTTCGGCCGCAGCCAAATGCATGATTAATGATCCAATTCGGTTGGCCTTATCATCGTGCAAATAATCTATTTCGTACTGACTCATATTCTTAACCGTTCGTTCAACACGATCTTTAAGGTCTTCCAGCATCGAAATCATAGTTCCAATTTGAGGTGAAGCACCTTCAACATTTCCAATTCTCCCGGTTTCTTTTACTACTATGCCGCTTCCTTCAATCAATAATCCATAGTTACCATGAACATTGGATTTATCTGAAGTAATTTTATATTCCTTAACCTTAACCACTGAATTTTTTCTAGTCCCTAAACTCCATTTTGGAATTTCTCCATTTTTTACGACTGTTTCAAAACCTGAATTTAAAATTGTTAAAGGTTCAAAAACACCTTTTGTATTTTCAATAAGTAATTCAAATTTATCAAAGTAAAATTTCCCATTATACAAACACAAACCCCCAAAACTCAATGATTTGCTATTCTCGTCTATTGTTCCTTCTACAGTGTAAGATTTCCATTCTTTTGATTTAACAGGTCTGTCGCTCATATTATCAAAAAAACCGTCTTCTTCGTTTTTATTATCAACCCTTGCCCAAACTCCCGCCCATGCCTTTGGTTCAGCAGTTTCTACTTTTACGGAAGCAATCACCTTAAATTTTTTCTTTACAGAAGTCTGAATATCTATCGTTTGATTGAAAGAAGTCCAATCACTCGAGATGGTCTTTTGTGTTTGTGCCTGAGCAAAAACAAGATTTAAAAGCAGAAATAAAATTGTTGTTTTTTTCATTCTCCGGATATTTAAAAATTTCCGTAAATATAATACTGTTTTTTAGGAATTAACTTATAACTATTTGAAATTTACTTCAAAAAAGTTTTAAAATCATAAAAAAACTGCATTCATAATAAATGCAGTTTTTTATCCTGACCGGAAAACACAATTTTTAATTCGTTTTCATTGGCGGTAAATCAAATGCAACCGAATCGTGTTCGAAGTTGTTGCGGTGTCCTCCATCGCAAAAAGGTTTATTATTGGATAACCCGCAACGGCAAAGACCAAGTGCTGATCTTCCTTGCAGTCCATAAAGAACTCCTTCCGGATCCATGATTTCGAAATCGCCTTCTATTTTTATGGAACCGTTTTTATTGATTATTAATTTTGTTTTGCTCATAATGTCTTTGTTTTTTTGTTGCCAAAGATTGCAAAATATATGCATTTATTAATGGTTTTTATGAGTAGAAGTGCTAGTTTAAATTGGTTCTATTTTATAAACCACTCCTCCATAATCTTGTCATTTCGAGGAACGAGAAATCACATAAGAAACTCCGTGCCTAAAATCGCCAATCTTTGTCGAATCACGAGTGTGATTTTTCGTTCCTCGAAATGACAAACCGGGACGAATTTTATTTGCGACTTCACGTCTTTGCGAGAAAAAAATATAATTCTTCGCGAATCTCAGTGCTTTTTCTCTGTGAATCTCAGTGGAATTCCAAAATCTCAATTCTATTGCTTATTTTTGCACTCAATAAAATTGAAAGATGATACAGAATCCAAAGAGATATACTATTACGGCAGCATTGCCTTACACCAACGGGCCTATACATATTGGGCATTTGGCGGGGGTTTACGTGCCTGCAGATATTTATTCGAGATACTTGCGTTTGCAGGGAAAAGACGTTGCGTTTATTTGCGGAAGTGATGAACATGGCGTTGCGATTTCGATGAAAGCCAAAAAAGAAGGAGTTACGCCACAAGAAGTTATTGATAAATATGACGGAATTATTAGAAAATCATTTGCTGATTTCGGAATTTCGTTTGATAATTATTCCAGAACCTCGGCTAAAATTCATCATGATACGGCTCAGGAATTCTTTAGAACACTTTATGAGAACGGTGATTTTATTGAAGAGGTGACGGAACAATTATACGATGCAAAAGCAGATCAGTTTTTGGCGGATCGTTTTGTTGTGGGAACCTGCCCTAAATGTGACAATCCTGAAGCTTACGGCGATCAATGCGAAAAATGCGGATCGACTTTAAATGCAACGGATTTGATTAACCCAAAATCGACGATTACCGGAGAAACTCCAATTTTAAAATCTACAAAACACTGGTTTTTACCTTTGGACAGATACACTGATTTCTTAACAGAATGGATTTTGGTTGGACATAAAAACGACTGGAAACCTAATGTTTATGGACAAGTTAAATCATGGGTTGACGGCGGATTGGAACCTCGTGCAGTAACGCGTGACCTTGATTGGGGAATTGATGTTCCGGTTGAAGGTGCCGAAGGAAAAAAATTATATGTTTGGTTTGATGCGCCTATCGGATATATTTCGTCTACCAAAGAATGGGCAGCCCGCGAAGGAAAAGACTGGGAACCATACTGGAAAGATGAAGACACAAAACTGGTTCACTTTATCGGGAAAGACAATATCGTTTTTCATTGTATTATTTTCCCTGCGATGTTGAAAGCCGAAGGAAGCTATATTTTGCCGGATAATGTTCCTGCAAATGAGTTTTTGAATTTGGAAGGAAACAAACTTTCGACTTCTAAAAACTGGGCGGTTTGGTTACATGAATATTTAGAAGAATTTCCGGAGAAACAAGATGTTTTGCGTTATGCATTGACTGCTAATGCACCTGAAACACAAGATAATGACTTTACGTGGAAAAGTTTCCAATCTAGAAATAATAACGAATTGGTTGCTGTTTTTGGAAATTTCATTAATCGTGTGGTTGTTTTAACCAATAAATATTACGATGGATATATCCCAACACCGAATGAATTATCTGAGGTTGACGAAAATACTTTGGCAGAATTAAAAGCGTATCCGGCTGTGATTTCAAGTTCGGTTGAGCGTTACAGATTCCGTGAAGCCTTGGGCGAATTGATGAATGTTGCCCGTTTAGGAAATAAATATTTAGCAGACGAAGAGCCTTGGAAAGTAATGAAAGACAATCCGGAGCGTGTAAAAACCCAAATGTATGTAGCCTTGCAAATTGCAGCTGCTTTGAGCGTTTTGGCTGAGCCGTTTTTGCCTTTTACTGCAGCAAAATTATCAAGAATATTAAAAAACGAAGGCAAATTGAAATGGAATGATGTTGCAGAGAATTCTGAATTAATTCCGGAAGGACACCAAATTGGTGAAGCCGAATTGCTTTTTGCAAAAATCGAAGACGAAGGAATACAAAAACAAATAGATAAATTGGAAGCTACAAAAACCGCTAATCTAGCCGAAAGCAAGCAACCGGAACCTCAAAAAGAGTTGATTCAGTTTGAGGATTTCGCAAAAATGGACATTCGCGTTGGAACAATTCTGGAAGCAGAAAAAATGCCAAAAGCAAATAAGCTTTTAGTTCTTAAAGTAGATACCGGAATTGATGTTCGCACCATAGTTTCCGGAATTGCAGAAAGTTTTTCTCCGGAAGAAATTATCGGAAAACGCGTCTCTGTTTTAGCAAACTTAGCACCAAGAGCCTTACGTGGCGTTGAAAGTCAGGGAATGATTCTGATGACTACAAATGCAGAAGGGAAATTGGTTTTTATAAACCCGGATGCTGATGCTCCGAATGGTGAAACAGTAAATTAACGTTTTATAAACCTTATAAAATTGCGTGAATCGATTAAACATTCTAATTGATTCACGCTTTTTGATTTTTAAAAATTCCTTTCTATCAGGAAGTTTTTTTTAGTAAAAAAATTAGATATTCGTTGAAACTTAAAAAACTAACAGACCTTAATAATGATAAAAAAAATATTTCTTGCTAGTTTATTTTTAAATAGTTTATTCTCTTTTTCACAGGAAATTGTAAGTTCAACACCAGTTGAATTGAAAAAAAATGTACAGATTTTTCAGGTTGTTAACGACTTGACTAAACAAACTACCATGTTTATGACAGATGAAAATCGAATTAAAGCAATTCGTCCTGATAATCAAATGAAATTTATTGATTCTGTGTCAACCCAAAAACCGGACAAAAGTTATTCAAAAATGATTGGGAATATTGCTTCCGATAATAAAACTACATTATTTTGGGCATCATCAAATCAAAAGAAAATCCTTTTACAATCATTTGATTCCGAAAAGAATAAAACATTAGACAAAAGTTTTGATTTAGAATTTAAAAATGAGGTATATCTTCAGGAGTTTTCAGCTCCAAACAAATTCATCATTTTAACCATATTGAAAAAAAGTAATATTTTTAAAATATATGCTTTTGACAACCAAGGAAATTTAGAAATTAAAGATATTGACTTAAGCGGTATTAGATTTTATCACCGTACAAATTTATACGACACTTTTGAGGAAGATTTTATGCCATTTGAAAGACCTCTATCATTAGTAAAAATCAATTCTGAATATCCCACACCACTATTAAAAACTGCTGCAAAAAGAAAATGCTATCTTGTAGAAAATCAACTTGTAATTACTATCGATACAGACCAAAATTACACTCAAGTAATTCAGATAGATTTAGAGAATTATAAAATAAGTTCAAAAAATATTCTACAAACTCCTTTCAAGAATTTTGGCACAAGTAATTTAACTTATAATTCCTTTTTTATGAGCAATAAATTATATCAAATTAAATCCTCACCGAATAAATTTTACTTAACTATAAAAGATATAAATGGTAATTTGGTAAAGGAATATGTTGCAAATGGTGACAATCCAATTGAGTTTAAAAATTCAGAGATTAGCCAACAAGGTGGTGATTTTGGAGGTGGTGAACGAACATTAGAAACCTCATCACAGTTTATCAGGAAATTAAATGGGCAAAATTCCGGTATTTCCTGTTATCAAACAGGAGAAAATATTATACTAACCACAGGAAGTGTTTCCAGTGATAATTCTGGAGGAACACAAGCCGTTTTAAGTCAATTTGGACTTATTGGCGCTTTGATTTCTGTTGCTGTTTATAGTCCGTCTATGGAAAGTTTTAATTCTTATACTGGACGTAAAGCCGTAACGATTTTTAGTTTATTTGATAAAGATGGCAATCATGTAAAAGGAGATTTACAACCCTTGGCTTATGATAAAATCAGTAGCTTTCTTCAAGAAAACAAAAAAGTTAATGCTCAAAACCTATTTAAGGTAGATGGTCTTTATTATTTAGGCTATTATGATAAAGATGCGAAAGAATACATTATTAGAAAATTTGCAGATGGAAACAATTAGAAAATCGAAATAAATGAAACTCACAAAACCAAGATTAGCTCTAATCTGCGGGATACTTTGTATTTCAATCTTCCCAATATTGGTTAAACTGAAACTGGCACCGGGATTAATTTCGGCTTTTTACCGAATGTTTTTTGCGGTTACTTTGCTTTTGCCTTATGTACTTTTGAGTAAAAACTTTAAACTTCCAACATTAAAATTTACACTTTTAGCAGCGCTTTGCGGGGTTTTATTTTCTTCTGATGTTGCCGTTTGGAATATTGCCATTCAGGATTCAAGTGCTACACAGGCTTCATTATTGACCAATTTATCTCCGCTTTGGGTCGGAATTGGTTCTTTTTTATTTTTAAAATCAAAACCTGCAACTAACTTCTGGATCGGAACTGTTGTTTCTTTATTTGGAATGGTGACTTTGGTTGGATTCGGTTTTTTTATGGATTTGAATTTTGATCAGGCTTTTCTGTTTGCTGTACTCTCCGGAATTTTATATTCGATTTATCTTTTGGTCAGTAAAAATGTACTTTCTGAGGTTGATGTTTTATCCTTTATGACGATTAGTTTATTGGCTTCGAGCATTTATTTAGGAATTCTTTGTTATTTCTTAAATGAACCTTTTACCGGATTTTCGAATACCGGCTGGTTTGTATTAATCCTTCAGGCTGTAATTTGTCAATTGTGTGCCTGGCTTTCGGTTAGTTACGCCACGCAGCATATGCGCGCAACCAGAGTTTCGTTGAGTTTATTAAGTCAGGCAGTAATTTCTTCAATATTAGCTTGGTTGTTTTTGGAAGAACAAATAACTTTACAAATGGTTTTTGGCGGAATCATTTTACTTTTCGGAATCAGAATTACTTTTTACGACAAGACAATCTCGTTAAAAAGACTGTTTTCTAAAAGTTAAGGATCGAGTATTGGGAACGCGGATGACACGGATTTGAGCGGATTTTACGCAGATTTATTTTTATTTTATATCGAAAAGTTTTACGCAGATTTTGCTGATTTAAGCAGATTAACGCAGATATTTTTTAAAAATCTTTGAAATCATTTTAATCTGTGGCAAAAAAATTAGAGAAAATTAGTGTAATTAGTGGCAAAAAACCTGAAACAAAGAAAATCTGAAACCTGAAACAAAACAGCTATGTTACATAAAAGCAAAATACCCAATTTAAAAGTAATCGCATTTGATGCTGATGATACTTTGTTTGTGAATGAACCTTACTTTCAGGAAACCGAACATAAATTTTGTGCTTTGATGGAAGATTATCTTTCGCATCAGGGTATTTCGCAGGAATTATTCAAAATTGAAATTGAAAACCTGCCATTATACGGTTACGGAATCAAGGGTTATATTTTATCGATGATTGAAGCGGCGATGAATATTTCGAACAATACAATTCCTGTTGAGGTGATTGAAAAAATCATTCAATACGGAAAAGAATTACTGGAAAAACCAATCGAACTTCTTGACGGAATCGAAGAAACATTACAAGCTTTACATGGCAAATACAAATTAGTCGTTGCCACAAAAGGCGACCTAAAAGACCAGCACAGTAAACTGCACCGTTCCGGATTAGGGCATTATTTTCACCATATCGAAGTGATGTCTGATAAACAGGAAATTGATTATCAAAAATTACTGGGCCGTTTGGATATTCAGGCACATGAATTTTTGATGATTGGTAATTCACTAAAATCAGATGTTTTACCAGTTTTAGGAATTGGCGGTTACGCTGTTCATATTCCGTTTCACACCACCTGGGAACATGAAAAAATTAGTCACAAAGTAGAACACGAGCATTTTAGTTCATTCGAAAAAATTACCGAAGTGGTCCATAATTTACTATGATGAAAACACTTTTAGATTTAGAGAACTGGAACAGAAAGGAGCATTTTGCACATTTCAAACAAATGGAAGAACCTTTTTTTGGTGCAACTGTTGAAATTGACTGTACCAAAGCCTATCAAAAGGCAAAAAGCCTGAATGTTTCTTTTTTTATCTATTATTTGCACAAAACGTTAGTCGCCGTAAATTCAATTGAAAATTTCAAATATCGAATTTCCGAAGAGAAAATTTATATCAATGACCGCATCGATGCTTCGGCAACAATTGGTCGGGAAGATGGCACTTTTGGATTTTCATTAATTGAATACCATCCTGATTTAAGCATTTTCGAAAAAACAGCTTTGGCCGAAATTGAACGCATTCAAAACACTACTGGTCTTTTTACCCGATCATTTGATGATGATAACCTGATTCATTTCTCGTCAATTCCGTGGCTGAACTTCACTTCGCTTTCGCATGCAAGGAGTTATCCCTTTCCCGATAGCTGTCCTAAAATTTCTTTTGGAAAAATGATTACCTTAGACAATAGTAAAAAAACTATAGCAATGTCTGTACATGTTCATCATGGTTTAATGGACGGATTGCATGTAGGTCAATTTGTTGATCATTTTCAGGAGTTAATGAATCAGTAAAAAGATTTCGGAACAATATTTGAGCGTAAAAATACATGAAAAAATTATTCCTTCTTTTCTGCATCTTTTATAATTCTGTCTTATTAAGTCAGACGATATTGAATTCTTTTTCATTAAATCTAAACAGGCCTTTAGAAAAAGGGCAAATCCTAAATATCGAGGATGCAAAAACCAACGACATTTATGTTTTCGCAGCAGATGATAAATACATCAATATCTTAAAATACAATAAATCCCTTTTCCTGACGAACCAATATACTGATTCTATAAAAAATGCAGAAAACAGATCTATAATTGGACATAGCATCAGTGATGACGGAAATCTAATCCTTTATTGGGCAACAGAGAATTTAAGAAATATAAGAATTATTAAATATTATCTGGGAACAAAAACTTCAAAGGCTTTAAACTTCGATTTGCCCCTAAACAATGAATACATCATCACTTCCTTCCAAAAAGACAATGTTTTTTATATTCTGTCGAAAGAAACAAGCAAACAGCATTTATTGCTCTATAAATTCAACAATGGAAACTGCGAGGTAAAAATGTTTGATTTATCGGCAATACCATTTCAAAATGATAATGGACAAAGTTTGGCTTTTAACACCGTTATTCGATATTATCCCATTGAAAAAATGGATGCCGACAATTTTAATACGTTAGACAAAACGGCTAACAAAAGCAAGATGTATGTATTAGACGGGCATATTCTTTTGACATTTGATTACAGTTTAAAAAAAACTCAGGTTTTAGATCTTAATCTGGCCACCGTTGATGTTACCGAGAAAAATTTTGATCAGCCTATCACTAAAAAACCATCAAAAACTTCAAATTCCTTTTTTTACGAAAATAAATTATTGCAAATCAAGGCAGACAAAGAAGAATTATTGTTTGACATCAAAGATTTTGATTCAGGCAAAACGCTTAAAAGTGTAACTGTTTCAAAAAAAGATACCATTGATTTTAAAAATTCACCATTCTTTTTACAGATAAACGAAAAAAGACCTCAGGAAATAAAAACCACTGGCAAATTTTTAAAACAGCTTTCGACTCTAAACGCTGGGATAACAGCTTTTAAAAACAAGAAAAATATCTTTATATCCTTTGGCGGATTTGCAGAATATCAGTTTTCAGGTTATGACTACATACAAAGTAATTCACTGGCAGATTTTTTTGATAATGACTTTGGCGGATATTCAGAATATTCAAACAAAATGACTTATTTTGATGCCATGCTTAATTCCGATTTGGAATTTGTAAACAACAAACAATCTGGGCCTCTGGCTATTGATAATGTTTTTTATTATCTAAGTATCAATAAAAATATTTCACTGAAAAATATTCTTAAGCTAAAAGATTACTACATTTTAGGCTATTACGACCAGAATTCAAAACAATATATCATGCGTAAATTTACGGATGGTTTTATAAATGAAGATAATGGAAATCCAATTATGAATAAAGCGCAATTTTCAAAACCCTTCTCATTTGGCAAAATTAAGTTTATTGAGAATTAATCCAAATGTTCTTATGTTTTCCATGTTTCAAAAAATGGTTTGAATTATTTTTTTTAACTTTACAAAAAAGACATAATCATGCTATCAAAAAATATTGAAACGGCTTTAAACAAGCAAATCCGCATAGAAGCAGAATCTTCGCAAACTTATCTTTCTATGGCTTGTTGGGCTGAAGTACACGGATTAGAAGGAATCGCACAATTCATGTACACACAATCAGACGAAGAGCGTGCACACATGCTTAAATTAATAAAGTATGTAAACGAACGCGGAGGACACGCTCAGATTACCGATCTAAAAGCGCCAAAAACCAGCTATTCTACTTTTAAGGAAATGTTTGAAGCCCTTTATAACCATGAAATTTTTGTTTCAGAATCTATTAACGAATTAGTACACATTACTTTTGAGGAAAAAGATTATGCAACACATAATTTCTTACAATGGTATGTGGCAGAACAAATCGAGGAAGAGGCTACTGCTAAATCTATTCTGGACAAAATCAACCTGATTGGGGATGACAAAGGCGGACTTTACCTGTTTGATCGTGATATTCAGCAGTTAACAGTTACCAGCTCAATCGCCATCAACCCAAAATAAAAAAGTTAAAGTTTATTTAGAATACATAAAAATAATAATTATTCTTTTATATTTGTCTCAGTTTTATAATTGAGATGATCGTGAGCAAGAAAGACAAAGTTAAAGACAAGGACAAGAAGAAGGATAAAAAGAAAAAGAAGAATAAAGAAATCCTTGAAAACATTAAGAAAATTGAAAACTGCAAGTCAACTTGCTGTGAGAAATTCAAAAAGAGCGAGAAGAAACGCTGCTCGCGTTGTCCTATGTATGACTTATTCAAAAAAACTGCTTAACACATATACAAAACCCACCAAAAATTTGGTGGGTTTTTAGTTTAAATTACAATCCTCTTCTGATTTTAAAAGACTCCAAATTTAATTATGAAAAACGACATTGTTATACCCAAATCCAGTCTTGATTTTTTGTGTCAGCTTAAAGAAAATAATAACAAACCCTGGTTCGAAGCAAATAAAACAAACTACTTAAAGGAATTAAATCATATTGAAATTTTTGCAGATGCTTTGCTTCAGGAACTCTCTAAAACTGATGTTTTAGAAACATCTTCCGGAAAAAAAAGTGTTTACCGAATTTATCGTGATATTCGTTTTTCTAAAGACAAAACTCCTTTTAAAACTTTTTGGGGAGGCAGCTATACCCGCGCAACAAAGGAAAGACGTGGCGGTTATTATTTTCATCTGGAACAAGGAAACAGTTTTTTTGCCGGTGGTTTTTGGGGACCAAATGCTGCAGATTTAAAACGTATAAGAACCGAATTTGCTCATGATTCCAGTCCAATGCAAAAAATACTGAATTCAAAATCTTTTGTCAGCACTTTTGGAACTTTACAAGGTGAACAGCTCAAAACAGCACCAAAAGGTTTTGATGTAAATCATGAAGCCATCGATTTACTTCGCTACAAACAGTTTTTAATCATTAAACGTTTTACTGATAATGAAGTATTAAGTCCGCTCTTTTTAGAACAAGCATTAGAAACATGTAAAAACATGAGGCCTTTTTTCGACTATATGAGCGAAGTGCTTACAACCGACATAAATGGCGCTTCTGTTTTATAATTACATTTTAATGAAAATAAAAAACCCGATTGCCTTATCAAAAGCAATCGGGTTATATCAAATTTAGTCAAACGTTATTTGCTTAATAGTAGAATTTCATTGACAACCACTTCAGTTATGTATCTTTTTTCTCCGTTGCTGTCATCATAACTTCTGTGTGTTAGTTTTCCTTCAATAGCAACTTCTTTTCCCTTTACTACATATTTTTCAATAATTTCGGCGGTTTTTCCCCAGGCAGTAACACGATGCCATTCGGTTTGTTCCACTTTTTCACCCTTGTCATTGGTATATTTATCATTGGTAGCAATATTTAAATGTGCTAATTTTTTTCCGTTTTCCAATGTTTTGATTTCAGGATCGTTACCTACGTTTCCAATTAATTGTACTCTGTTTTTCATTGCATTCATGGCGTATACTATTTAAAAGTTTATATAAAATTGAATTCGTTCGTCAAATTCAACGATGCAAAGATGCGATGACTCAAAAAGTTTATTCGGTTACAAACTATTTACTTTCGGTTGTAACTATTTGTAACCGTTTGTAAGTGGAAATATTTTACTACATTTGAGAGAAATCGCCAACATGCAAACTCAAATCAATAAGGTAGAACTACGAAATTTAGAATTTGACGACTACAAACAGTTAAAAAATTCTATGGTAGAATCCTATCCGGAGATGGCAAATTCATATTGGAGATCCAATGATATAGAAAAATTACTTTCTATATTTCCTGAAGGCCAATTAGTTATTTTAGTTGATGGCAAAGTTGTAGGATCTGCATTATCGCTAATTGTCGATGAAAAATTAGTAGACAAAAAACACAATTATAAACAAATTATTGGTGATTATAGTTTTTCTACACATAACCCGAATGGGGAAATTTTATATGGAATAGATGTTTTCATTCATCCCAATTATCGCGGATTACGTTTAGGCAGACGTTTGTACGATGCCCGAAAAGAATTATGTGAGCAGCTTAATCTGAAAGCAATTGTTTTTGCAGGACGAATTCCGAATTATGCGCAGCATTCTAAAAAAATGACGCCAAAAAATTATATTGATAAAGTAAAACATAAAGAATTACATGATCCTGTACTTTCATTTCAGTTAAGTAACGATTTTCACGTTTTGCGAATCATCAAAAACTATTTGGAAGGTGACGAAGAATCTAAAGAATTTGCGGTTCTTTTAGAATGGAACAATGTCTATTATGACGAAAGTCCGAAACTAATTAATCTTGAAAAAAGTGTTATTCGTCTAGGATTAATTCAGTGGCAGATGCGCCAATTGAATAATATCGAAGCCTTATTCGAACAAGCAGAATTTTTTATAGATGTAGTTTCGGGTTACGGAAGTGATTTTGCTTTATTTCCGGAACTTTTCATTGCTCCTTTAATGGCTGATTACAACCATTTGTCAGAAGCCGAAGCTATTCGGGAACTTGCCCGATATTCGGACCCAATCAGAAAGCGCTTTCAGGAATTTGCCATTTCGTACAATATCAACATTATTACCGGAAGCATGCCTCATCTGGAAAACGGCAACTTGTATAATGTTGGTTTTTTATGCAAAAGAGACGGAACTTCTGAAATGTATTCTAAAATACATATAACTCCAAATGAGGTTCATCACTGGGGAATGAAAGGAGGATCTGAATTTAAAACATATGATACTGATTGCGGTAAAATTGGTATTTTGATTTGTTATGATGTAGAGTTTCCGGAACTTACAAGATTATTGGCAGATGAAGGCATGAATATTTTATTTGTACCTTTTTTAACTGATACCCAAAATGCCTACACACGTGTAAAACATTGCTCTCAGGCACGTGCGATAGAAAACGAATGTTACGTTGCGATTGCAGGCTGTGTTGGAAATTTGCCAAAAGTAAATAATATGGATATCCAGTTCGCTCAGGCTTCCGTTTTTACACCATCAGATTTTGCTTTTCCGAGTAATGGTATCAAAGCCGAAGCAACTCCAAATACCGAGATGACTTTGATCGTTGATGTTGATTTGAATTTACTAAAACAGCTTCATGAACACGGAAGTGTACGAATTTTAAAAGACAGAAGAAATGATTTGTATGAAATTAAAAAGATAAATCCATGAAAACATGCCTCGAGTGCTCCGAAAAAATTGTAGGCCGGGAAGATAAAAAGTTTTGTTCTGACGGTTGTCGGAACGCCTACAACAACAAAATAAATAAAGACAGTACTAATTTCATGCGAAATGTAAACAACAAACTGCGTAAAAATTATCGGATTTTGGCCGAGCTCAATTCTGAAGGAAAGTCTAAAGCAACAAGAGATAAAATGATAAATAAAGGTTTTGATTTTGATTTCTTTACCAATATATTGCAAACCAAAACAGGAAACACCTACTACTTCCTGTATGACCAAGGATACCGTTCCTTAGACAATGATTATTTTATGCTCGTAAAAAAAGAATTTTAGTACTTATATTATGAAAAAAAGCCCCACTTCGATATTAGCCTTCATATGTATTTTAATAATTTTAGCTGTCATATTTGCTTCGATGATGCCTCAATGGATTTCTAAAGATGAAGAAGCCCTTGCTGATTTCTCAACAGAACGAGCATTCAATCAGGTTAAAATTATAGCGCACAGCCCCCATTATGTAGGTTCAACAAATCACGAATTAGTAGCCAATTATCTTAAACTTGAATTGAACAGAATTGGTTTGGAAACTAGTGTTCAGGAAGGATTTACACTCAATGACAAAGGTGTTTTAGTGAAATCTAAAAATATCCTGGCACGCATAAAAGGAACCGATAATTCGAAAGCTCTTTTGTTACTTTCACATTATGACAGCGCTCCGCATTCCTTTTCTAAAGGCGCAAGTGACGATGCTTCGGGAGTTGCTACAATTCTTGAAGGAGTCCGTGCCTTTTTATATGCCAAACAGCCCCATAAAAACGACATTATTATTCTTTTTTCTGATGCTGAAGAATTAGGATTAAACGGAGCCGCACTTTTTGTCAATCAACACCCATGGGCAAAAGACGTAGGCTTGGTTTTAAATTTTGAAGCCAGAGGTTCTTCAGGCCCAAGCTATATGCTGATGGAAACCAATAAAGGAAATGAAGCCCTTGTAAAAGAATTCTCCAATGCAAAAGCCCGTTATCCGGTTTCAAATTCGTTGATGTACAGTATTTACAAAATGCTTCCAAACGATACCGATTTGACCGTTTTCAGGGAACAGGGAAATATTCAGGGATTTAACTTTGCTTTTATCGACGGACATTATAATTACCATACCCAGCAAGACGACATTCAACATTTAAACAAAACAACACTTGCACATCAGGGAGCGTATCTGATGCCTTTATTAAACTATTTTTCGAATACTGATTTAAATGCAACGAATGCTACAGGAGATGATGTCTATTTTAGTGCACCATTTTCATTTATCAGTTATCCGTTTTCATGGGTTTTTCCAATGACAATTATTGCACTGGGTGTATTAATATTTTTCATCTTTGTTGGAAAAGTAAAGCACCTTATTTCTTTCAGGGATATTTTAAAAGGCTTTGTACCCTTATTGGGCTCAGTAATAATTGCAGGTTTGGTAACTTTTTTAGGATGGAAAATTATTTTGCAGATCTATCCGCAATACAATGATTTGCTAAACGGATTTACGTATAACGGACACGCTTATATTGGGGCATTTGTAACACTTAGTATTGCAATCTGTTTCGCTTTTTACCATCATTTTTCTGAAACAAAATCTACGATGAACCATTTTGTTTCTCCTTTACTTCTATGGATTGTTATCAATATGTTTTTAGCCAATAGCCTGACAGGTGCCGGCTTTCTGATTATCCCGGTTTATTTTGGAATCCTTTTATTTGGAATCTATGTCCTTACACAGCAGTCAGGTTTAGGATTAAATTTATTGTTTAGTATTCCGGCATTGGCAATTGTAGCTCCCTTTATTGTGATGTTCCCAATTGGTTTAGGGCTAAAAATACTATATGGCAGTGCTGTACTTACTGTTTTAACCTTTGGTTTATTACTTCCGGTATTTGGTGCTTTTGTAAAAAAAGGAGCGTGGACAATGTTCTTTTTTGCTGTTTCGATTGTCTTTTTTATATATGCGGGTTATCATTCGGATTACGAATACGGAAAAGCAAAATCAAACAGTTTAGTTTATATTCTAAACGCCAACACTAACACTGCTGTCTGGGCAACTTATGACGTAAACTTAGACAACTGGACCAAAAGCTATTTAGGAGAAAATAATCAAAAAGCTGTTGGGTTGAATGATTTTCCAATCACCAGCAAATACAATTCACGTTTTACTTACAGCGCAATTGCACCTGTAGTTGAAGTACGAAAACCAACCATAGCATTCCTTAAAGACAGCGTAGCAGGAAATAATAGATATTTAAAAATAAAAATTATTCCAAACAGAAAAGTAAACCGCTACGATATTTTTGCCAATCCTAAAATGACCTTTTACAATTTTAAGGCAAACGGTGTTTCAACTTTAGGACAAAAAGGAAATCGTTTAAACAGAGATGATATAAAAATTCTATGTTATTATGTTGTAGGCAATGAACCTCTTGTTTTAGATTTCTACATCAACAAATCGTCCATTTTTGATATGGATTTAATTGAAAGTTCTTTTGATTTAATGACAAATCCATTGTTTGATATTAAACCAAGAAGTTACTGGATGATGCCTACCCCTTTTGTTTTAAATGATGCTGTTTTAGTTCAGCAAAAAATAAAAAGATCTAGTGCACCTTTGAATGTACCGCTTCAGACTGTGCCGATAAAAGACAGTGTAGTTGTTGCAAAAGACAGTTTAAAACCTATAATGAAAATTAAAAAAGAAGTTATTAATAAGTAATTTTTCTAAAACCATTTTAATGAAAAAAATATTTCTGATTGTATTAATAACCCTGAACTTCAGTAACGGATTTTCTCAGACAACTGAAGAAAATATAGCAAAACAAGCTTGTGATTGCTTAAATAAAAATGCTACAATAACAGAAGAAATTTACACTTCCTGTTTAAGTAGCTCAATGGTTGATGTGGTTTTAAAAGATAAGGATATAAAAGTAAGAGAATCAATAAATACTGTCGAAGGCATGCAAAATCTTCTTCAAAAATCAAATGCTGTTTTGAGTAAAACATGTGATAAAATTTCTAAAAAAGAAACTGAATCTGAAGGTAAAAAAAACACTTTTTATGCTGAGTCAAAAAATAAACAAGCGCAGAATTCGTATATAATTGCTAAAGATTTAATGCAGGATGGAAAACATAAATTTGCCATTGAAAGTTTGCAAATGGCATTAAAAAACGATCCAAAATTTGTTTTGGCCCTAGATGACATTGCAATGTGTTACAGACAACTAAATGATTATGATAATGCTGTAAAATATTATAAAAAATCACTGGAAATTTTTCCGGAAGGTGATTTTGCATTAATGAATATTGGTGTTGTTTATTCTTTAAAATCTGACTATAAAACAGCCATTATTTATTATGAAAAACTCATAAAATATGAACCCAATAATGCTGAAGGTTATTTTGGAGCAGGAAAAAACTATTTTGTACTCAATGATAATGAGAAAGCTTTGAATAATATTTTTATCGCACATCGAATTTACACAGAAAATAAATCCGATTACACAAAAGATACTGAGCTTATGATAGGAACTGTTTATCAAAAGATGAAGACAGAAAACAAGGAAGATTTATTCAAAAAAATTGCTAAAGAAAATAACATCGCAATCGAATAAAATTATTTCAACATAAAGAGGCAGACTTTACAAAGTCTGCCCTTTTTCTTTAACAGGCACATTCAACCTTCAAACCCGTTTGAATTCCTTTTGTACCTTCGGTTGTATAACCGTCCAGCTTCCACCACTCGATTCCTCCGATCAGTTCTTTTACTTTAAAACCCAATTTTGCCATATTCAGAGCGCCTTTTGTCGAAGCATTGCAGCCAATTCCGTCACAATACGTCACATATAAAGTGTCTTTGTCTAAGTGTTTGGTACTTTCAACCGTCATTTCGCGATGCGGTATATTAATCGCTGTCGGAATATGTTCTTCTTCAAAACCAAATGCTTTTCTGGGATCAATTACAATTACATTTTCTCCATTATTTAAGGCAGTAAATAAATCTGAAGAATCCCATTCGAATGCTAATTTATTTTCATAATATTTAATTTGTGCTTCCATTTTAATTACAGTTTTAATGATTACTTTTCCAAAAGTAGCCAAACTCTAAATACCATAAAAACGAAAAGAATTCATCAACTCCATTACTTTTTTTCATAGAAAACCCATCCTAAAATTTTGTTTCTTTGTATACTAATTCTCAAAAAATGGAAATACGTCATTTACGATTGATAAAAGCGATTGTCGAAGAAGGAAGCATCACCAAAGCGATTGACAAACTTCATCTGACACAATCAGCCCTGAGCCATCAGTTAAAAGAAGCAGAATATCAATTGGGTACAGCCATTTTTTTAAGAACAAATAAAAAACTTGTTTTAACCAAAGCCGGCGAAAAAATCTACGCTCTGGCGAATGAAATCCTGGAAAAGCTTTCTCAAACACAGACTCAGATCAAACAAATGGTTTTTGGTGAACATGGCGAAATCCGAATCAGTACCGAATGTTTCTCAAGTTATCATTGGCTGCCTTCGGTTTTAAAGCAATTTCATCTTTTATATCCGAACGTCGAGTTGAAAATTGTTACCGAAGCAACACATTATCCGTTACAAAAACTATTAGAAAATATAATCGATATTGCAATCGTCAGCGATCAGATAAAAGATAATAATATCAAATACATGGAGCTTTTTCAGGATGAAGTTGTAATGGCGGTTTCAGAAAATCATGTCTGGGCAGATAAAAAATATGTCGTTGCCGAAGATTTTATCAACGAACATCTCCTGATTCATTCACTTCCGATGGAAACAGTTACGATTCATCAGTTTATTTTGGCTCCTGCCAAAGTAACACCAAGAAAGATTACACCATTGCCGTTAACCGAAGCTTCTCTGGAAATGGTTAAAGCCGATATGGGCGTAATGTCGATGGCAAAATGGGCATTATTACCACATTTAAAAAACAGCCCGATAAAAGCCGTTAAAATTGGCAAAAACGGTTTAAAGAGAAAACACTTTATTGCCATTCGGGAGAATGAGAATTATCCTGATTATTTTCATCATTTCATTACCTTTTTACAAACAGAAATCAACCTTCAATGGAATATTCAATAAGAAATTGTGAACCACAGGACTTGCCTAAACTGGTTATTTTATGCCAAAAACATGCAGAATTTGAAAAAGCCGATTTTTCTCCGGAAGGAAAAGAAGAAGGCTTGAAAGAAGCATTGTTTGGCGATAATCCAAAATTATATTGTTTGGTTGTTGCTACTGACAAAGATATTGTTGGATATGTTTCTTATACTTTCGATTACTCGACCTGGGATGCAGCTACTTTCATGTATATGGATTGTTTATTTTTGGAGGAAGAAGCCAGAAGTTTCGGAATTGGGGAAGTTCTGATTGAAAAGCTAAGGCAAATTGGAATTGAGAAAAATTGTATCAATATTCAATGGCAAACACCACAATTCAACGAAAGAGCCATTAAATTCTATCACAGAATTGGCGCTAAAGGAAAAGAAAAAGTCCGTTTTACTTTAGAGTTGTAATATTTATCACTTACACTGGATTTGTAATCATTTAATCTCAAAGTCGCGAAGACGCAAAGAAAATGTTTTCCTAAGTAAGGTTCGCACTTTGAACCTTTGTACCTTTGTCCCCCTGAACCTTTAAATAGATGACACAAATTAGTATTTTAGGCTGCGGTTGGCTCGGATTGCCTTTGGCGAAAAAATTAATCGAAGAAGGATATTCAGTAAATGGATCGACAACTTCGGAAAATAAACTTTCAATCTTCAAAGATCTTGGAATAAATCCATTTCTTGTCATCCTGAGCGAAGTCGAAGGAGCGCTTGAAAACGAAAGTGTTTCTAAAACCATAACTGATTTTCTGGCAAAAAGCGAGACTCTAATTATAGATATTCCACCGAAATTACGAGGCAGCGCAGCGAGTTTCCCAACTCCTCTCGAAATGACGTTCGTCAAAAAAATCGAGAATCTGATTCCGTTTATAGAAAAATCAACCGTAAAAAAAGTGCTTTTTGTGAGTTCTACTTCTGTTTACGGTGATGAAAATGGAGTGATCACGGAAGAAACCGAGCCAAATCCGGATACAGAAAGCGGCAAACAACTGCTTTTAGCGGAAGCTCTTTTGCAAAATAATCGAAACTTCGAAACTACCATTTTACGTTTTGGTGGATTGATTGGAGAAGATCGTCAGCCTGTAAAATTTCTCGCAGGAAAAGAAAACCTGGAAAATGCGGATGCGCCAGTAAACTTAATTCATCAAAATGATTGTATTGGTGTCATTCAGGAAATCATTAATCAGTCAAAATGGAATGAAGTTTTTAATGCTGTTGCGCCCTTCCATCCTACCCGTTCAGCATATTATACACAAAAAGCTATTGATTTAAATCTGGCTTTACCCAAATTCAGTTCTGAAAAATCGAATATCAAAAAAACTATTTCTAGTGAAAAGACAGAGCGTGTTTTAAACTATAAATTTAAACCAGAAGATTATTAGATCTTTTTTTATAAGCCCTAAATCGATTGTCAGGCTGAGCGGAGTCGAAGCCCTTTTCTATATCACAAGCCTTCGACTCCGCTCAGGATGACACCTTTTTTTAAAGTAAATAGAAGTCTTTCAAAAACTTAAATGAACTTACATAACTTATATGGTTTAAAACAAAAACTTTACGAACTTTGTAGTTAACTAAAAAAATGGAACAGACAGTTTACATAGAATCCCCTCTCGGAATCACAACAATAATTGGTGATGAAGATGGTATTTCTGTTATTTCGGTAATGAAAGAAGGAGAAGTTTCGGCTGAAATTCCAGAAGTCCTTCAGGAAGCTGTTCTACAATTACAAGAGTATTTTGAAGGTAAAAGAACTGATTTTACACTCAAATTAAATCCAAAAGGGACAGAATTCCAACAAAAAGTATGGAAGTCTTTACTCGATATTCCATACGGAAAAACGGTGAGTTATATGGATCAGACCAAAAAGCTTGGCGATGTAAAAGCGATTCGTGCAGTAGCGTCGGCAAATGGTAAAAATCCGCTTTGGATTGTGGTTCCGTGTCATCGCGTAATTGGAACAAACGGTTCACTTACCGGTTACGCAGGAGAGATATGGCGTAAAAAATGGCTTTTGGACCATGAAAACCCAATTAAACAGCAAAGTTTGTTTTAAAACACAAATTTCATAGATTTTCACAAATTAAATTATAGCTTTATATTTACAAAACAGTAAATTCGGAGTAATTGTTTTACCCAAAATATTCTGTGTTAATTAGTGTAATCTGTGTTTAAACTAAAAAAATGATTGAAAAAATAAATCTCAACAACATTCTATTTCTGGATATAGAAACCGTGCCGGAAGAAGAAAATTTTAATTCACTTGACACTGAAATGCAATCGCTTTGGGATCATAAAACCCAATATCAGCGAAAAGACGAATTCTCGCCGGAAGAATTTTATGAGCGGGCTGGGATCTGGGCAGAGTTTGGTAAAATAATTTGTATCTCGGTTGGGTATTTTACGATTAAAGGCGATATTCGAAATTTTAGGGTGACTTCCTTTTTTGGAGAGGAAAAAAAGATCCTTCGTGATTTTAATAATCTGCTGAACAATCATTTTAATCAGCCACAGCATATTTTGTGCGGACATAACGCCAAAGAATTTGATATTCCGTTTATTGCCCGACGTATGATTATCAATCAGATAGCAATTCCGAACAAACTTAATTTATTTGGGAAAAAACCTTGGGAAATTCCGCATTTAGATACTTTAGAATTATGGAAGTTTGGCGATTACAAGCATTTTACTTCCTTAAAATTATTGACTAAAATCCTTGGGATTCCTTCTCCAAAAGGAGATATCGACGGAAGTCAGGTCGCTCATGTTTTTTATGTAGAAAAAGACATTGACAGAATTGTTACTTATTGCGAAAAGGATACAATTGCCGTCGCACAGATTTTCCTGCGTTTACGCCGTGAAGATTTATTGATTGATGATGAAATTATTCATGTTTAATTTTGTTAAGATACAAAGTTGCAGAGTTGTAAAGGTTAAAGTCCACAATGGAAACTTTTTACGTCTTGTCTTTACGAGAAATGAATAACCTAAACAATTCAGGACAAAGCACTTAAATGAACTTATATAGTTTATATGGTTTAATCAAAACTTAGAAAATGACACATCCGGAAATAGCTCTTTTGAGAATGGCTTCTCAGAAAATCCTGAAAACAAATTTTCATGAACCTCAGGAAATTGTAAATCATTTAGGTGCTATGCAGGCACAGGATTATACAATGGCAAAATGGGCAATTGGCTCACGATGTGATGCTACTGAAAAAAGTATTGAAGAAGCTATTAATTCCGGAAAAATTATTCGGACTCATATTTTACGCCCGACCTGGCATTTTGTTTCAGCTGAGGATATTCATTGGATGCTGGATCTGTCAGGACCACAAGTGAAAAAAATTATACTTTCAGCAGTTAAAAAATATGATTTAGATGAAAAAAAACTAAAAAAAATCAACGCTTCAATCGAGAAGATATTACTGAATAATAAAAGCCTCACCCGCGAAGAAATCATACGTGAACTGGGTTTCAAAAAAGAAACTGACCAAAATTTCTCCAGTACCCTTATAATGGGATATGCTGAACTTGATGGTTTGGTTTGCAACGGAAACATGAAAGGCCGGCAAATAACCTATTCTTTACTCGAAGAAAAAATTCCGAAAACAAAAACAAAACTGACTAAAGAAGAAGGATTGGCAAAACTGGCAAAACGTTATTTTGAGAGCCATGGTCCTGCAACATTGCCGGATTTTACGTGGTGGTCAGGTTTTCCTGCTACAACTGCAAAACTCGCCGTGCTCTCAATCGAATCAGAACTTGATTCTGTGGAACTTGACGGTAAAAAATATTGGTTCAAAAAAGGGCTTACTTCTGAACTCGATACGCCAAAAAAGATTCATTTTCTTCCTTCTTTTGATGAAATTTTAATCTCATACAAAACACGTGAAATAACTATTGCGAAAGAACATCAGGCCAATGCCTTTACCAATAATGGCATCTTCTGGCCAATAATTATTGAAAATGAAAAAGTTATCGGAATATGGAAACGTAGTCTGAAAAAGGGACATACAAAAATAGAAACCAATTTTTTTGAAACCATTCCGCAAAGGAAAAAAGCACTTATTTTTGAAGCTATCAAACCTTTTGAAAATTATTTAGAAACTAAAATCATTATTGAATAAACATAAATTTCATCAAAAACATCCCATTTCTGATAAATACTTCTCTTTTCATAAGTAAAATCTTTGTGCATTATATTCTGAAATAATTACATTTACAAAAAAATATAATTATGGTATTAAGTAGATTCTGGTTAGCTATTTTTATTTCTTCGATTGCCTTTATTGTAGTCAGTTTATTTACTGCCAATACGTATACTATTGATTACGTATTGAATGGGAAAAAAGATGACCCGGTTCTAATTTCTGAAAAATATGCTGAACAGCTTCCTGCTTTTATCAAAGACAGCATTAAAAAAGCACCGGAACAAACCATGATTATCAATCGTGATACGCTTAATCCCGACACGACTTATGTTTATAAAAATAAAACCGTAAAAATTTTCAGCGGTGTTCAAAAATCCGATGGCTTACTGCCAACTTGTAAAAACACTTTGCTCGATTTAATTCTTCCGCTTATTGCCTATCTGGCTTTTTTCTGTGGATTAATGGAGCTTTTAATCATTTCCGGAGCATCAGGAAAACTGGCTAAAGCATTGAGCCCAGTGTTTGTAAAAGTGTTTCCAAGTATCCCAAAAAACCATCCGTCAATCTCATACATGACTTTAAACTTTGCCGCTAATTTCTTAGGATTAGATTCTGCTGCAACCCCATTTGGTCTTAAAGCAATGGAAAGTTTACAGGAAATAAACCCCGAAAAAGACAAAGCAAGCGATGCACAGATTATGTTTATGTGCCTGCATGCTTCGGGTTTAACATTAATAGCAACTTCTATTATTGGCTACCGCGCTGCTGCAGGTGCGAGCAATCCGGCAGATGTTATGCTTCCGTGTATTATAACTTCGTTTATTGGAACAATAGCGGCGTTTTTAATTGTCGGAATCAAACAAAAAATCAATTTCAAAAGTGCTTCTTTAGTTATTTCATTAATGGTCTTAATTGCTGCCATTATCGGATTATTGATGTACGTAAACCATTTGGATCTGATTGGGAAAAACTTTTTCACAACAAATCTATCGGCATTGATTTTACTTGTCATAATAGTTTTTACGCTTATTTTTTCATTTATCCATGAAAAGAAATTTAAGGAAGCAGAAACGACCGTTTTTGATGCATTCGTAGTAGGAGCAAATAATGGCGTTAAAACCGGAGTTACTATTTTCCCGTATGTTTTAGGAATGCTAGTAGCCATTTCTTTATTTAGAAACAGTGGTTTATTCGAAATTATCAGTAATGGTATTGCTTTTATATTCTCGAATATGGGTGTGAATAAACAAATTACTGATGCCTTGCCGGTTGCAATGCTTCGTCCTTTTAGTTCTGCAGGATCACGAGGGTTTTTAATCGATTCGATGAACACTTTTGGTGCAGATTCCTTAACCGGAAGACTGAGCAGTATTTTTCAATGCAGTGCCGAAAGTACTTTTTATGTGATTGCTGTTTACTTTGGTTCTGTAAATATCAAAAACACCCGTTATGCTTTAGGTACCATGCTTTTGGTGGATATAATTTGTGTGATTACAGCAATTTTTGTGGCCAGCTGGTTTTTTTAATTTTCATTTTTAAACTGGATTAAAATCCAGCCCTACAATATTGGTCGAGCCGATGGCTCTTTTATTTACAAATTGTAAATTCCGTAGGAATGAATGATATTGTAGCGACGGATTTTAATCCGTTGAAAACAGAACAATTGTCGTTTAAGTTCCGTAGGAACGAATCATTTAAAAGCAGTTATTATTTAATCCAATAAAAAAATTAAAATGCCAAACACCTATTATCAGATTTACATTCAAGTTGTTTTTGCCGTTAAATATCGTGAAGCTGTTATTGACAAAGAATGGAAATCAAAATTATTGGGTGTAATCGGAAACTTAATTAATGAAACTGGTTGTAAAACAATAATCGTAAACGGTGTCGAAGATCATATTCATTGTCTAATTGGACTAAAACCTGTGATTTCTATTTCGGAATTGATGAAAAGTACAAAGGCAAAATCATCTAAATATATTAATGACCACCATTTGACAAATTCAAGATTTGAGTGGCAAGAAGGTTATGGTGCATTCTCCTATGGGCAATCACAAATTGATGCCGTCTATAAATATATTGCAAATCAAGAAGAACATCATAAAAAGCAAACCTTTAAAGAAGAATATTTACAATTTTTAGAGAAATTCAAAATCCCTTTTGATGAAAAATATGTTTTCAATGACTTGATATGAATCGAACCTACGGCTCTTTACTATATTGACTTGAAATTTAACTGGAATGAATTCCAGCCCTACAATATTGAATCGAGCTGATGGCTCTTATTTTTGGGTTTTAAAATTTCTTGGGAATGGCACTGGAATCAA
>NZ_AKJZ01000104.1 GCF_000282055.1 Flavobacterium sp. CF136
TAAACTTTTGGGTGCAGTCTATTAAGAAATGGCTTTTTTGTAAACTCCAGTTATCAACTTTATTCTGTTTATTTTGATTTATCAACGCAGTCAATAGTCGTAAATTTATATTTCACATTATCGAAATATATAGGTTTATCTTTAACTAAATATGTAACCCCCATAGTAGTCTGCATAGTTCCGTTTCCTAAAATGAGTTGTTTCTCCCGCTTTAAAAATGCCATCGGATTTTTGAAAGTTGTATTTTTATTTGCACCTACAATAAAAGTATAATCTGCAAATAAGGTATCTCCATGAAATTCTCCTTTGATTTCGCCAGTTTTTTCAGGTGCTGAAGCCACTTTCATAACCATATCTCCGGTTATTTTTCCGTTTTTTAAAGTATTCAATTTTAAGTCAATAGTGTCATTTTCATATATTGCTTTATAACATTGAACATTTACAGGCTTTTCAGCATCGGCTTTGGCATCTTCAACTTCTTTCTGGTTTTCATTTTTTTTACAGCTTTGAAATCCAATGCTTGCCAAAAGCAAACAACATAAGGTTAGGTTTCTCATATTTAAAATATTTATATTTATTGTTATTTTATAAAATTAAATAAAAAAGAAACTAAAAGAAAGGCTTCTAAATTAAATCTTAATTTAAAAGCCTTTCTGGTTTTTATTTCAGAAGTAATCTATAAATTCTTAATTACAAATTCGCTTCTTCTATTAAATTCATATCGAAATAAAAAACATGTTAACTGTCTAAATAGCAGAAACAAACCAGATTTACTGAAATTATAGCTCATCCAGTAAATGGAAACGGAATTTCAATATTACACTGTTTCGTTCTACTTCCAAAGTAATCCAAACTTCTTCTTCAGATTTTAAGAGATTATTAATTTGCTGTAAAGTATATTTATAAGGTTTATTTCCGTTTATAGTGACAATAACGTCTCCTTTTTGTAAACCACATTTTTCGGCAGAAGAATTTTTACGAACATTTACAATCTCATAAACAGGTTTTAATTGAAATTTATATTTAAAATCCTCTTCTCTGTTTTTTAAATCCCTGCCCACTTCATCTGTCCCCGAAATCACTTTAACCATTTCAAGATGAACTGTTTCCTGAACCCATTGCAAACCATTATGCTGAATTGTAATTCCGCTTTTGTTATAACTGAAAGGATCATTGAATTTATTGTTTTTTTTCAAATACATTTTGCGATCAGCATAATCTAAAATAATTGTAAACCGCTTCAAAACTTCGCCTCCAACTGAACCAATCCTATCGACAACCATTTTTACATTTTTAATAGAGCTTGAGTCCGGAAAAGAAACAATTGGATTTTTAAATTCAAAATCAGCCATTGAAAATTTAGAAATTTTTGCGCGATGTCCTTCAATATCTCCACTAAATCCTTTTCCGAGAAAATCAGGAAAATTCTTTTTAGGCAGCTTTATTTTATTATTTTCAAAAATCCAAAAAGAATCGCTGTTACCTATATCAATAAGTAATTTTGCAGGAATACTTACATCATCAACAATCGCAGTTGCTACAATATAAGGCTTAGACCTTTCGATCGTTATAGGTAATGTTTTAAATTTCTGATCTAATCTCTTTCGAATTTCTTCATTGTTTTCGTGAATAAATATTTTTTTCTTCTGATAATTAATTTCTACAATATTATTTTTAAAAAATTTATACCCAATAATTCCGTTCACAGGAATTCCAATATGTGAAGACAAATTGAATCCCTGATCTAAAATTATATAAACCATGTGATTTACAGATTTTATCCCATGCGTTTCTAAAATATTATTGGTTGATTTTAAACCTTCGATTTCTTCTTCGCTTCCTAAACCACGAAGTTTAATTTTTTGTACATTTTTAAAACTGACTTCTTTTTTATCCTCCATACTAAATAAAATAGTTTCTTCGACCCCAGAATCCAACAAGAAATTCAATTCGATACCATTCACTTTTATAGGGATAAAAACTAAGTTATTAATCAGTTTAAACGGGATTACAACTTTCTTTTTATTCTTTTCAATTAAAAAATCATCCTGGGCTTTTAGTGTAAAAGATGTTAAAAGTCCAAAAAACAATATGATATATTTTTTCATTGATAATTTTTTATTATAAAATTACTAAAAATATTGATTATTGTTACATTTTTATAAGTACTGGTATTGTGTACGCTAAATTCGAAAAAAAAATGCAAATTTGCACTTCAATAATAAAGCACATGCCAACAATTTCAAACAAAGGCAAAAACATGCCCGAATCACCGATACGTAAACTTGCTCCTTATGCAGATATTGCAAAGCAAAAAGGACATAAAGTGTATCATTTAAACATTGGTCAACCGGATATCAAGACACCCGAAGTGGCCATCGAGGCGGTAAAAAATATTGATTTAACTATTATAGAATACAGTCCGTCTGCCGGGTATGAAAGTTATAGAAAAAAATTAGCAAAATTTTACCAACGTCAAAATGTAAATGTTAACCCTGAAGACATCATTGTTACCACTGGTGGTTCTGAAGCCTTATTATTTGCATTGGCCACGATTACGGATCCCGGAGATGAAATCATTATTCCGGAACCTTTTTATGCTAATTATCACGCATTTGCATCATCTACAAGTGCAACAGTTGTTCCGGTAATCTCTACAATCGAGAGCGGATTTGCTTTGCCAAGTATTGAAGATGTTGAAAAATTGATTACACCAAGAACCAAAGCCATTTTAATATGCAATCCTGGAAATCCAACAGGTTATCTATATTCTGAATCAGAAATCAAACAATTAGCACATTTAATCAAAAAACACGATTTATATTTAATTGCTGATGAAGTATATCGTGAATTTTTGTATGATGGTGATGTCCATTATTCAGTAATGAATTTAGATGACGTTCAGCAAAATGTAATTATGGTCGATTCTGTTTCGAAACGTTACAGTATGTGTGGTGCCCGAATTGGCTGTTTGGTAACTAAAAACAAACAGGTTTTGGCAACAGTAATGAAATTTGCACAGGCACGTCTGAGTCCGCCTACAATTGAACAAATAGCTTGTGAAGCTGCAATAGATACACCTCAGAGCTATTTTGACGAAGTTATTTCAGAATATAAAAATCGTCGAGATACTTTGATTACTGAATTAAATAAAATTGAAGGCGTAATCGTAACCAAACCGAAAGGGGCTTTTTATTGCATTGCACAATTGCCAATAGAAAATTCTGAAGATTTTGCCCAATGGCTTCTGGAAAGTTATGATCTTAACGGAGAAACTGTAATGGTAGCCCCGGCTGCAGGTTTTTATTCGACTCCCGGAATGGGGCTAAATCAGGTTCGAATTGCTTATGTCTTAAACAAAAAAGATTTGGTTACAGCTGTGAACATATTAAAAGAAGCACTTATAGCCTACAATAAAAGATAAAAGAACAAAAATACAGCCTTCAAAAGACAATAATTACCTCAGTTATTGTCTTTTGTATTTTTAATAAACCCTGATTTCGTTATAATTTAAATTATATCCAAAAAGGAGCAATTAAATAGTAAAAACGATAGAAAAGGTTTCCTTTTTATTAATTATCTTTACCGCCTTAAAAGAATATACCCATACTAATAGTAGTTTTTAATGATAAATAACGAAGATTTTTTAGACGAAATAGGAGACAATCATTTTAGCAGCAACGCAAAAAACCCTGTAAGACAGGATGCTTTTGACTTAACTGATGAAGAAAAAATAGAAAGAATTAAAAAAGATGTTGAAAATATTCTGCAGACTCTTGGAATGGATTTAACAGATGACAGCATAAAAGGTACTCCAAACCGAGTAGCTAAAATGTTTGTAAAGGAGATTTTTGGTGGTTTAAACCCTTCAAAACAGCCAAAAGCTTCAACTTTTGACAATAATTACAAATACGGCGAAATGTTAGTTGAAAAAAACATTACGCTTTATTCTACCTGCGAACACCATTTACTGCCAATTATCGGAAGAGCTCATGTAGCTTACATTTCGAGTGGAAGAGTTATTGGCTTATCAAAAATGAACCGAATCGTAGAATATTACGCTAAAAGGCCTCAGGTTCAGGAACGTCTGACTATGCAAATTGTTCAGGAATTACAAAAAGCTTTAGGTACCGAAGATGTTGCCTGTGTAATTGATGCCAAACATCTTTGCGTAAATTCAAGAGGAATTAAAGATATCGAAAGCAGTACTGTAACGTCTGAATTTGGTGGAAAGTTTAAAGATCCTCAAACTAAAAGAGAGTTTTTAGATTATATTAAATTAGACACTCAATTTTAATCGTTAATCACTTCAACGATTAAACAAATCAACAATAAAACGATTAAACATCAATAACGAATATGCCTTTATATACAAGTCAACATCTAAAAATATACAATTCACTTTCAGGTGAAAAAGAAAATTTCAACCCAATTCATGAAGGAAATGTTGGAATGTATGTTTGCGGACCTACGGTTTATAGCAATGTACACTTAGGAAATGTGAGAACTTTTATGTCGTTTGACGTCATATTCAGGTATTTTTTACATCTTGATTATAAAGTCCGTTATGTTCGCAATATTACTGATGTTGGGCATATTGTCGATGACGTTGATGAAGGCGAAGATAAAATTGCCAAAAAAGCACGTTTGGAACAATTAGAACCAATGGAGGTCGTACAGCGCTATACGGTAGATTTTCATGATATCCTGAAGTCTTTTAACTTTTTACCGCCAAGCATTGAACCAACAGCTACAGGACATATTATTGAACAGATCGAAATCATCAAAAAAATTATCGATACCGGAATTGGTTACGAAGCCAACGGATCGGTTTATTTTGATGTTGTAAAATATAACGAAACCAACAATTACGGAGTTTTAAGCGGAAGAAATATCGAAGATATGCTTGCCAATACCCGTGATCTTGATGGACAATCTGATAAGAGAAATCCACAAGATTTTGCTCTTTGGAAAAAAGCTGAACCGGAACATATTATGAGATGGCCTTCTCCCTGGAGTGATGGCTTTCCGGGCTGGCATCTTGAATGTACCGCAATGAGTACAAAATACTTAGGAAATCATTTTGACATTCACGGAGGCGGAATGGATTTAAAATTTCCTCATCACGAATGTGAAATTGCCCAAAATGAAGCTTGTACCGGCCAGTCTCCGGTTAATTACTGGATGCACGCCAATATGCTGACTTTAAATGGAAAGAAAATGGCAAAATCGACTGGAAATAATATTTTACCAGGCGAAATTTTAAGTGGGGACAACAACATTTTAAGTAAAGCTTTTTCGGCATCAGTGACTCGTTTCTTTATGTTGCAGGCACATTACAGAAGCATTTTGGATTTTTCTGATGATGCAATTGTAGCTGCCGAAAAAGGATATAAAAGATTGATGGAAGCTGTTGATGCTTTACCAAATATTACACCGGGTGATACAAGTTCAGTTGATTTCTCTTCCTGGAAACAATTGTGTTACGATGCCATGAATGACGATTTTAATACCCCTATTTTAATTGCTCAATTATTTGAAGCCGTTCGTTATATCAATTTATTAAAAGAAGGAAAAGAAACAATTTCTGCTGAAGATCTAAAAACATTTACAGCAGCAATTAATGCATTTGTTTTTGATGTTTTAGGTCTCAGTGACGAGAAAGCAGCAGACAGCAGTAATGATAAGCTGGAAGGCGTTGTAAATATGCTTATCGGAATGAGAAATCAGGCAAGAGCTGATAAGAACTTTGCCCTGTCTGATCAGATTCGTGATCAATTGATTACTTTAGGCATTCAGTTGAAAGACGGAAAAGAAGGTACCAGTTTTTCAATATAAATTACTCATTTTCTAATAAACCATGAAAGTAATTACTCCATTTGTTTTATTAGTCAGGTTTTATCAGAGTGCGATTTCACCTTTTACGCCGGCATCATGCAGATTTGAGCCAACGTGTTCAAGTTATATGATTGAAGCGTTACAAACTCATGGATTATGGTATGGAGGTTATCTCGGAATAAAACGTATTTTGAGCTGTCATCCATGGGGAAGGAGTGGCTATGATCCTGTTCCGGAAAAGAAATGTTCGCATAAACATTAACTTTTAATAAAGACTTACTCTGTTTTAAATATTTATTTTTACAACGCAAAAAAAAACAATTTTAACATATGACACACGCCTTAAATATCATTTGGAACCCTTCAGAAGGAATTGATTTAGGATTTTTTATGATTCGTTATTACAGTTTAATGTTCGTAATCGCTTTTGGATTAGGATGGTTTATAATGAAAAAGATTTTCGAACGCGAAAATGAATCAATAGATAAATTAGACTCTTTATTTGTCTGGACTGTTTTAGCTACTTTATTAGGCGCCCGTTTAGGACATGTTTTATTTTACGATTGGGAATATTTTAGAAATCATTTACTTGAAATCTTTTTACCATTTAGATTTGAACCAAAATTTGAGTTCACAGGTTTTCAGGGTCTGGCAAGTCATGGTGCGGCAATCGGAATTATTATCGCCATGTATTACTATAGCAAAAAGATCTTAAAACGTCCTTTATTATGGATTTTAGACCGTGTTGTTATTCCGGTAGCCAGTGGTGCTATATTTGTTCGTTTAGGAAACTTTTTCAATTCAGAAATTATTGGTCACGAAACTAAATCTGCTTTCGGAATTCGTTTTTTACACGACCAGTTTAGTAAAGGCGAAGCGGTAAATGCAACTCAAATTGCAAACCCGAAAGATGCTTATAACGCTATTGCTACAGATCCGAAATTTGCTGATTTATTAGCTCAGGTCCCTGCAAAACACCCGACTCAGCTTTATGAGGGATTCTGCTATATTTTTGTATTTGCAATCTTATTCTTTTTATATTGGAAAACAAATGCCAGACTGAGATCGGGCTATTTATTCGGATTGTTTCTGGTACTTTTATTTATGGTACGTTTTATAGTAGAATTTGTAAAAGAAAGCCAAGGTGGTTTTGAAAGCGAATTAGGCTTATTCTCGACAGGACAATGGCTAAGTATACCTTTTATCATTATTGGTCTTTTCTTTATCATTAGAGCAAAAAGAAATCCTTTAGCAGCATCTTAAAATATAATTACAACATACAAAATCGCCCAATACTAAATGTATTGGGCGATTTTTTTACCTTAGTAATAAACAGAAAATTCATTTACAACTTGTAACACCTTCAATCTATTGAAGTTCATTCTTCTAATTTTTATTTACAGGAGCAGAAAATTATCTTTTTCAACAGAACGTTTAGTCCCGCTATCCGCTATATCTTTTTCTTCTGCTATCGCATACAAAAAAAGGATATCGCTCCTATCGGGGCTAGAAAAGAAAATCTATTTTTCAAAAATTAAAAAAAAACAGTAATTTTAATAATCGTATTTTTCTTTTAAAAAACATTTGAGAATTATTCTCTTACAATATATCCATTAGAATTTGGATGAATTTTTGAATAACCTAAAGTCCCTACAGTATAACAATTTGCATTTCTATAAAAAGCAGCATTAGGCACACCATCTGCATCTTCATACCAACTTGTCTTAACAACATATTTTGCAGTATCCAGGTGAATTTCAATTATTTTTGATTTATCGTTAACCAACTGCCACCCGTTTTCTAGCCAGCAGACCCCAATTTCATCTCCTAATTCCGTTACTTCAGAAATATCTAATTTAATGTAATCTGTTTTCGGTCGATTCCGCACTTTTCCTAAAGCAATTATTCTTTCATTATTTCCATAATCACTCAATATAGTTATGGCCTGTAACTTATTTTTTGAATATAAATAAATTAACTCACTCCTCCCATTTGAATTACAATTGGAAACGAGTAAACATAGTGAAAAAACAAAAAACAACTTCTTAATAGGTTTTAATAATTTCATATTTAGTCTAAAAAATAATGGTGACACATAGCAAATTGAAACAACTCCAATCCATTACTATATGACAGTCTGGAATTTTCAATTTAAGCAAAAAAAAAGATCCAACTTTCATTGGATCTTTTTTTATATAAAACTTGCTTGATTATGCTTGTTTGTGTTTTTCTTCGATAATATGTTTATCATCTTTAGAAATTGTATCAACCAATACTGGCGTAGCTATAAATAATGAAGAATAAGTTCCCACAATAATACCTACCAACATAGCAAAGATAAATCCTCTTATTGATTCTCCACCGAAGATAAACATTGTCAATAATACAATGATCATCATTAATGAAGTATTCAAAGTTCTTGATAAAGTAGTATTAATAGAGGCATTTACAATATTTTCAAAACTACCTTTACGGTTTCCAAGAATGAACTCTCTAATTCTGTCAAATACAATTACGGTATCATTCATAGAGTAACCAATAACAGTAAGAATTGCAGCGATAAAGTGCTGATCCATCTCCATGTGGAAAGGCATAAATTTATAACATAAAGAGTAAATTCCTAGTACGAAGATTACGTCATGCGCAACAGCTGCAATCGCACCTAATGAATATTGCCATTTACGGAAAGATACCATTAAGTATAAGAAGATAGCTGCCATAGCACCAAGAACTGCCCAGTATGAGTTAGTTTTGATATCCTCAGAGATAGAAGCTCCAACTTTAGAAGCTTGTAAAACCCCCACTCTTTTACCATCATATGTATTGGTAAATTTATCATAAGAAGTATTAGGATAATATTTCGCTAATGCTTTATATAATTTTTGATTCACTTCCTCATCAACTGCTACTCCTTCTTCTTCGATTTTGTACTTAGTTGTAATTTTTAGCTGATCATCATCCCCTAAAATTTTAGCTTCAACAGGAGTTCCAAATGCAGCAGATAACTCATCTGAAACTACAGTTGCATCAACCGGTTTTTCAAATTTAACCTGAAAAGTTCTTCCTCCAACAAAATCAACACCCTGATCTAATCCATTAACGAAAAAGATAGAAATTAAACTTACCACAACTACAATTGAAGAGAAGATATAAGTGAATTTTTTGATTTTGATAAAGTCAAAGTGGAAATTAGTAAACCAGTTTTTAGTAATATTTGTAGAGAAAGTTAAATCACCTTTTCCGGCAATATTTCTATCGATAAAGATTCTTGCAATAAAGATTGATGTAAACATTGAAGTTACGATACCAATAAGTAATGTTAAAGCGAAACCTTTAATTGGTCCTGTTCCAAAAATAAACAAGATTGCCCCAGTTAAAACGTGCGTAACGTTTGCATCGATGATAGAACGCATTGCTCCGTGCCATCCATAAGAAGTAGCAACTGCTTCGGATAATGATTTGCCTTCACGTAGTTCTTCTTTCGCTCTTTCAAATATAATAATGTTCGCATCTACCGCTGTACCCAATGTTAATACAATACCTGCGATACCCGGTAATGTCAATACAAAACCAAAACTTGCCATAATTCCAAATAAGAAAAGTAAGTTTAATATTAACGCAAGGTTAGCATACCAACCAGCTTTACCGTAATAGAATACCATCCATAAACAAACTAATAAAAATCCTAATACAGAAGAAACTGTCCCTGCATCAATTGCTGCCTGACCTAAAGATGGTCCTACAACTGTTGATTGAATAATATCTGCTGTAGCCGGTAATTTACCTGCGTTTAATACGTTTGCTAAATCTTTAGTTTCAGCAACATCAAAAGAGCCTGTAATTTCAGATCTTCCACCTGCGATTGGTCCGCTGGTAACTCCTGGTGCAGAATATACAATGTTATCTAAAACAATAGCAATATAACTTTTTTGAGCAAAAGCTCTTCCTGTCAATTCTTCCCAAACTTTAGCACCCTGACTGTTCATTTGCATAGAAACAGCCGGTTTACCCATTTGGTCAAAAGTATCTTTAGCATCAGTTACAACACCACCACTCATAGCCGGTGCATTGTCTCTGTTTCCTTTTAAAGCATATAATTCAACTACTTCAATATCTTTTGCTTTTGCATCTTTTATTGTAGTTGGTTTACTCCAAACAAATTTCGCATAGTGTTGATCAGCAGCTAAAAGAACTCTGATTTCAGGTCTTTTTAAATATCCATTAACAATTGCAGTATCTTTTGGAGCAAAATAACCTAAAACAGGTCCGCCACCCTGACTAATAATTTTGTCAAATAATGGGTTATTTCCTTTTTTAGTCTCTGTAGAATCTTTTGTATTAGTTAATAACGCATTCAATGAATCATTAGCAACAGTTTTAGTTTCTGTTTTTTTGATTTCAGTCTTTTTTAAAGCTTCGTTAGCAGCTACTAAAAAGTTCCCAATTTCTTCCATTTTATAGGTTTCCCAAAACTCTAATTGAGCTTTTCCTCCTAATAATTTTTTAATTCTGTCTACATCTTTTGCTCCGGGAAGTTCTACTAAGATTCTTCCGGAAGAAGTACCTAATTTTTGAATATTTGGTTGTGTTACACCAAATTTATCGATACGCTCTCTTAATACTTTATAAGCACTTTCGATAGACTCATCAACTTTTTTTCTAATTACTTTTTGCGCTTGGGCATCAGTCATTTCAAAAGCAATTCCACCTTCACCTTGTAGATTTCTGTTAGCAAAAATTTCTGGAGATGCTAATTTTGTTGTTCCTTTTGAATTTGCATCAAAAGCCTCAAAAAATTTATCTAAATAAGTTTTATTTCCTTCTAAATTTGCAGTCGCATCAGCTAATGATTTATTAAAAACCGGATTTTTAGAATTGTTTGCTAATCCTTTTAAAACATCTTTAATAGAAATTTGAAGAATAACGTTGATTCCTCCTTCTAAGTCAAGACCTTTATTGATTTGTTTGTTTTTTACTTCATTGTAAGTAAAATCCGTAAATCCAAGATTCACTACTTTTTCTTTACCAATAGAATCTAAATATTTTAGCTCTTTATCAGGATTATCTCCTGCAAAAGCTTTAGCCTCACTTTTGACATTACTTGCCACATAAGTGAACGAAAGTTGGTAAATACTTACCAATGCAAATAGAATTGCGAAAAATTTAATAAGTCCTTTATTCTGCATTATTACTAAAAATTAATTATGTTTTATTGTTTGTTTTTGTTTTAAAGTCCCATAAAATAAGCCCTGACATGAGTTTTGAAAACTAAAAAACTAGATCACGAATTACAACATTTTTTTTAAACCGAGCAAATATATAATTTACGAAAAGATTAACCAATTTATTTATTAATTAATCTCAAAAAAAAGACTGCAAAAGTGCAGCCTTATCTTTTTTTTATTAAAATCATTATACTAAAATGGACTTTAGGGCATCATTCATACTTCTAACCGCATCCGCACTTTTAGCAAATAAAGCCTTTTCCTGGTCATTTAACTGAATATCTAAAATTTCTTCAATTCCATTTTTACCAATTATACAAGGTACTCCAATACATATATCGTTTTGACCATATTCTCCTTCTACAAAAACAGAACAGGCAATCATTTTCTTTTGATCGTTTAAAATACTATCCACCAGATAAGCAACAGACGCTCCCGGTGCATACCATGCAGAAGTTCCTAAAAGTCCCGTAAGGGTTGCTCCGCCAACCATTGTATCTGCAGCTACTTTTTGCAAAACTTCTTCTGAAAGAAATTCTGTTACCGGAATACCGTTATAAGATGCCAAACGAGTTAAAGGAATCATTGTAGTATCACCATGACCTCCAATCACCATTGCAGAGATATCATTGGCCGGTTTATCCAAAGCAAGGGATAAATAAGTTCTGAATCGTGAACTATCTAATGCTCCTCCCATACCAATAATTCTGTTCTTTGGCAATCCTGTAGATTTTAATGCCAAATATGTCATCGTATCCATAGGGTTAGAAACAACAACTAGTATAGTATTTGGAGAATGTTTCAATACATTTTCAGCAACTGTTTTTACAATTCCTGCGTTTATACCTATAAGTTCTTCACGAGTCATTCCCGGTTTTCTGGGAATTCCTGATGTAATAACAACTACATCGCTTCCGGCAGTTTTAGAATAATCATTGGTTACACCTGATACTTTGGTATTAAAACCTGTATTTGTTGCACATTGCATAATATCCAACGCTTTCCCTTCGGCAAAACCCTCTTTAATATCCAACAATACAACTTCGCTTGCAATTCCTCTATAAGAAATAACATCTGCACAAGTCGCTCCAACATTTCCTGCTCCTACAATGGTAACTTTCATATTTTATACTTTATTGGTTATTAGTTAATTTATTTGATAAACGTTTAATCGTTTAAGTAAATTTAAACAATTAAATGAATTGACGGTTAAACTTTTTAAGCATCAATATTGGCATAAACTGCATTTTTCTCAATGAATTCTCTACGTGGCGGAACTTCATCCCCCATTAACATTGAAAAAACCCTGTCGGCTTCAGCAAGACTATCTATATTTACCTGACGCAAAGTCCTGAAATTCGGATCCATTGTAGTTTCCCACAATTGTTCCGCGTTCATCTCTCCAAGACCTTTATAACGCTGAATAGCAGCACTTCCACCCATTCTTTCATTAGCCTGATCACGTTGAACATCATTCCATGCATATTCTTTTTTGTTTCCTTTTTTAACTAAATATAAAGGTGGTGCAGCAATATAAACGTGCCCTTCTTCAATTAATTCTTTCATAAAACGGAAGAAAAACGTTAATATTAAGGTAGAAATGTGGCTACCATCGACATCGGCATCACACATGATAATCACTTTATGGTAACGCAGCTTTGAAAGATTCAATGCTTTACTGTCTTCTTCTGTCCCGACAGTAACTCCAAGCGCCGTAAAAATATTACGGATCTCTTCATTTTCGAAAACTTTATGATGCATTGCTTTCTCAACATTCAAAATCTTACCACGTAATGGCAAAATAGCCTGAAATGCACGATCACGGCCTTGTTTTGCTGTTCCGCCAGCCGAATCTCCCTCGACAAGGTAAACTTCACATCTTGCCGGATCCTGCTCAGAACAATCTGATAATTTTCCCGGTAATCCACCGCCTCCCATAACGGTTTTACGTTGCACCATTTCACGTGCCTTTTTAGCAGCGTGACGGGCCTGGGCAGCCAAAATTACTTTTTGAATAATGATACGGGCATCATTTGGATTTTCTTCCAAATAATTTTCCAACATTTCCCCAACTGCTTGGGAAACCGGAGAAACTACCTCTCTGTTTCCAAGTTTAGTTTTAGTTTGTCCTTCAAATTGTGGCTCAGCAACTTTTACCGAAATAATAGCTGTTAATCCTTCACGGAAGTCATCTCCTGCGATTTCGAATTTTAACTTATCCAACATCCCGGAAGCATCTGCATATTTTTTAAGGGTTCTTGTCAAACCACTTCTAAAACCTTGTAAATGCGTACCTCCTTCGTGTGTATTGATATTATTTACGTAAGAGAAAATATTCTCTGTGTAACTTGTATTATAAATCAAGGCGACTTCAACCGGAATTTCACCTTTTTCATTATCCATACTGATTACATGAGAAATAATTGGCTCACGATTACCATCCAAATAACGGATATATTCTTTTAGCCCTTCATCAGAATGAAAAACTTCAACTTTAAATTCACCTTTTTCGTCTACTTCTCTTTTATCAGTAAAAGTGATGGTAATCCCTTTATTCAAATAGGAAAGCTCACGCATACGAGCTGACAAAGTATCATAAGAAAACTCTGTTGTTTGAGTAAAGATAGTATTGTCAGGGTAAAAAGTCTGACGAGTACCTCTTTTATCTGTTTCTCCAATTTGTTTTACCGGATATAATGATTTTCCTCTTTCGTATTCTTGTTCGTAGATTTTACCATCTCTGAAAACGGTAGATTTCATATGAACAGAAAGAGCATTTACAACCGAAACCCCAACACCGTGCAAACCTCCGGAAACCTTATAAGAATCCTTATCAAATTTACCTCCGGCACCAATTTTAGTCATTACTACCTCAAGTGCCGAAACACCTTCTTTTTTATGTAAATCAACTGGAATACCACGACCGTTATCTTCTACTGTAACTGAACCGTCTTCGTTAATTGCAACACCAATGGTATCACAATGTCCTCCCATCGCCTCATCAATAGAGTTATCAACAACCTCATAAACTAAATGATGTAGTCCTCGAACCCCTACATCTCCAATATACATCGATGGTCGCATTCTTACATGCTCCATTCCTTCTAATGCCTGAATACTATCTGCTGAATAATTGTTCTTCTTGATTTCTTCGCTCATATAATTTATTCTAAAAAATGTAATTATTGTCTAACACGCAAATATATAAAAACGCAATTTATATATCTCTTAAAATGCTATTTAAAGCACCTAAGTTATTAACACAATTATTAAAAAAAACAAAAAATAAATTCCAAATTCCAAAAATTATCCTCTTTTCCGAAAAAATTCAATCTAAAATATAAAACACAGCTTAAAAATAAAAGAAATTCTAAAACTTGAGGTTGCATAAAAAATCCGAAACAAACATAAAATGTCGCTTCGGATTTTTTATTTATTTCCAAAATTGGAATTTTAAACAGCTATTCCTGATTTTGCAATCTCAGTATCTGCTTTTATATGAGCTGAATTTGCTCTTCCGCTTGGATCAGGGTTATCCTGCCATTTCGGTATCCATTTTCTAACGGTTTGCGCAGCACTTGTTTGTGGATAATATTTATGAAAAACAGATCTGTAAAAATAAGCTTCTTTTGTTGTTGGTGGGTTATACGGAAATTCTACCGCTGCCCCGGCCAATTGCTCGTCTGAAACCTGAGCCGAACAATATTCTATTAATTCATTAATCCAGCTATACCCAACTCCATCCGAAAATTGTTCTTTCTGTCTCCATAAAACCTCTGTTGGCAGATATGGGTTTTCAGGCGTATCAAATGCTTTTCTTAAAATATATTTCTCAGCACCATCATATGTTTTTGGTTGTTTTTCTTCAGTTTTGATTCGGATAGCAACATCAAGAAACTCTTTATCCAAAAACGGAAGCCTGATTTCTAAACTATTTGCCATTGTAGCTTTATCAGCGCGTAATATATCTGCGGTAAATAATTTCTGAACTCTTTCAATTGTTTCCTTTTGAAATTCCTCAGCAGAAGGTGCATTCCTAAAATACAAATGGCCTCCAAAAATCTCATCAGCTCCTTCACCGGAAAGAATCACTTTTATTCCTTTTTCACTTATGGCTTTAGACAATAAATACATTGGTACTCCAGCTCTTACTGAAATTATATCATAGGTTTCAATATGATAAATAATTTTCTCTATTATTTCAACACCTTCTTCAATAGTAAAATGAACTTCATGATGCTCCGTTCCTAAAAATTCAGCAGCTTTTCTTGCAACAATATTATCCGGAGAATCTGCATCTAATCCGATAGAAAATGAACGCAGCTTTTTACCATTTTCAGCCAGTAATCTGGAAGTAATTGCAGCTATTAAAGACGAATCCAAACCTCCTGAAAGTAATACTCCTACCGGAACATCACTCATCAAACGTTTACGAATAGCCTCGGTCAGCGTTACGCGAATTAAATCTAAATCAAGGGATTGATTCGCATTTTCATGATCCTCATACTCCGGATCGTAATATTTTACAAAACCGGTTTTAGCTGTATAATAATGCCCCGGAGGAAAAGTTGAAAACGACTTACACTGATCTGCAATTGATTTCATTTCTGAAGAAAAATAAATCCTCCCTCTTTCATCTAATCCATAATATAAAGGCTTTACCCCGATTGGATCCCTGCCTGCTATATAATCATCACCATCAATAATTACAAAAGCAAAATCCCCATCCATCATATTACAAAAATCATATCCAAATTCTTCGAACAAATGCACAATTACTTCTGAATCTGACTTTGTTCGAAATGTATGATTCTTTAAAATTCCTTCTCTTATTTCCTGATGATTATATATTTCGCCATCATGGATCATCCATGCATTTTTAGTTCCCTGAATAGGCTGTTTACCTGACTTTAAATCAATAATTGACAAACTTTCATGACAAATAATGCTGCCATTTTCCATAATATGCAAATCACTTTCATCAGGGCCCCGATGAGACATTCTTTCAGAAAGCTCTTTTACGAGTTGCGGATCTTTTCCTTTACCAATAACGGCCAATATTCCAGACATACTATTCTTTTTTTATTATATTTTTCATTTCAATTTGTCTTCTTTAAAAAGAAAATCTAATTCATTTGGCAAAATCCAAATATAAAAATTTCAAATAAACATTTAAGTAACAAACGATTAAACTTACAAAATAAAACCAATTAAACAATGTTATAAACTAAGAAAACGTTCTCTATCCGAGAACGTTTTCTAAATTACAAACTCAAAATATTATTTTTTTATGCTTTTTGATAAGCGTCATCATGAACACTTGCTACTGCTCTGCCTGAAGGATCATTCATGTTTTTGAAAGCTTCATCCCACTCCAGTGCAATTTTTGTACTACAAGCCACACTTGCTTCCTGAGGCACACATAAAGCTGCTGCATCACTTGGAAAATGTTCTGTAAAAATCGAACGATAGTAATATTCTTCTTTAGATGTTGGCGTTTGCAGTGGAAATTTATATTTCGCATTTGCTAATTGCTCATCTGAAACTGCTTCTGCAACTACTTCTTTCAAAGTGTCGATCCAGCTATATCCTACTCCATCAGAAAATTGCTCTTTTTGTCTCCATGCCACACTTTCCGGCAACATATCTTCAAAAGCTTTACGAACTACCCACTTTTCCATCGGATGTTCTTTGTTGATCATTTTATCCTGCGGGTTGATTCTCATGGCAACATCCATAAACTCTTTATCTAAGAATGGTACACGTCCTTCAATTCCCCAGGCTGCTAAACTTTTGTTCGCACGTAAACAGTCGTACATATGTAGTTTCCCTAATTTACGAACGTTTTCTTCGTGGAATTCTCTTGCGTTTGGTGCTTTATGGAAGTATAAATATCCTCCAAACAACTCATCTGCACCTTCACCGGACAATACCATTTTGATTCCCATAGATTTAATAACTCTCGCCATTAACCACATTGGAGTTGAAGCTCTAACTGTAGTTACATCATAAGTTTCAAGGTTATAAATTACATCACGAACAGCATCTAAACCTTCCTGAATTGTAAATTTAATTTCGTGGTGAATTGTTCCGATATGTTTTGCTACAATTTGTGCTGCAGCTAAATCAGGAGAACCTTCTAACCCTACTGAAAAAGAGTGCAATTGTGGGTACCACGCATCTGTAGTATCGTCTGACTCAATACGTTTTTGCGCATATTTTTTGGCTACAGCCGAAGTAATAGAAGAATCTAAACCTCCCGAAAGTAATACTCCGTAAGGCACATCACTCATTAATTGTCTGTGAACAGCTGCTTCTAATGCTTCTTTAATAGCAGGAATGCTTGTTTCGTTATCTTTTACCGCATCATATTCTGTCCAGTCTCTTTTGTACCATTGTACAAACTCACCATCTTTACTGGTCATATAGTGTCCCGGAGGAAATAATTCAATTTTTGTACAGTATCCTTCCAAAGCTTTCAATTCTGAAGCTACATAGAAAGTTCCATCCTGATCCCAACCAATGTATAATGGAATAATTCCCATGTGATCACGAGCAATAAAATACTCATCTTTCTCTACATCATAAATCGCAAATCCGAAGATTCCGTTCATTTCGTCAACAAAATGAGGCCCTTTTTCTTTATATAATGCTAAAATAACTTCACAGTCACTTTCAGTCTGAAAATTATATTTCCCTTCAAATTGTTTACGCAATTCTCTGTGGTTGTAAATTTCACCGTTTGCTGCTAAAACTAATTTTTTGTCTTCAGTAAACAAAGGCTGCTTTCCTGAAGCCGGGTCAACAATTGCCAAACGCTCGTGAGATAAGATTGCTTTATCATTGCTATAAATTCCGCTCCAGTCCGGTCCGCGGTGACGAATGATTTTAGACATTTCTAATACTTGAGGTCTTAAAGTTTCGGCTTTTTGTTTTAGATCAAAGGCACATACAATTCCACACATAATTCTTATATTTTATTTTATAAATTTTATTTCGATAGGGCAAAGATGCAGTAATGGTTATAATTGAAAAACACAAATATTCATTTCGGTTACAATTTAAAACCATAAAATCGTTTTTACATACAAAATGTAAAATTTTAACATTAAAAAATGGTCTGTACTTAAAAATTTCAATTTTGGCTTAAAAAGAGGCACAAATTACAGTATTACAAACAAAAGTTTGAATTAAATTCAGTCATAATTCACAAACACTAAAAAATCATCAAACATAAAATCCTAAAGCGACAAAAAAATGCATTTTGACTATGATAACCTTGTAAAAAGAATTCACAAAACACTTTCAATCAAATAATGTGTTTTATTAATTTCGAATTGAAATCCTGCCTTATTTCCCATCAGATGAGAACCAAGAGGAGATTGTGGGGAAAGTGCAATAACATTTATTCCATCAATTGAAATTTTGGGAAGTGCCACACTTAAATACAAGTAAATTCCGTTCGCTTTGACTAAACTTCCGGAGATAATATTTTCTGTGGTTTTCGAAGCGTCAATTTTATCTAAAATTGCTTTCTGAGCAATCGCTTCTTTTAGTTTATTAGTTAATTTTTCCTGTTCGATATGCATCATTGACAAAGCCGTTTCATGTTTATCACCGGCAGACCCTTTAGCATCATTTTTAGAATCTTCGGTCAAAGCCGAAATCATATCTTTAAAAACATCTATCCGATCCTGAACCATTTGCAAATAATGAGAATATATTTTTTGTTTAAAAGTCATTTTTTTTAGGGACTGAGGGTTCAAGCTACAAAGATGCAAAGGTTTTTCGCAGCAGCAAAACAAGTTAGAAGCAAATGCTCCGGTTTTTCTCTTAGCCTGAAAAATTAACACGATGTTTTGCATTTTTTCAACAAACAATCTATAAATTTACTCTTATTAATTTACTAGTCATTATGAAAAAATCTACAATTATTACGACAATTGCTTTTGGTATTACAATGCTTTTATCATCAAATATCAATGCTCAAAAATTTCCGGACTTAGATAAAAGTCCAATGGATGCAGCTTCATATCCAAATGATTATAAAGATGCTGCCAAAACAGTTAAAGTTATCTATAGCAGACCTCAACTAAAAGGGAGAAGTTTAAGCGAATTAGCCCCAAACGGAAAAGTATGGCGCACAGGAGCTAATGAAGCTACAGAAATCATTTTTTACAAAGATGTAAAATTAGGTGACAGCAAAATCAAAGCAGGAACATATACCTTATTTACTATTCCTGAAAAAGATTCCTATACAGTTATCATCAACAAAGATTTAAACGTGTGGGGAGCTTACACTTACAAGGAAGCTAATGATGTTGCAAGATTAAAAGTACCGGTAACCGAAGGAAAAGATTCTCTTGAAGCATTTTCAATGGTTTTTACCAAATCTGACACTGGTGTTATTTTGAATTTAGGCTGGGATAAAGTAAGAGTTGCCATTCCTTTTAATCAATAAGAAAATTAAAACCAACCCATTTAGGTCTGATTTTATTTTCAACACATAGAAACATAGATTTTGTAAACTCACAAAGTAGGCGTTTCACTTATTTAACATTCACATAACTGGCCTATGT
>NZ_AKJZ01000105.1 GCF_000282055.1 Flavobacterium sp. CF136
GCTACGGCTACGGCCAATGAACTTATCACCGTGACAGCAGTAGATGATCCAATTGTGGCAATTAATGATGGTTTAATAACAGTTGATGGAATTAATGGTGCATTAGAATTTATTAATGTTTTAGATAATGATTCGTTATATGGATTACCGATAAATTCGTCAGATGTGGTTATTTCATACCCAACGAGCCCTTATTTTGAATTTAACTCAGATGGAACAGTAAATGTAAAACCAAATACACCTGGGGGGAATTATGCATTCACATATCAGGTGTGTGAGAAAGCAAATCCATCAAATTGTGGTTCGGCAATACTAAATGTTTTTGTAGAAGTGCCGGCAATAGCAATTATCAAAACGGCGACCTTTAATGATATTGATAATAGTGGTTTTGCGAATGCAGGAGAGACAATTACATATAATTTCAAAGTAACAAACACAGGTAATGTTCCATTATCAGGAATAATGATTACAGATCTTTTACCGGGAATTGTAGTTTCAGGACAACCAATTAGTTTGGCTGTAAACGAATCTGATGAGCATACATTTAGTGCAGTATATACTATTTTGCAAAGTGACATTAATAATAAAAGTGTTACGAATCAGGCTATAGTAAAAGGTAGTAGTAGTGCAAAAGGAGTTGTTGTAGAGGATAAATCAGATTATCTGAATAATCTTGAAGATAATCCAACAGTTACAGCTCTAGAGGGTTGTCTTATCAAAGTATTTAATGCAGTTTCTCCTAATGGTGATGGTGATAATGATAAATTCTATATTCGAGGTATTGAATGTTATCCGGATAACACGGTAGAAATTTATAATCGTTGGGGTGTTTTAGTATTCGAAAAAGACCATTATGATAATATAAGTAATACTTTTAAAGGAATATCCGAGGGCCGTACAACAATTAAAACATCGGAAGGTTTACCTGTTGGAACTTATTTCTATATTTTAAAATATAAAGATAGTGATGCCAAGCAACATGAATCATCAGGTTATTTATATCTAAGTAATTAATAAAATAAATGGCTTGCTATTTTTTATAATGGCAAGTCATTTAAATAAAAATAATTAAATGAAAAAGTTAGTTTTAGTTTTCATGTTTTTTTCTGCTATGAGTTTTGCGCAACAAGACTCGCAGTATACGCAATACATGTATAACACCATTACGGTTAATCCGGCATATGCAGGATCGCGGGGGATGTTGAGTATTTTTGGCTTGCATCGTTCACAATGGGTTGGTTTAGAAGGTGCTCCAAGAACAAATGCATTTTCGGTTAATACGCCTTTAAATGGCAATCATTTAGGGTTGGGAGTATCGATTGTAAATGATAAAATTGGACCTACAGTTGAAAATACATTTTCAGCAGATTTGTCCTATACTGTTCCTACTTCCGAAACGTTTAAACTTTCTTTCGGAATCAAAGGAACCGCCAATTTATTTAATATTGATATGAATAAATTAGATATAAAAGATCAGGGAGATAAACAATTTCAAAACTTAGACGGAAAATTTTCTCCAAATATTGGGGCCGGTGTTTATTTACATTCGGATAAAGCCTATGTTGGTTTGTCTGTCCCTAATTTTATAGAGAGTGACCGGTATGATGATGATCAGGTCGCTATTTTTAAAGAAAAGATTAATTATTATTTTATTGCAGGTTATGTTTTTGATATAAATCCGTCAATTCAGTTTAAACCGGCATTACTAACCAAATTGGTACAAGGAGCACCATTGCAGGTAGATGTTTCGGGTAATTTTATGTTTGATGAAAAATTTGTTTTAGGACTTGGTTATCGTTGGAGCGCATCAATAAGTGCGATGGCAGGATTTCAGGTTTCAGAAGGGCTGTATGTGGGTTATGCTTATGATCATGAAACGACAAGACTCCAAAAATATAATTCAGGATCGCACGAGATTTTCCTGCGTTTTGAATTGTTTAATAGTTACAGTAGAATTACTTCACCAAGATTCTTTTAATATCCGGATGTTATGAAAGTTAATAAAATAGGGTTTACTGCTTTATTATCATTATTTGTTTTGACAGCAATTGCTCAAAAATCAAATCTTATAAAAGCAGATGAAAAATACGATAAATATGCTTATATCGATGCAGTTGCCGTATATGAAAAGGTAGCTGAAAAGGGATATAAAGACGAAAAAATGTTTCAGCGTCTTGGAAATGCATATTATTTTAATGCAGAATTGACAAAAGCAGTTAAATGGTATGATCAACTTTTTGCTATAAATTCAGAACAGGAGCCGGAATATTTTTATAGATATGCACAATGTCTTAAAGCAAATGGCAACTATGAAAAGGCAGATGGAATACTGGATCAATTCAATAAAAAAGTAAGCACGGATAGGCGTGGAATATTATTTGAAAACAATAAAAATTATTTAGAAGTAATTAAAGCAAATTCAAATCGTTTCGAAATTGCTGATGCTGGAATAAATTCGGTTTTGTCAGATTACGGGAGTACGATTTTCAATGATAAATTAGTTTTTGCCTCAGCCCGGGATACAGGTGGTGTTGCGAAAAAAACTTTCAAATGGACAAATGGATCTTTTACAAATTTATACAGTGCAGTTTTGATGCCGGACGGAAGTCTAGGAATACCTGAGCGTTTTCAAAAGAATATTAATTCAAAATTTAATGAATCGACACCTGTTTTTACCCAGGATGGTAAAACAATGTATTTTACCAGAAATAATTTTTTGGATGGTAAAAGACGAAGTGACGAAAAAAGAGTGACATTGCTTAAGCTTTACAAAGCGACTTTAGTTGATGGAAAATGGCAAAATATAACGGAACTTCCTTTTAATAGTGACCAGTTTAGTGTGGCACATCCTGCTTTAAGCACAGATGAAAAAACCTTATATTTTGCATCAGATATGCCGGGAACTTTCGGTCAGTCTGATTTGTATAAAGTTGGTATAAATGAAGATGGTACTTTTGGGAAACCTGAAAATTTGGGCTCTGAAATAAATACCGAAGGAAGAGAAACCTTTCCTTATATATCAGGCGATAATGAATTGTTTTTTGCCAGCGACGGGCGACCAGGTTTGGGTGGTCTGGATATATTTGTTTCAAAAATAAATTCTGATCTGAATTTTGAAGAGGTACAAAATGTTGGAGAACCAATAAATACAAAACAAGATGATTTTGCTTTTATAATTAACAGTAAAACCAGAAATGGCTTTTTCTCTTCGAATAGAGAAAAGGGACATGGTTTTGATGATATTTATAAATTTAAAGAAATAAAAAAACTGATATGCAAGCAAGAGTTAACAGGAATAGTTTCCGATTTGGGAACCGGTGAAATACTGGCAGGTTCAAAAGTAGTTTTGTTTGACGAACAATTTAAATCCATAGCTGAAGTTCTGTCAGATTCAAAAGGGAGTTATACTTTTTCTGATGTTAATTGTGGAAAAAAATATTATGTAAGAGCTTCTAAAGTGGATTATGAAACTAAGGAAATTCCAATTACAGTTAATAAATTGTCAGGAAATACTTCGTTGCCAATTCAATTAGAAAAAAGAATTAAACCAATTGCAGTTGGAACAGATTTAGCCAAAGTGCTTGAAATTCCGATTATTTATTTTGATTTGGATAAGGCGACTATAAAAAAAGAATCTGCTTTTCAGTTAGAAAAAATAGTCGAAATATTAAATCAATATCCTGATCTTAAATTAGATATCCGTTCGCATACAGATAGCAGGCAAACAGCCAAATACAATGAGATTTTATCAGATAAAAGAGCTAAATCTACAATAAAATGGCTAGTTGAAAAAGGAATAGATCCGAGCCGATTAACAGGAAAAGGCTATGGCGAAACCCAACTTGTAAACCAATGTGCGGATGGTGTAAAATGCAGCGAGGAAGAGCATCAGTTAAACAGACGAAGTGAGTTTATTATAACCAATATGTAATTTAAATACATCTTAAAAAAGGTCTTTTCATGAATTTGAAAAGACCTTTTTTATTTAGTTTAACACATAAAAGCAACGATATTGATAAAAAATGATTGAAAATCATTCTTTTCTTTATGAGAAAATTTAAAAATTGCTGAATATGGTATATTATATTAAAAATGAGTTGATTACGAGTTAAAAATCAGAATTGGTTGTTTTTTGTATTCATTTTTTTCTAACTTTATAGTCCTAAAATTTTTCAGATATGACTGTAAATCAAATACTAAACGCAAAAGGGAAAAATGTTTATTCCGTACTTTCATCAACAACCGTTTATGAAGCTTTGAAAGTGATGGGCGAAAAGAATATAGGCGCTATTCTGGTTATGGATGGTTCTGAGTTAAAAGGTATATTGTCTGAAAGGGATTATGCACGAAAAATTGTTTTAAAGGATAAATCTTCAAAAGAAACTTTTGTTCATGAAATTATGGAAAATAATTTTTTCACAGTAAAACTTTCAGATGATTTAGATGCCTGCATGGAACTTATGAGTACAAAAAGAATAAGACATTTGCCGGTTTTAGAAGATGAAATTGTAGTAGGGATCATTTCGATTAGCGATGTTGTAAAAGCTATTATCGAAGTGCAAAAGGATACTATTAACCATCTAAATTCTTATATTTCACAATAATAAATTTTACGAATAAACTTTTAAGTATAGTCCAATCTTTTTTTGGGCTATTTTTTTTGTCTTATTTAAATCTTTTTTGTGAAAAGAATACTATAAAAACATGACGTTTTAAACCAAGTCTCCTATCTTTGTAAGTCAAAATAAAAGCGAAAACGAATGAATAAAGATACTAAAAGAAGAGAGGCATTATTGTATCATGCTGAGCCAACTCCAGGAAAAATTCAAGTAGTTCCAACTAAAAAATATGCAACACAAAGAGATTTGTCTTTGGCTTATTCGCCGGGTGTTGCAGAGCCATGTTTAGAAATTGCACAAAACATAGATGATGTTTATAAATATACTGCAAAAGGAAATTTAGTTGCCGTAATTTCAAACGGAACTGCCGTTTTGGGACTTGGTGATATTGGTCCGGAAGCTTCAAAACCAGTAATGGAAGGAAAAGGGCTGTTGTTCAAAATTTTCTCTGATATTGATGTGTTTGATATTGAAATCGGAACTAAAGATGTTGAAGAGTTTATTCAGACAGTAAAAAATATTGCCCCAACTTTTGGGGGGATAAATCTTGAAGATATTAAAGCGCCTGAATCTTTTGAAATCGAAAGAAGACTGGTTGAAGAGTTAGATATTCCGGTAATGCATGATGATCAGCATGGTACGGCAATTATCTCGTCAGCGGCATTGATCAATGCGCTTGAATTGGCAGGAAAAAAAGCAGAAGATGTAAAAGTTGTGGTATCTGGTGCAGGATCTGCTGCTATAGCTTGTACTGATTTATATGTTTTGTTAGGAGTAAAAGTTGAAAACATTTTAATGTTTAACAGTAAAGGACTTTTAACAAAAGATAATCCGTCATTATCAGAATTACAATTAAAGTATGCTGTTGACGGTGCTAAAATTGATTTAGCAGAAGCTGTAAATGGTGCTGATGTTTTCATCGGATTATCTTCAGGAGATATTTTGTCACCTGAAATGTTATTGACGATGAAAGAGAGTCCAATCGTTTTTGCAATGGCAAATCCAAATCCGGAAATCGATTATAATTTAGCTGTTGAAACTCGTAAAGATGTTATTATGGCTACAGGGCGTTCAGATTTTCCTAATCAGGTAAACAATGTTTTAGGTTTTCCATATATTTTTAGAGGAGCACTGGATGTCAGAGCTACGAAAATTAACGAAGCGATGAAAATGGCTGCTGTAAAAGCATTGGCCATATTAGCTAAAGAACCGGTTCCGGAGCAGGTAAATGTGGCTTACGGAGCAACAAAATTAGGTTTTGGCAGAGACTATATTATCCCTAAACCATTTGATCCAAGATTGATTACCATAGTAGCGCCTGCTGTTGCAAAAGCAGCAATGGAATCCGGAGTTGCCAAAAATCCTATTACAGATTGGGCAGCTTATGAAGATGTGCTTCGTGAACGTATGGGGAATGATAATAAAATGGTTCGTTTGATTACGAATCGTGCTAAAATGGATCCTAAACGAATTGTTTTTGCTGAAGCAGATCAATTGAATGTCTTAAAAGCAGCTCAGATTGTTTATGAAGACGGAATTGGTTTCCCAATTTTATTAGGAAATAAAGAAGTCATCTTAGAACTTAAATCAGAATTAGGTTTTGATGCTGATATCGAAATTATTGATCCTAAAACTAATGAGGAAGAAGCAAGACGAAATAAATTTGCAAATTCATATTGGTTAACCAGAGAACGAAGAGGTGTCTCATTGCTTGATGCTCAAAAATTTATGCGTGAAAGAAATTATTTCGCTGCAATGATGGTCAACGAAGGAGAAGCAGATGCTTTGGTTACAGGTTATTCAAGAAGCTATCCAAGTGTTGTAAAACCAATGTTACAATTAATTGACAAAGCGCATGGAGCTTCACTTGTTGCTACATCCAATATGATGTTGACTTCTCGCGGACCAATGTTTTTATCAGATACGGCAATCAATATAAATCCATCTTCTGAAGATTTGGTTAATATTGCAATTATGACTGCAAAAACTGCAAAAATGTTTGGAGTTGAGCCGGTTATAGCAATGGTTTCTTTTTCAAATTTTGGTTCGTCTACAAGCCAGAGTGCTTCAAAAGTTAGGGAAGCTGTTGCATATCTGCATAAAAATCATCCTGATATGGTTGTTGATGGAGAAATTCAGGCCGATTTTGCCTTAAATCCTGAAATGCTTCAGGAAAAATTCCCGTTCTCTAAATTAGCGGGTAAAAAAGTAAATACTTTAATTTTTCCTAATCTGGAATCAGCAAATATTACCTATAAATTATTAAAAGAGTTATATAAAGTAAATTCTATTGGTCCAATTATGTTAGGAATGGGTAAGCCTGTCCATATATTTCAATTGGGAGCAAGTGTTGAGGAAATGGTAAATATGGCAGCAATTGCAGTTATTGATGCCCAGGAAAAAGAAATCAAAAAAAATAAACTGATTAAATAACAAATCTGTAATAAAGTATCTGTTAAGATTGTCTTAATTTTGTTATATTTGGCACCACAAATATTATTATGATAGCACATTTGCAAGGAAAATTAGTTGAAAAAAATCCAACAGAAGTTGTTATTGATTGTGGTGGAGTCGGGTATCAGGTTAATATCTCTCTACACACTTTTTCACTAATTCCAAATACTGATTTTATAAAATTGTATACGCATCTTTTAATCAAAGAAGATGCGCATACTTTATATGGTTTTGTTGAAAAATCTGAAAGGGAAATATTTAGGATGTTATTATCTGTTTCGGGTATTGGGGCTAATATTGCCCGAACGATGTTATCTTCAATAGAACCAAAACAAATTATAAATGCTATTGCATCCGGAGATGTCGGAATCATTCAGTCTATTAAAGGAATCGGAAACAAAACAGCTCAAAGAGTTATACTTGATCTAAAAGAAAAAGTATTAAAATTATATGATTTAGACGAAGTTTCTATTACTCAAAACAATACAAATCGAGATGAAGCGTTATCTGCTTTAGAAGTTTTAGGTTTTGTTAGAAAAGCTTCTGAAAAAGTAGTTGAAAAAATCGTAAAAGAAGATCCGGAAGCTACTGTAGAAACAATCATCAAAAAGGCTTTAAAAGCTTTATAAATTACTATCTAAGATACTGGAATTGTATGCGTAAAATTTTACTTTTTTTACTGGTTTTATTTTGTGGCAACATATTGCGTGCCCAGGTAGATCCGACAATTCAGGATACAACCAAAACGGGGTTTTCTGTAGGGAAACTTGAGCTGAAAAACCCGCCAAGTGTACTTTCTGCTTATAAATATGACCCTATTACAGATCGTTATATTTATACAAGTTCTGTAGATGGTTTTTCTATTGATTATCCCCTTGTCCTAACGCCTAAAGAGTATGAAGATTTAGTACTGAAAGAATCCAGAAGGAATTATTTCAGACAAAAAATGAATGCCATTGATGGTAAAAAAGCGGGTAGTGAAGAAGCTAAAAAAGATTTACTGCCAAGATATTACATTAATTCAAGTCTTTTTGAATCTATTTTTGGAAGTAATACAATTGATGTAAAACCTACAGGATCTGTTGAAATGGATTTGGGGTTACGATATAATAAACAAGATAATCCCTCATTCTCACCCAGAAACAGATCTAGCCTGACTTTTGATTTTGATCAAAGAATTAGCATGAGTTTAATGGGTAAAGTAGGTACCAGATTAGAGGTAAATGCAAATTATGATACCCAATCTACATTTGCATTTCAAAATTTATTCAAACTTGCTTATACTCCTTCAGAAGATGATATTGTTCAAAAGGTGGAAGTAGGAAACGTGAGTATGCCTTTAAATAGTACTTTAATTCGTGGTGCGCAGAGTTTATTTGGAGTTAAGACACAACTACAATTTGGAAAAACAACTGTTACAGGCGTTTTTTCTGAACAAAAGTCACAAACGAAAAGTATCGTTGCCGAAGGTGGAGGAACTATTCAGAATTTTGATTTATATGCTCTGGATTATGATAATGACAGACACTTCTTCTTATCACAATATTTTAGAAACAAATATGATGCTTCGTTAAAAAATTACCCTTTTATTGATAGTCGTGTACAAATTACAAGACTTGAAGTTTGGGTTACCAACAAGCAAAACCGTGTTAGTACGACAAGTAATAATTTAAGAAATATTATTGCACTTCAGGATTTGGGAGAGGCACAGATTACGGGTGTTCCTGATTCAGAAGTTGTTGTTATTGATCCTTCAACGGGATTTTTTAACAAGCCTATAGATTCTCCAACAGATAACAAGAACAACCAATACGATCCGGATTTAATTGATAAAGGAGGATTTTTAAATTCTAATATTAGAGAAATTGTTAGTGCAAAAAGTGGTTTCACTCAAGGTAATGTAAATGAAGGGACAGATTATTCTATACTTGAAAACGCAAGAAAATTAACAACTAACGAATATACATTTAACCCTCAGTTAGGATATATTTCGTTGCAGCAACGACTGGCAAATGATGAAATTTTAGCTGTATCGTATGAATATACTGTTGGAGGAGTGGTGTACCAGGTAGGGGAGTTTGGAAGTGATGGAGTAGATGCAACCGTTGTTACCGGAAGTGCTGCAAATAGTAATCAGGCCGTTGTTACACAAAGTTTAATTTTGAAAATGCTGAAAAGCAGTTTGACAAATGTTCAAAATCCGGTTTGGAATTTGATGATGAAAAATATTTATCAAATACCAGGTGCTTATCAGGTTAAGCAAGATGATTTTAGATTTAATATTCTTTATACAGATCCTTCGGCAATAAATTATATTAAGCCGGTAGCAGGCAGTAGTTTTCCTGCCAATCCTACAGCAGACAATAAAGTAGAAGAAACGCCATTACTGAAAGTCTTTAATTTGGATAAATTAAATTACAATAATGATCCGCAGGTTGGCGGAGATGGTTTTTTTGATTATTTGCAGGGAATAACTTTTGATGCTCAAAACGGCCGAATTATTTTTACCACCAAAGAGCCTTTTGGAGAGTTAATTTTTAAAAAATTGCAAAATACAGGTTCAGGAGAAAACTATAATGATCCAACTACATACAACGTAAATCAGCAAAAATATGTGTTTAGAAACATGTATCGAAATACCCAATCGGGAGCTTTACAGGATAGTGATAAAAATAAATTTTTATTAAGAGGAAAATATAAATCTTCAGGAAGTGATGGAATTCCTATTGGGGCTTTTAACGTTCCGCAGGGTTCTGTTGTAGTTACTGCAGGAGGAAGGGTTTTGGTTGAAGGAATTGACTATAGTGTCGATTACCAATTAGGAAGGGTTCAGATTTTAGATGCATCTTTACAAGCCTCGAATACACCTATAGAAGTTTCCTTAGAAAATAATTCGGTTTTTGGCCAGCAAACCAGAAGGTTCATGGGATTCAATATTGAACATAAAATTTCGGATAAATTTGTAATTGGCGGTACCTATTTAAAAATGACCGAAAAACCATTTACTCAAAAATCAAGTTATGGTCAGGAATCTGTAAACAATACTATTTTTGGGTTTAACGGAAATTATTCTACAGAGGTTCCGTTTTTTACAAGATTGGTAAATAAGCTGCCTAACATTGATACCGATGTGCCTTCTAATCTTTCGATACGCGGGGAAGTTGCGTTTTTAAGGCCGGATGCTCCAAAAGCAAGTGATTTTGATGGAGAAGCCACTATTTATGTAGATGATTTTGAAGGGTCCCAATCTACAATAGATATGCGTTCAGCCTATGCATGGAGTCTGGCATCAACACCATATATTACTTCAGATGCTGATAATACTTTTGGTGCACAGTCAAATACAATCGAGTATGGCTATAAAAGAGCAAAACTTGCATGGTATTCTATAGATCCTGTTTTTTATACCCAAAAACCATCAGGGATATCAAATGATGATTTATCCTTAAATACAACCAGAAGAATTTACAGCAAAGAATTATACCCAAACACAGATATTGCCCAAGGTCAATTACAAGTAGTAAATACGCTGGATTTGAGTTATTATCCTTCTCAAAGGGGACAATATAATAATAATCCTAATTTTGGTTCAGAGCCTGTAAATGGTAATTACGGTGGAATTATGAGAGCCTTGAACTCAACCAATTTTGAGCAAAGTAATGTAGAGTATATTCAGTTTTGGGTTTTAGACCCTTATGTAGGAAATGGGGCAGCTCAGGCATCAAATACGGGTAAAATATATTTCAACTTAGGAGAGGTTTCGGAAGATATTTTAAAAGACGGAAGAAAACAATATGAAAATGGTCTTGGTCCGGACCAGATAATGGTTACGCCACAGCCGATCTGGGGAGATGTTCCGGCTTCACAATCATTAATTTATGCTTTTGATAATAATGCAGGAAACAGAGGGAATCAGGATGTAGGATTAGATGGTTTGCCAAATGCAAAAGAAGCCACCATTTATACCAATTATGCTTCAGAGTCAGATCCTGCCGCAGATGATTATAAATATTATTTGAATACCGAAGGTGGTGTTCAGGATCGTTATAAAAATTATAATGGTGTTGATGGCAACTCAGCTGTAGATATAAATGATGCCAACAGAGGGTCAACAACTTTGCCGGATGTTGAAGATCTTAATCGTGATAATACAATGAATACGATTAATGCTTATTATGAGTATAGTGTTGATATTACAAAGGGAATGGATGTTGGGGTAACAAAATATGTTACAGATGTCAGAGAAGTAAGTAACGTTGAATTGCCAAATGGCGGAACTACAACAGCCAGATGGATTCAATTCAAAATACCTGTTTCACAACCACAAAATACTATTGGAAATATTTCTGATTTTAGGTCTATTCGATTTATGCGAATGTTTATGACTGGATTTAATGATCAGGTTACATTACGTTTTGGAGCTCTGGATTTAGTAAGAGGGGAATGGAGAAAATATGATGGTACACTTGAAGCAAATGATGATCCGAAAAATGATGGGACTAATTTTGATGTTCAGGCAGTAAATATTCAGGAGAACGGTACCAAATGTCCTGTAAATTATGTTATTCCTCCAGGTGTTCAAAGAGAACAATTGTATAATAATAATACTGTAATTAATCAAAACGAACAATCATTAGCGTTACGTGCTTCAGGCAACGGATTAGAAAAGCAGGATTCCAGAGCTGTTTTTAAAAATGTGAGCCTTGATATGCGTCAGTATAAAAAACTGAAAATGTTTCTGCATGCAGAATCATTAGAGGGTGAAGCAACGCTTGGAGATAATGAAATGGTCGCTTTTATTCGTTTTGGAAATGATTTTACACAAAATTTTTATCAAGTCGAAATTCCCTTAAAAACAACCAAAACCGCAGGATCCTGTTCTATAAGTGCAGATGAAGTTTGGCCGGAGGATAACGAAATGAATTTGCTTCTCAGTTTGTTGACCAAAATGAAAATCAAAGCAATGAGTATCGATCCGACTACGCTTCCGCTTGATGGGATTTATTATCCGGATAATGATCCTACCGTAGATGGAGGAGATGGTGATAGTAAATTAACATTAGGTATTAAGGGTAATCCTAATTTTGGTTTGATTCGAAATTTAATGGTTGGTATTAAAAATGGCAATGTTACTGATAAAAAAATAAAAGGTGAGGTTTGGTTTAATGAACTTCGTTTGGCCGATATGGAAAATAAAGGCGGGATGGCTGCCATATTAAATATTGATACCAATATGGCTGATTTTGCTACAGTTTCGGCAACCGGGCGAAAAAGTACTATTGGTTTTGGAGCTCTTGAAGAAGGAGCAAATGAAAGAGATCGTGAAGATATACAGCAATATAATATTGTTACAAATTTGAATTTAGGAAAATTACTGCCGCCTAAATGGGGAATCAACGTTCCTTTTAATTATGCTATTGGAGAAGAAATAATCACACCGGAATACGATCCGTTTAATCAGGATATTAAACTGAAACAGTTGCTGGATGAAACAACCAATCAGGATGAAAAAGATAATATCAGAAATAGGGCAATAGATTATACCAAACGAAAAAGCATCAATTTTATTGGAGTTCGTAAAGACAGGGCAGCTGAACAAAAACCACATATTTACGACATTGAGAATTTTACATTTTCACAATCCTACAATCAGGTACAGCGTCATGATTATGAGATTGAAGATTATGAAGATGAACAGTCGAACTCATCAGTAAACTATGCTTTTACATTTCAGCCAAAAGAAGTAGTCCCTTTCAAGAAGACCAAATTCATGAAAAAAAGTGATTATTGGAAATTATTAAGTGAAATTAATTTTAATTATTTACCTTCTAATATTTCTTTTAATACAAATATTTTAAGACAAAGCAATCGTCAGCAATTTAGACAAATTGAAGATGTTCAGGGTATTGGTTTAGATCCTCTTTACAGAAGAAATTTTGCATATAATTATCAATATGGATTTGGTTTTAATTTGACTAAGTCCTTAAAATTAAATTATACGGCTGCTTCAAATAACATTGTAAAGAATTATCTGAATGATGATAATACTCCTAAACAAGATTTCAATATCTGGGATGATTATTTTGATGTCGGAATACCAAATCAACATTCACAACAATTGGTTTTGAATTATGATATTCCAATCAATAAATTACCTGTTTTTAGCTTTGTAAAAGCTAATTATTCTTATACGGCTGATTATAACTGGCAGCGTTCTTCAACTGCTTTATCTGAGTATACAGAGGAAAATCCGGATGGAACAACGACTACATATAATTTAGGGAACACGATTCAGAACGCTAATTCAAATACATTAAGTACCACTTTTAATATGACCATGCTGTATAAGTATCTGGGGTTAGTTCCCGGAGCGAAATCAGCGGCAAAGCCAAAAGCAGCAGGTCCTCCAAAACCAGGTGAAAAAATAGTAAATACAAATAAAGGGGCAGTTGCGAGCAGACCATTTTATGATGGGCTGATAGGTGTTTTAACAAGCGTAAAAAATATTCAGGTAAATTATACAGAAAACAGCGGAACCGTTTTGCCGGGTTATACACCAAGTATCGGTTTCTTAGGGACATCAAAACCATCGTTAGGATTTATTTTTGGAAGTCAGGATGATGTGCGTTATGAATCAGCCAAAAATGGCTGGCTGACGACATATGATAATTTCAATCAGAATTTTACACAAGTAAATAATAAGATATTAAAGGTTACTGCGAACATTGACTTATTCCCTGATTTTAAGATTGATTTGAATATGGACAGGTCTTATTCTGAAAATTCATCTGAACAGTATAGCGTTGTAAATGGTAATTATACTCCTTTGTCGCCTTATACTTACGGGATGTTTTCTATTTCAACAGTATTGATTAAAACAGCTTTCCTTACAAGCGATGAAAATCAATCGGCAGCTTTTGATGATTTTAGGGAAAATCGTTTAACAATTGCCAATCGTCTGGCAGAAGAACATTATGGTACAGGCGCAGCAATTCCGAGATACGGTGATTTAAATAATCCGATTCCTGCAGAAACTGATCCTATGTATAAAATATATACGACGAACGCAGGTTATCCGATAGGTTACGGTAAAAGTAACCAGGCAGTTTTATTACCTGCCTTTTTAGCTGCTTATTCAGGAGGCGATGCTTCTAATGCCTCGACAGGTATTTTTAAAAGTTTCCCTATTCCAAACTGGAGTGTAAAATACAATGGTTTGATGCGTTACAAATATTTTAAAGACAGATTTAAACGTTTCTCATTACAACATAATTACCGTGCTTCTTATACAATTAATCAATTTCGATCTAATTTTGATTATACTGAAAATCCGGATGGTCAGGATGTAAACAATAATTTCTATAACAAGACAATTATGTCAAATGTCAATTTGGTAGAACAGTTTAGTCCGCTTATCCGAGTAGATTTTGAGCTAAAAGGATCGCTTAGGGTACTTACAGAAGTTAAAAAAGACAGAGCTTTATCGATGAGTTTTGATAATAATTTATTGACTGAAGTTAAAGGGATTGAATATGTTGTTGGTTTAGGATATCGTTTTAAAGATGTTATTTTCTCATCACGTTTAGCTGATAATCCAACCGGAATTATAAAAAGCGATATTAATATAAAGGCTGATTTCTCCTATAGAAATAACCAAACCCTGGTACGTTATTTAGATTATGATAACAACCAATTGGCTGCAGGACAAAATATATGGTCAGTTAAGCTTACTGCTGATTATGCTTTTAGTAAAAATCTAACGGCCATTTTCTATTATGATCATTCATTTTCGAAAGCTGTAATTTCAACATCATTCCCATTAACTAATATTCGGTCCGGGTTTACAATCCGATATAATTTCGGAAATTAATTTTGAGAATCTAAACAGGATTTCATTAGAAGATTGTTACATTTGTGGCTTTAAAATTAAATTATCAATTTTCAAACATAGTATTATGAGCATACCAGCAAATTTAAAGTACACAAAAGATCACGAATGGGTTAGCATCGAAGGAGATGTTGCAACTGTAGGAATTACTCATTTTGCTCAAAAAGAGTTAGGTGATATTGTGTATGTTGAAGTAGAAACTTTGGATCAAAGTCTTGAAAAAGATGAGGTTTTTGGAACTGTTGAGGCCGTGAAAACTGTTTCTGATCTGTTTTTGCCTTTGACAGGAGAAATTATTGCTTTTAATGATGCTTTAGAAAGCACACCGGAAGCAGTAAATTCAGATCCATACGGAGCCGGATGGATGATTAAAATAAAAATTGCTAACACTTCTGAAATTGATACATTATTGACAGACGAAGAATATAAACAACTGATAGGTGCCTAAAAAACTGCTTTTATTGTGGGCAATAATTTGCTCAGGAATTATCACTTATTTCTGTCTGACAGATTCTCGTAATATTCCTGCGGTAAACTTTCCCAGTATTGATAAAATAGTGCATTTTTGTTTTCATTTTGGATTTACAATTTCATGGATTTTGTTTTTCAAAAAAGAACTTAAAGGAAAGACAGCTGATGACTATAAAGCATATTTAGTTTCATTTATATTTTCGGTGTTTTTTGGAATAACCATTGAGATACTGCAAAGTGTTCTTACCAAAACAAGGACAGCAGACGTGACTGATGTTTTAGCGAATACAATCGGAGCTACAGCAGCTGTTTTTTCAGCCATTGCTTTTAAAAAGCAAATCGATAAAATATAAAAATATAACTCCCACTTCGGTGGGTTTTTTATTGCTAAAAAATCAAGTCTTAAAAAGTATGTTATTTTCTGAATTTTAAATGTATTTTTGTTGCATTCGCCGTAATCTTAACATCATGAATATTAAGCAATATTTAGATTCTACTTATTTAAAAACTGCTTTTCAGGCCGGGTTATCTGAAGCAGAAAATAACAGTATGGTAAAAAACACTATTATTGAAGCGATTACAGAAGGTTTTAAGCTTGTTATGATTCGCCCGGAATATGTGGCTACAGCTAAAGAAGTGATTTTAAAAGCCAATTCTACTTTACTTATTGGTACAGTTATAGATTTTCCGGAAGGTAAATCAGATATTGAAACAAAAATCCGGGAAGCAAAATTGGCAATAGAATGTGGTGCCGATGATCTGGATTTTGTTTGTAACTATGAAGCTTTTAAAAATGGAGATATTGCATTAGTTAAACAAGAGATTTTGACAGCTACACAATTAGGATTGGCGCATAATAAAACTGTCAAATGGATTATTGAAGTAGCTGCTTTGAACGAAAAAGAAATTATTCAGCTTTCATCTTTGATAAAAAATATTGTTATTTCGAATTTTGAAGAGGATGATTATGCTTCTGTTTTTGTAAAATCGTCAACAGGATTTTATGAAACTCATAATGATTTACCAAATGGAGCGACAATTCCGGCTATTATTATGATGTTAGAAAACGCTTCACCTTTGCCAGTTAAAGCTGCGGGAGGAGTTAAGTCATATCAGGAGGCAATAGAAATGATTCGTTTAGGAGTTAAACGTATCGGAACTTCATCGGCAAAAGCAATTGCAGATGGAGAAAATACCACAAACCAATATTAATGAAAACTAAAATTATTTTGAATAGAAGTTTTTTAACTTTCGGACTGGCATTGTCATCACTATTTGTTTTTTCTCAGGAAACAAACAAAACTTCTGTTAAGTCAGGTTTTATGGCTGAGCAGTTTCCTGTTTTTCCTAATTGTGAAAATTTAGAATCAAAAAATCTGGAAAATTGTTTTTATAAAGAAGTTCAGGATTTTGTTTTTCAAAATTTTGAAATTCCTGAAAATTTGAAACAGGCAGATTATAAAGGCGAAGTCAAAGTTCTTTTTGAAGTTGATGTAAATGGAACGTTTAAAGTAATTTATGTAAGTGCAACAAATGATGATTTGTCTGCAGAAGCTAAACGCGTTTTTAATAAATTTCCAAAAATAAAGCCTTCTACTTATAATGGTATAGCGACATATTCTAAATATACGATTTCAATAGATTTGCCCTTAAAAAGTTCTGATCAAATTGCTGCTGAAGCTTTGGCTGCTGCCGAAATTATAAGACCAGAGGAAAAACCAATGACCGAATTGGATAGCATTGTATATAAAAAGTACAACAGTCCGGAGTTTGACAGTCATTTAAATATTCCGTTTTCTCATAGTTATTATGCGCAGTTTGATGGTGCGATGAATCAGGTTGGAAGTAATAACCATACCGCTTCAAAGCCTTTTACATATGATGAGGTTTCAAAATATTACAATTTAAAAGCAGTAAATGAATCGCTTCAGAAAAATGTTTCGACCTGGCTGGGAAGAAAATTCTGGAATGAGAATATGGTTCAGATTCAAGGTGAAGGTTATTGGTTGTCATTAAATCCTATCGTTGATTTGCAATTAGGAAAAGCTTCGGATCTTGATGCTTCCTATACATATGTAAACACACGCGGAATAAATTTCAGAGGAGGTCTGGGAAAGCAAATCAATTTTACAACAACTATTTTTGAAAGCCAGGGAAGATTTGCAGGATATTTTAATGATTATGCAGAAACTTTGAAACCTTCAGGAGGGAATCCGGCCATTATCCCGGGAATAGGAATTGCAAAGCAATTTAAAACTGATTCATACGATTTTCCTTTGGCGGAAGCCAACATAACGTATACGCCAAGTAAGATCTTTAATTTTCAATTGGGTTATGGAAGAAATTTTATTGGTGACGGATACCGTTCTTTGCTAGAAAGTGACGGAGCAAGTCCGTACCCGTATTTTAAAATTAACACCACATTTTGGAAAATAAAATACACCAATACTTATATGTGGCTTAAAGATGTCCGTCCTGACGTGACGGCAGAAAAAACGTATGCTTCAAAATATATGGCAAACCATTATCTAAGTTGGAATGTATCAAATAAGTTGAATTTAGGTTTTTTTGAATCAGTCGTTTGGACAGATACCAATAATAGAGGTTTTGATGTGAATTTTGTAAATCCAATTATCTTTTATCGTTCAGTTGAATTTGCATCATCTTCAAAAAGTGGGAATGCTCTTTTAGGGATTACATCCAAATACAAATGGAATAATCAGGTTAATTTGTATGGTCAGTTGTTAATTGATGAATTTTCATTTGGAGATATAAAATCGGGAGATAATAGTTGGAAAAGTAAAATCGGTTACCAGTTAGGGGCAAAATATTTCAATGCATTTAAAGTAAAAGACTTATTGTTGCAATTAGAATACAATCATGTAAGGCCTTACGTGTATTCTCATAGTAACATAATAACAAATTATGCTCATAATAATCAAAGTTTAGGACATCAATGGGGAGGCAATTTTGAAGAGCTTGTTGCTATTGGCCGTTATCATAAAGGGCGCTATTTTGCGGATGCAAAATTTACAATCGGAAAGCGAGGTTTTGATTTTGATACCGCAGAAGATGGTTATAATTATGGAGGAAATATTTATAAAAGCTATGAAGAAAATCGTCCATATGATTCAGGTGTAAAAGTAGGTCAGGGTAATAAAACTAATATTTTTATTGCCGATGTTCAGGCTGGTTATTTGGTAAATCCTGCAACAAATTTAAAATTCTTTGCGAGCTTTATTTTTAGAAATTTTGATCCGACAAAAAATACCGATACTATTTTTAAGCAAAATACAACCTGGTTTAATTTAGGATTCCGTGCAGATGTCTTTAATTGGTATTTTGACTATTAAACTTTTTAATGCTATTTTTCGGAATAATTTGATCTGCGAATTAAAAAGCATTGTATTTATTGCCAATTCATTCAAAAAATCTAAAGTTATAGATCTAATTTCTATTATCTAATTTGTACATTTGCACCACTCAAAAAAAAACAGACAAACAACTACCGTATTGAACGCTACACAAAATACACTTTCATTAAAATCAATATTTCTCGATTTCAAAGAAATTACTAAGGCAGGTTTGGCTATTAGTGTTTTGTTTTCTTCTATTGCCGGTTATTTGTTGGGTGTTAATGATGAGCATCCTTTTCAATGGAGTGTTTTGGCAGTTTTGTCAATTGGAGGTTATTGTATGGTTGGAGCCTCAAATGCCTTTAATCAGGTAATTGAAAAAGATATTGATGCCTTAATGGATCGTACAAAAAATCGTCCTGTTCCTTCCGGACGCATGTCCCCAAAGACAGCTTTGTTTGTGGCAAGTTTGCTTACAATTATAGGTGTTGCTTTACTTTATACAATAAATGCAAAATCAGCAATGTTTGCTGCAATTTCAATATTTTTATACACGAGTGTTTATACACCTTTAAAAACAGTTACTTCTTTGTCTGTTTTTGTCGGAGCATTTCCGGGAGCAATTCCATTTATGTTAGGATGGGTAGCGGCCACAGGAGAGTTTGGTATTGAAGCAGGGACTCTGTTTTTGATTCAGTTTTTCTGGCAATTTCCACATTTTTGGGCTATTGGCTGGTTTTTGTATGAAGATTATGAAAAAGCAGGTATTTTTATGCTTCCAACAGGCAGAAAAGACAAAGGAACCGCATTGCAGGTTATTTTATATACTGTTTGGTTGATTATTGCTTCGTTATTGCCTGTTTTAGGATATACCGGACAATTGTTCATTACACCAATTGCTGCCATTTTAGTGTTCTTGCTAGGATTATGGATGCTGTTTTTTGCAGTACGCCTGTATCAGTTACGAACTCCTAAGGCAGCAAGAACATTGATGTTGGTAAGTGTTTCGTATATTTCGTTATTGCAGATTGTATTTATAGTAGATAAATTTTTAAGATAGTTATGGAAATGACAATGAAAATAAATGAAGAACAATTGAGAAAAGCAAAATCGGCAAAACTGATTTTGTTATTTGCAATGGTAAGTATGACAATGATGTTTGCGGGACTTACAAGTGCATTTGTGGTAAGTAAATCAAGAGCTGACTGGTTGAAGAATTTCGAATTGCCAACGGCATTTTATTATAGTACTTTGGTTATTATAGGTTGCAGTGTAGCTTTCCATTTAGCAAAAAAAGCAATTCAGAAAGATAATAGACAGGCAACTTCAGGTTTTCTTTTGGCTACTTTAATATTAGGGATTTTATTTGTGGTTTTACAATTTGAAGGGTTTGGACAAATTGTAGAAAAAGGATATTATTTTACAGGAGAGGGGAGTTCAATTACTACTACTTTTCTTTATGTGGTAACGGTTACACATCTATTTCATCTGGCTGGAGGATTAATTTCACTTTTAATTGTAATTTATAATCATTTTAAACAAAAATACAATTCGACTCAAACTCTTGGTATAGAACTAGGTGCGATGTATTGGCACTTTTTAGACTTATTGTGGGTCTATTTATTTTTATTTTTATATTTCTTTAAATAAGAAAAAAACGTAAATTTGGGAACTTTTTAACGAATATCTTTTATGGAAGCGACAGTTACTACTGCAAATAATGAAGAAAAAACTTGGGGCGGCGGGAATGAGCCATTAAGAGCAAGTTATGGTAAAATGATGATGTGGTTTTTTATCGTATCAGATGCCTTGACATTCTCTGGATTTCTGGCAGCTTATGGTTTTTCTAGATTTAAATTTATCGAAACCTGGCCATTGGCAGATGAAGTGTTTACTCACTTCCCATTTTTGCATGGTAATCCACAACCAATGCTATATGTGGCCTTAATGACTTTTATTTTGATTTTCTCATCTGTAACTATGGTTTTGGCCGTTGATGCAGGTCATCATTTGAAAAAAACAAAAGTTGCAATCTACATGTTTTTAACCATTATTGGAGGTTTAATTTTCGTAGGGTCTCAGGCCTGGGAGTGGAAAAACTTCATTAAAGGTGAATATGGTGCAGTTGAAACAAGTGGCGGAAGTTTGTTGCAGTTTGTTGACAAAGAAGGAAATCGTGTAGCTCTTGAAGCGTTTGCTGTAAAATTGCCGGAACAAAGAGAAGCGCTTACCAGATCAGAAGGTAAATGGTTTATGGAAGATGCTGAATCAACACCAACTTATTCGGTTGCTGAAGTTCAGGCTGGTTTTAAAGCACATCCGGAGTTGCTGATAAGAACTGAAGCACTTACAAAAGAAAAGAAAAAAACAGTTTTGACGAGAGCAGAATCTGAAGCTCGTTTAAGCAGTGCAAAATATGTTGTAGAAGGAGCAAACCTAACAAGAAACGAATACGGAAGTAAATTGTTTGCAGATTTCTTTTTCTTTATTACAGGATTCCACGGATTCCACGTATTTTCAGGAGTAATTATTAATATCATTATTTTCTTTAATGTATTATTAGGTACTTACGAAAAAAGAAAAAGCTATGAAATGGTTGAGAAAGTTGGTTTATACTGGCACTTTGTCGATTTAGTTTGGGTATTTGTATTTACAGTTTTCTACTTAGTTTAATTTTAGATTTTAATTATTATGTCACACGAACACGTATCAAATACAAAAAGAATCTGGTTTGTTTTTATATTATTATCCCTTGTAACTTGCGTAGAAGTTGTTTTGGGTATTTATAAACCAGCAGCATTAGAACTTAATCATTTTGTGGGTTTAAATTTGTTGAACTGGATATTTTATATCCTGACAATATTTAAAGCATATTATATTGTATGGGCATTTATGCACATGGAAGGTGAAACCAGTAGTCTTAGATGGGCTGTTGTGTCGCCAGTTATTTTCCTGGTATTATATTTATTGTTTATTCTCTTAACAGAAGGACATTATATTTATGGGGTTTTTAAAGATTCTACTATTAAATGGAATTTTTAACATGATATTAATTCGAAAAGAAGCTCCGTTTAACGGAGCTTTTTTTATTTTTGTACCTCAATAACTTCCATTCATACAATGAAAAAAAATATAGTTCTCTTTGTACTTTTTGTTTTACCAATTGTAGCCTATTTGTTTTTTGCCTCCGGAGTAAATAGTTTTACTAAACTTCCTGTGATAACTCCTAAAATTGCTGATTTTGGTAATTGGAAATCTTTAAAAGGTGAAAAAGTAACTTTAAATAATAAAATTACTATTCTTGGCTTTTCAGGCTCAGAAATTTTAAAAAACAGAGGGAATTTTTTTAATCTAAATGAAAAAATTTACCAACGCTATAATGGTTTCAAAGATCTTCAATTTGTAGTTATTTGCCCTTTGGGAACAGAAAAAGATGTGCAGAAAATTGTAGAATCATTGGGATCTTTTACAGATGTTTCCGGATGGCATTTTATTTTTGCATCACCTGATGATATCAAAACATTTTACAATCAATTGCATTTGAAAGGAAAACTAAATCAGAATCTTGGAACTTCCAATGTGTATATTGTAGATAAGGAAAGAAATTTAAGAGGAAGAAAAGATAAGGATGAATATAAAGAAGGGTACGACACTTTTCATCCATCTGATTTGAGTAACGAAATGTTAGATGATTTTAAGATTATTTTGTACGAATACCGTGCTGCCCTTAAAAAAAATCATAACGCGACTAAAGAACTTTAAATTACAATTATAATGTTTAAAAATAAATCATATATCGGAATTTCATTTATCATTTTAATTTTCGGGATTTATGCTGTACCTAAAATTGTTGACAGAATAAAAAATGACGATGTTGTTAAAGGAAACCGTTTAGATAATGTAGGTCTTAAAACGTCTAAATCAGATGCTAAACTGATGAAAATCGGTCCTGCACCTAAATTTGAATTGACGAATCAGGACAATCTCAAAGTTTCAAATGAAACTTATAAAGGAAAAGTTTATGTTTTAGAATTTTTCTTTACTACCTGCCCTTCTATTTGCCCAAAAATGAATCTGAGTATGTTAGAAATAGAAAAGACTTTTTTCGGCAATCCTAATTTTGGCATCGTTTCAATCACAATTGATCCAACTCATGATACGCCAAAGGTTCTTAAAGATCATGCAAAGTTATTAGGAGTAAAATCTTCTAACTGGAATTTCCTGACTGGAGACAAAGCAACTATTATGGATTTATCCAATAAAGGATTTAATTTGTACGCTGGTGAAAATGCTAAAGTAAATGGCGGTTTTGAACATTCCGGTTTATTTGCTTTGATTGATAAAAATGGAAATATTCGCTGTAGAAAGGATGATTTTGGAAATCCAATTTTATACTATGACGGATTAGATAAAAAAGGGGTTAGGGACATTCAGGAAGATATTAAAATATTATTAGAAGAATAAAATGGAAGATCATTCATTAGAAAAAAAATACAATAAATATATTGTTGCAGTTTCAATTGTAATACCGATTGTAGTAGCTGTTTTATTTGCAGTCAAATTAAAAGATTTCGGAATCAATGTTGAGCCTCTTTCTTTTTTACCTCCTATTTATGCTACAATAAACGGGATTACAGCAGTGGTTTTGGTAATGGCTGTATTAGCGATTAAAAACGGAAAACGTAAAACACATGAACGATTAATGACCTTTGCGATTGCCTTATCATTGGCTTTTCTGGTTATGTATGTTGCATATCATATGACATCTGATTCTGCTAAATTTGGAGATTTAAATCATGATGGAATTCTTGATGCAATTGAAAAGACTAAAATTGGAGCTATCAGATATTTATATTTCTTTATTTTAATCACACACATTATTTTATCAGTAGCAATTATTCCATTAGTGTTAATCAGTTACGTTCGTGCTTTGGCAAATACATTTGATAAGCATAAAAAAATAGCTAAAATTACCTTTCCACTTTGGTTGTATGTTGCAATTACAGGGGTAGTGGTTTACTTAATGATTTCTCCATATTATGTTTAGAATAGAACAAAGAACAAAAAATAAAGAAAAAAAGAGGAAATTTTTTCAGACAGAATATGTCTTTATTCTTTTCTCTTTGTTCTTTTCCCTTGCTGCAAATGCGCAATGCGCAATGTGTCGTGCTGCTCTGGCTGGTGATTCGAATGTGAAAAAAGCTCAGGCTGTAAATGACGGTATCGTATATTTAATGGTAATCCCGTACTTGCTGGTTGGAATAATTGGGATATTGATTTATAGGATGTATCAGTCAAAAAAGAAAAAAGCCGAATAATTGAACGCCTCTATATTATTCAAAATTTTTAAATTTATATATTTTTTTCAGATAGTTACACTGCTATTTCATAAAAACACCTAATCTGAAACATTATCTTTTTCTAACAGGAGCTATTTCCAGCCATTCGCTTGTATCTTTTGCTGCTTAAAGAAAGCAGCAAAAGGATACCGCTTCTGTCTGGGCTAGGCACACGTTTTCATAAGAAGTCAATCTAACCAACACATCTGGAACACGATGTCTTACTTAAAGTCATTTTATTCGATTTAAAGCTATATGCCATAAAAAAAACCTCGCTTTTCGCGAGGTTTCTTATTTTAGTCTTTATCGATTCTCTTTGCCGGCACGGAAAAAATTTCTGCGCTATCCTTGAGCATATCCGAGCGATTTCGGTTCTATCGTTGTCTATATATCTGAGCTATCGGGATTTGATATACCATATAATTTAAATAAAACATTTTGCTTGTCATATTGATTAATTAACTCTTCAAGTGTATCCAAATTAGTTTTTATGTTTTCCTCTATAGAATTAGTCCTTGAGGTCTCTATTTCTTTCAAAGCTTTTTCTTTACCATCAAAAAAATTAGTCAATGCAATCTTATATATTAGATTATCAGTCGTAATCTCCCTTTCATTTTTATATCTATTATAACATTCTCGTAGTAAATCAATTGCTTTGGTGTCTTTGTTCTTTAACTTAAGAACCGCTTTAAGCATTTTAAATGAGTTGTCATCTGATTTGTAACTATCAATTAATTTAATAGCCTCATTATATTTGCTCAATTCTATCAAAAGTCTCAATTTGTTAGATTTAAAACTTTCATTATTGGGATCACAATTAATAGCTTTATCAATAGCTATTAAAGCATTTTTTGTCTGCCCCTTAATTACTTCTTCTTTAAATTTTTTATAAAATATTATACAATCGCTTCTTTTGATTGATTTCTGATTGTCTGATTTAGAGTTACAACTTACCATATTCAGAGTTATAACTAATAGATAAATGAATTTCATAAATGGTTTTATTGAGATGTATTAAATAGTTCATTTGGACCAATACTAGCTCTCTCAGATGTATCGACACCTGTTTGAAAACTTAAATTTAAGCCTGACGATGGTGGATTTGTATTTGTGAATTTTGAATATGTCCCTAAAGACATACTCATACTTGCATCACTGGTTGCATGATAAGGACTATTGCTTAACATTGGACCTGCATGGTCTTGAAAAGGGGAACTTTTAAAAGTAAAATTTCTGCCCATTGGCGTCCATTCCTTTATTCCAAAAAAACCACTAACACCTTGGATTTCCCTACCTGGAGCCGATGTTTCTGATGATACTTGTGCATTCATTGTAACACCCGTTATTTCACTTTTTCCACTTATTAACTGTCCTGTTGAAGTTGTGTTACTTACATTTAAGTCATAACTAACTACCGCTGAGTTTTTAAAAACTATAGGTTTTAGTACAGAAAGGCTTTTTCCTCCTGATTCGGCACTTTCTGTAGAAAATGAGATTGTTTTCCAAGAGCTAGTTTTATTTTCAGTTGGTACTTTTAAGCTCTTTTTTACTTCATTTGTATTTGAACCAATATTACTCCATTTATCACCATTTCCACTTTTAAAATCTTTCGCTTTACTGTCAAACCAGACAACTTTTCCTGCTTTATTTTTAAACCAATCTGTAGCTTCCATTCCATCTGGGTCAATAAAATAGACAGGATTATTAAGAGCATAGGTATAAGGATTAAATCTACGAGATTTCTCCGCTAATGGGTCAATGTTCATCCAGCGACCAATTGCTGGGTCATAATTTCTAGCACGATAGTCGTAAACATTCAGGTTTAACTCGTCCTGCAGTTCTTTGCCGTTGTACTTATACTTGTTTTCTACACCATATTTAACACCATTGTATCCTGTTTGTTTCAGTCCAAAGGCATAATAATTGTTTTCTTCTGTGATTTGTAAAATCGGTGAAGAGGTTGTGCCTGTATTTTTATACCCTAAACGAATGTTGCCTAAATGGTCCTTGTATTGGTAAACATATTTATAAGAACTTCCTGAAGGCTCTACATAACCTTCGGCTGTCGGGAAAAACTGCAAAGCCCAGGTTCCCAAATAGGGTTGCAGATACTGATAGCCTCCCAGATAAAGAGTGCTGGTTACCGTTGTCTGGGTCACGATTTTTCCCAGTTTTTGTCCCGCCGCATTGTAAATATAAACAATATTCCCGGTAGGGAAAACTATTTTGGTCGGCAGGTTCAAATGGTTATAGGTGATACCCGTTATGCCTTTGTTGGCATCGGTCAGCATATTGCCATTGGCATCATAGCTGTAATCATCATTACCATTGGCTGCACTGTCCTTGAATTCATCTTTGAAATTGGGATTATTAACAACCCCATCAGTAACTTTTCCTAATTGGTTGTCCGTATTGCTGTTTTTATAGTCATACGTTAAATTATCTATTAGTGTCTGGGTATTATCATCCAGGCTTCCGTAGCGTTTTAGGTGCATGATGTTTCCGTTCTTGTCATAGTCCATGCTTTCGTTATAGGCATTTAAAGCGGTTCCTTTTTTGTAAATACCTTCCCTGAGCCTGTTCAGGTTATCGTATTTATAACCGTAGTTTCGTATAATCCCGTTATCGGAATTGGTTGCCCAATAGGTTTCGGAAATGTTTCCGTTATACAATGGCTTTACGTCTGTAATCCCCGAAGTTGATGTATTATAATTGATGGCAAAGGCAAACAGATCCTTTGGGTCTGCTCCCGTCTGTAATCCCGCAGTATTGTTTATACTCGTGAGCCATCCGCGGATGTTATAGGTGTAATCTGCTTTTTGAAGGGGCTGGCTTAGCGTGTTTCCTATATTTTTAGAGGTCAGTTCGCCTAATTCGTTATAGGTATTGCTGGCGATAAGCTCAATTGTTCCTCCGTTTATCTGATGGGTCTGGGTTAAAAGACGGTCCTGGGGGGAGTAGGTAAAAACATCCTTTGTTGTCAGTTCAGTATCCGTCGACACCCTTTTATGTCTGGTGATGCTGTATTGCAGTTGTCCTGAAAAAGGATCCAGTTTACTGTCGGTATAGGTATAGCCGCCCGAGTAATTTTGCAGGTGATTGCGAACAGGCCTTGCCTTGGCATCGTAAAAAATAGCATTTGTTTCTCCTAATACAGCTGTACTGGAAGTAATAACCCTGCTCCAGGAAGCTGTTGTTAATCCCTTAACCTGAGCCGTAGTTAACGTAGTCTGTCCTTCTACACTTGCGGGTATTGTGATAACAGGCGAACTGGGGAAAGTATAGTTGTCATAATAATTTACCGTCAGAAGCTTGAAAGTTACCGGAGCAACTGCATTGGTATAATAAGCAGCAATGCCGTCAATAGTACCTGATGTTTGTTTGCTCTCACTTATTACGGTAAGGGCAGATGCATTTTGCGCATCCTGCAAGGTCTTTCTTCCTGTACCCGTTACAGAAGTCGAGGTCATCCAGCCTGTGTAAACCGCACGGTTAAAAACATCGTATTTGGTTATAAGCCATCCCACAGAAGTGAGATCATTAAATGGGGATGCGGCAGGTCCGGTGGCAACCACCCTGTCCAGTTTGTCATAAACAATAAATTCCCATTGTTTTCCGGGAAGCTTTTTCTCCACCAGCCTGTTGCGTTGATCGTATTTGTATTGGTAACATAAATTATCCAAAGTGTTTTGCGCACTGTTGTCTATTTTGGCACTAAAAGTGCTTCCGGATAGGGCATTAAACCCAGGAGACAGCACAATAGAATTAGAATTAGTAGCGGTCGGTAAGCTGCAGGGAACTTCCTGAATTCACAACAGCCGTTGAAGTGATATTGCTTTGAATATTAGTCACATTGAGAATATCAACAGCCTTGGGAGGGATTACATAGGTCAGGTTTCCATAGATATCATATACATAATAGGTATCATGTTTCTCGTTGGTCGATCCGGTTCCAACTGTGCCATAGGTTCTTTTCAGGACGACCTGCCCTTCCTTGTTCTTAAATTCTACCGTTGATCCGTCTGCTTCCGTTGGGGCAGCAGCGGTGTTCTCATCATAGGTGATCGTTTTGTAAAGCTGGCCTGCCGGATAATAGCCGTCATTCGACAACGAAATAGCATACAATCCCTGCGATGCATCCCAAAGGGCGCTGGCAGTGAACAGTTTTACCTCATTG
>NZ_AKJZ01000106.1 GCF_000282055.1 Flavobacterium sp. CF136
TTGTTTTTAGAAGAGCAATTCTGGATAGGGATAACAATTTGCATGTAATGAAAATTGGTAATCACATTGATAAAGCCGAAATCGAACACAAAACCTTATTCAATAAAGAGCGATTTTTGACGAAATTGACAGAAATGCATACTACGGACAAATATATAACCCAAATTATGCAGGATCTGCCGGATGAATTCGAGTTTGCTGTCCTCAAAAATATTCTAAAAGCAAACTTAAGCGATCCATTGATTCGTGAGGAAAGAAAAACGGCACTGCAGGAAATACTCTGGCTGGCGAATTCATTTTATGATATACAGTTTAACCATGATTCTGACATCACCGAGCGTGTTATATTTCCAATATCCAATTCTGAAAGCCGCGGTATAGAGGATGCACGATTTGTGCGTTTTGTAGATGATGATGATTCCGTTCGTATTATGGCGACTTACACAGCTTATAACGGACATACTATACTGCCTAAACTTATTTCTACCGAAGATTTTTATAATTTTAGGGTTATGCCATTGCATGGTGCCGGCGCCCAAAATAAAAACCTGGCCTTATTTCCCAGAAAAATAAAAGGCAAATATGCCATGCTTTCCCGAATAGATGGTGTAAACAATTATATTATGTATTCTGAGAGAGCCACACAATGGGATCATCCCGTTCTTCTTCAGGAGCCGCGTTATACGTGGGAGTTTACACAAATAGGAAATTGCGGATCACCGCTTTGGACCCCGGAGGGCTGGCTCGTTATTACCCACGGTGTTGGTACAATGAGACGTTATTGCATAGGTGCTTCATTACTGGATCTTGATGATCCGTCTAAAGAAATTGGAAGACTTCCGGAGCCTTTACTTTCGCCACTGGAAGACGAGCGCGAAGGGTATGTTCCTAATGTTGTATATTCCTGCGGAGCAATCATTCACAATGACAGTCTTATATTGCCTTATGCCGTATCGGACTATTCCTCAACTTATGCCACTGTTAATATGGCAGAATTAATAGATGCCTTGAAGAAAAGCAAATAAAATAATTATAAAAGGTGCAGTTACTGTACCTTTTTAAGTTTTAAGAAACCTGCATACTCCGGGACCTTAAAATTTTAAATAATTCGATATAATCTATTTAACACATTGCAAACTTTTTCAAGAGACTGCGTTTGATTTAAATATTATTTTGGTGGTATTTATAGACAAATTAAATTGTTTTATATATTTATAAAAAATATAGCAAACGGAGTAATGATACCGGAACTACCCTGTAAATTTCCGTCAGCGTGCGGATTCTGATTAATTAGAGTATAATTCATTTAAATCTTATATGCCCGAAATCATTATTAATTCATTTTCTGTAGCAATTTGTTTCCTGATAGGAATATTGGCTATTTTCTATTTACCACATAATAAAAAAGGAAATCTGTGGTTCGGCATTTTTCTCTTGTCTCTTGGTTTTATGCTGTTGAGTAGAATAATATTTCAGGAAGATTTATCTGAAAAGTATCCGTATATCATACCAATTTCTGAACTTTCTCGCTTTATTATAGCACCGGGTTTTTATTTAAGCACTTGGTATTATACTCATTTAAACGAAATTAGTTTTCGAAAAAAAGTGCTCCATTTTATACCGGCAGCAGCATTTATTCTTTTAATATCATTGCCTTATTTTCTTTCCATAGGGAATATTACAGATTTAATAGGAGAGCGTACAAACAATATTCTTGGAAATCTAATGCGTTTTGCAGTACCAGTACAAATCATTATTTATTGGATTTTATCTTATAAAATATTAAAAAAACACGGACACAGTATACTCTTATTTTCGTCGCAAAAAGAAGAAAGGGATTTGAACTGGTTGTCAGGCATATTGGTAGGGATGTTTTTTTTAATTGCGGTTTGGCTTATAATTAAAATAAAAGAAAATGTCTTCCTTAATTCAGTGAGTGCTTATCTCTACCTGACGCTGATAGTATTTATGGTATACAGCCTTTTAAGACAAAAGGAAGTTTTTTTCAAAAATAAAACGGAGAACGAAGCGCTTAAAAGCATCATCTATGCCAATGCTTCGATTCAGCCGGATAAATCTGCGTCGAGATTAAGTGGTCAGGAATTATCAAAGTACAAAACTGTCCTGAATGGTCTTTTAGAAAAAGAAGAAGTGTTTATGGATCCTGAAATTAACCTGTCTTCGCTGGCTGATAAAGTTGGAATCTCCATGAATGATTTATCTTTTGTGATCAACACTAGTTATAATATGAATTTCTATTCGTTAATGAATAATTACAGGATAGAAAAAGTGAAAGAGATGCTGGCACAAAAACAATACAGTCATTTGACAATCCTTGGTATTGCTTACGAAGCAGGATTTACCTCCAAATCAACTTTCAACAGTGCATTCAAAAAAGCAACAGGAATCACCCCAAGCGAATACATGAAAAGAAATAGCATAAAAGAGGTTTGAATGGGTACATCCGGACGACTCAAATTGCTATAAGATGTTTTTTTGCTGTGAATTTAAAACAGTAAATATTATGTATTCAACATCTTTAAAAAACAAAATTTGGTTAGGGGTATGTTTCGGACTGGTAGTAGGCGTAGTTTTCAGAAGGCTATCCTTTAAATATTTTTCCCCATGGATTCCGACTCCATTTTTACTGGGGATAGGGATTTTGGTATTAATTGCAGGATTAATTCTGCCTTATGTCTGGCATGCCAGAGAAAGGCGAAACGGAATCAATGGCGTTAAACTAAAAACCAACCTTGAGCATTTGACTCTTTATGCACTTTGTCTTGACTCAATTATGTTTGGTGTTCAAAAAATTCAGGGACTCCAAATGATAGTTCTGTTAGGAAAATTAGACCTGCCTTTAAGCAGCTTACCCGGAGAAACTCTAATGTGGGCATTCTTTAAGTATTCCTATCCTTTTACCGTAGCAATAGCCTTATTGCAAATTTTGACTGCGGTTCTTTTGCTTTTCTCAAGAACGAGACTTTTCGGATTGATTTTGGCAATTATTATGCTAACTTTTATCATCTGCCTTGATGTCTTTTATCATCTGCCTGTGGGTGTATTGCTTCATGCCATAATATCGTTGTTAGGTGTATTTTACTTTTTATCGCAGGACTGGAAAAGACTAACAGATTTTATTTTTCAGCCTTTACAAGGAACTAAAAGTTTAAATATCTCTAATCTTTATAAAAATATGTACAGAATTTCTTTATTTATCTGGCCTTTATTATTCTCTTTAATTTATGATTTTCCCGACAAACATCCTAAGCTGACGGGTAAATATCAGGTTGAAAATTTAAAAATAAATGATGTTCCTTTTAAGGCAAAAAGTCCAAAAGACAGTGTATTAACAACCGTATACATGGATCTTGAAGATGATTTTGTATTGGACTTTAATGATTATAGATACAGATATATAGGTACTTATTTTCTTAACGAAAAAAACGATTCTATTACCGTTAAATGGAGATATCCTTCTGATAAATTAGACGAGTTTAAAGGCAGACTGATAAGAACAAATGGAAAATTGGTCCTGAATGGAAAAATGAATGACGAAAAACTTGAAATGAAATTAAGCAAGTGATGAAAAAAAACACTTCATGGAGGAGCTAATAAAGCTTTAATTTAAAATATCGTAGTTATGAAAGGTCAGTTTCACTAAAACTGACCTTTTTTATTAAGTTTGGTGACCCAATTTTCAATTATTTAAAACCTAAATAATTCGATATAATATCATCTCAATTAAACTACAGTAAAAGTTACTTTTTTTATAAATCTTTTATTAAATCACCTGGATTTATTTTTAAAGATTGAGCAATTTTAAATAAAGTGCTTATTTTCATTTCCTGAGAGCCTTTAATATATTTTCTTAAATTCTCTACATCCATTTCGGCATCATGAGCAACCTCACGTTGTTTTAATTGATTGCTGTCTATTATATCTTTTATTCTGATTCCCAGTTGCTTTACAACTTCTGGAATTTCACTTTTTCTCGTTCTTTTCATGAAAATGAAATTACAAGTAATAGATTGTTTTTGTGTAATTGTATTTAATCGATTGTATACAACTGTTTTTTTTGTATTTTTGTTTTAGATTAATGACATTATCAAATTCATTAAAAATAAAACCATGAAAGCAGAGCATAAAGAATCAGTCACAGAATTTTTAGATTTAATGAGTAAAATAAAATATTTTACAAAACTAAAACCTGATAACAAAAATAGTAATCTGTTTAAAACTGAGCTGAAAATAGCTTCATACACTGAATTAAACCTGTTAGTTTCGGATTTGCTTAAAGTAAGTATTGCTGCGCTTAAAAGTGATGCTCCCGATTCATCTGCTTCTGCGTCCGGAATAAATGTATTGCTTTTGCTCGAAATTGCATTGCAGCTCCTTCCGGACGCCGAGATTGAGATATTAGACGAGTTGCATAAGCTTCATTTGAAGCTGGGGGTGTGAAAATAAATTATTGCATTATAGTTTTCGTATAATGTTTCAAAAGCTTCTGGATTTTTTATGAGTAATGTGAAACAAAAAAAGCTCCAGATTTCTCTGAAGCCTGTATTAAAGTCCGGATAGGACAATTCCCGATCCATTTCTTCATGATTTAAAAAAAATAACTATTATTTTTAAACTATAGTTTTTCTGAAACTACTGTTAATAGGGTATTAATACTTGTTTTAAATCTGTTATTAGTTGTACATTTGCACACCTCATAAGTCTAAATATTAGAAATTAAAGTATTTAAGCGGGAATATTTGCCTTTTGTCGGTTATTTGTAATGAATAAAAACAAGTATTAATCATACTTTTTTTAACTAAAATTCGTAAATTTAAATATATTTACATGGAATTTGAAGTAATTCGTATTGTGTAAATTGCTTTAAATTAAAAATTTATCATAACGTAAGCCATAAACATTATCTAGTGAGAGTTGAAGATAACACAGAAACCAAAGAACAAAAGATAATTTTAAATTAATAAAAACTTTAGCTATGGACTCTATTATGAATTTTAACGGTAGAATTTTTTCTGATAGCATTAAAAATGTCATTATAAAAATATTCAATAGTTTAGACACATCAGATATTAATAACTCTGAAAATTCAAATCTTGTAATAAATAAAATTTTAGAAAACCCTAATGACGAGCGACTTTTTAATGAGACCGTTGAGTACTTAAAACAACATAAAGAAATTAAAGAGAAAGAAATTTCTTTGTCAAATAATAATTCATTAACTATATCAATAGAATAATTTGAATATCAACATTGCTTTAAATACCATTATAATTATAATGGTATTTTTATTTCCAGGCGTTTTATTTAGGAAATTTTATTATTCTGGTCAATTCGGAAATCAATTTGAACAAGGAAATTTATTAGAAAGATTTTTATGGTCTTTATTTTTAAGTTTTGTTTGCCTTAGTGGAGTTTCATCATTATTTTTCTTTTTAGCATATTTTTGGGATTTACATCCATTGGACAATATCGATTTTGGAAAAATATCTTCAATGTTTCAAAGTTTATCAAAAAATGAATTTCCACAATCTTTTAGTAATAAATCAGATTTCACTAGCTTTCTATTTTTAATATTTATCATTTACTTCATTTCAGCAAGTCTTGGATGGATAGTTCATAACATAGTTAGAGCATTTTCACTTGATAGATTTTCGATTTTTAAGTTTAAAAATAATTGGCATTATTTATCACAAGCTTATAAAGAAAATGGTGTAAGTAGAAAAATAGGTGATGTTCATGCAACTTTTGTTGATGTCTTAGTAAAAAACAACACAAAAGATGAACTCTACAGAGGAATTTTAAATAATGTCATTTTAGACAAAGAAGATAAATTAGAAAATATTGTTTTATCAAATACCTATAAATTTGTTTCAATCGATAAAACTGAAAATGAAAAAATTGAAGCTGTAAAACGATCAATTGAAAATAACGAAAATGTATTTACTTTACATAAAGATTATTTAAATAGAACCGTGTACAAAAAATCAATTGACGGCAATTTACTTGTTTTATCAAAAGAAAATATAATTAATATTAATTTTACCTATGTAAAAACATCTAATAAAGTAAAATATTGGAAAGGATATTTTTTTGATTTCTTAAGAATAGCTAATTTATTATTTATTGTAGGATTAGTAATTCTACCTTTCTTACAAGTAAAATACTCATATTTACAATCTATTGGAAGTAAAGTTGTTTTTTCAATTACAACATCTTTTATCGCAACATTATTTTTAAATTTATTTGGAGAATTATTAAAAATTAAAACTCCTAAAGTTAAGACAAGCTTTTCAGATGTTTTTTTTATAATAATACTATTTTCTACTCCATATCTGTGGGTATTTGACATCTTAACTGGATTAGGAACCATTGCTTTCTCTTTTTTAATTATTATTATTTTTGCTTTTTATCAAAGCAAATATCAAAAATAAAAAAATTAAGGCCTCAAAAATGAAATATTCATTTCATTAAAGTTTAGTATACTATTCTCCGGCTCTACGAAGAGTTCTTATGGAAAGCTGTGACTTCGCACTCGCAATTTAAATCAAGTATAATAAACTGTAGCACCAGAAGGTTGGCGGAAATGGCAACCGAAAACAACAAAAAACAGAAATAAAGCAAAAAAGAAGATGTTTAAAAATCATATTGACATAAAATTGAAACACGAGAAATTCGTTAAAAAAGTTTGTGAAACAAATTTGGTATACGGATTAGAAAATGCAGATGGATTTGCAACTTCAAGTTCAAATGATTTGGAAGACGAAGACGGAGAGCCAATTGGAATAATATGTTTTTGGTCAGAAAAAGCGTTAGCAAATTCTTGTATTAAAAATGGTTGGGAAGAATATGAACCAACAGAAATAAACTTAGCCAAATTTATTGAAAATTGGTGTATCGGAATTGATAATGACGAATTATTAGTTGGTACAAATTTTGACCACAATATGTTTGGATATGAAATTGAAGGTTATGAACTTATTTTAGAATTGATAGACGAACTAAAGAAGAATAATAAAGAATTAGATTTTGAAAAATTTGAGAATTTAGAAGATTTAGAAACTCAAATTAGAGGAGCAATGGAATAAAGCCACTACCCACCAACAAGTACTACAAAGGATTTGGGCAATTGCCTTAATAGAAAGTTGGTTTTGTATTTGGAATGATTTGGCAAATCCGAAAATAGGGTTTAATTTAGTTCCAAACCTGATGTAGTACCAGAACGTTAGCCGGAATGTTAGTGCAGAAAAACCAAATAAATGATCGAAAAGAACCAAAAAGTAAAATTGATACTTAAAATAATGTTGTTAGGAATATTAATTCCGGGATTGACAGTTTTATTAATTTTAAAATTATGTAAATATGTCGAATCTGCTTATGGAGGAGAAATTGCCTTTTTTACATTTATTGTTATATCTTTTGGTTTGGCCTTTTTGATAAAAAGTTATAAAAAAAGTAGAATCAAAAAAAATCCTCAAATTTAGAATTAGAGTCCGCTTTCCGAAGAGTTTTTATGGAAAGGCGGATATCTCCTGACTTCGCACCCGTAATCTAAATCAACTATGCACATTTTTTATAAACTTGCTCTCCGAAAAGTCTAATGAAAAGCTGCGTAAATGTCCCGGATCTTTCTTTCAACTCAATAAAAATTGATTTATGTATTTACAGTTTGTACTTTTGCCCTTATGAATGATAATTTTATAAATGAATATTTTGGGATTGGAATACGAAATGGTAAAACGCCTGAAAATTTGGGTGTTTTATGGAGATCCGCTCAAAACTTAGGTGCTTCTTTTATTTTTACCATAGGTAATCGATATGCCAAGCAAGCCTGTGACACTCATGATGCGGTAAAAGCAATTCCTTATTTTCATTATGATACTTTTGAAGCTTTTTTTGAAAACTTGCCTAAAGGAGCACGATTAGTTGGTGTTGAATTAGATGAAAAAGCTTGTGATTTGGAGACCTTTGAGCATCCAAGACGTTGTGTTTATTTATTGGGAGCAGAAGATCATGGCCTATCCAAAAAAGTAATGGATAAATGCCATCATTTAGTAAAATTTAAATCGGTAAAAAGCTTGAACGTAGCTGTCGCAGGAACTATTATTATGTACGACAGAAATTTGCCTAAACCGCGATCTTAAAATAAAGCCGCTCGATTTCCGAAGAGTCGTGCACGCGTACCTGTTTAAATTAGAAGATAAATCGTAGCGTTTGCGGTTAAACCAATAAAGCCATTCCAAACTTTTATGGGTTGCTGTATTTTTTTGAAAAAAGCCTGATGCTACTTGATTTCCGTTTTATTTAAAACAATTAGTATTTGTATATTTTACAGAATTATATTAAGATTTTTCAAACCATAAAAAAAGCTCCAGATTTCTCTGAAGCTTTTTTGTCTTAGTAGCCTCGCCCGAACAAATGTCGAACTTTTTTTTTGGAAGATTTGGAACGTTTACTGAATATTCCTAAGCTAAAATTATGAAAGAGCGTGTTCTAATTTTTCTTTCCATTTTTCCCAATTTTTTTTAAAGTATTTAAAAAGGCTCTCTAAATATTAATGTGATGATGCCTAAAAAGGGGGAATTTACCCTTTGGAATTGGGTGTATATCCTGCTGTTTTTCAGTTGAGTAGTTAATAAATTTGTCTCATAATTTTAATATTAAACCGTAAGCTGAAAAGGGAATAGAGTAGGTAAACAACAAACTAATTATTATGAGAAATTTTATTAAAGGAAGACTTTTAGGACGTTTATGCGAAGACTGTGAAGAAAATGTCGGTCAGGTTAAAGTACGTTTGTACCTGCCTGAAAGAAGAGCAAATGTTGAAGGTGCGCTAGCTGCTTCCGAAAAAGAAACATTTAAATTATTAACTCCACAGGAAGTTAAGGAGAAAGAAGGCAGATTAGTAGGTGAGGGAATGACTGAGGATTCAGGTGAATTCCTGATTGAATTAAAAGGAGATTATGCTGATTCAGCCTTAGAATTTGATTTTGAATGTGGTACAGTGCCTAAAGGGCCCCTGCCACCGAAAAAATTTCCAATAAGACAATTCCACGTTACTACATTTTATCCGAAATGGGATGCTGAAGACCAGGCTACAGCAGATACCAAAATCGGGCAATATTCTTATGTGATCCCGAACAGATGGTGGTGTGAAATTAAAGGAAGATATTTTGATGTGTGGACTATCTGCGGAAAATTAGTAGACTGCAAAACCGGTAAGCCATTAGTTGGGGTTAACGTGATTGCCATGGATGCCGATTTTATTACGGATGATGAACTTGGTACAGGATTAACCGATAGTAATGGGCATTTTACCATTTATTACGATTCAGTCAAATTCAAAAAAACGTTTCTATCGCCAGCTTTCAATATTGAGACAGATATTACATTTCCTTTTGCCAGCGGTCCGGATGTGTATTTTCAACTCGAATACAACGGACAGAGATTTGCCTTGGAAACAGCAGCTAATAGAAGAAATAATGTAGGTTACTGTTTATGCGTGAAATTATGTTCTGATAAACTGGTACCTGTTGATCCTCTGATACCGCCTTCCTTTACCCATTTTGGACTGTTACAGCATATTCCTATTCAGGCAGGAATCACAGATGGTAAAGCCAGTGGATCTGCATTCTTTTCATCCGTTAATATGGTGGGTTCTATCAGTAAGAAAATTAATGGAAACCCGATGCAATATATGTTTGAGTACCAGGAAGTAGCCACTCCTGCAACAGCGCTTAATCCGGCAGGCTGGCATCCGGTTGTACCTAATATGATTGTTAAAACAAATATTGGATACTTATGGACTCCTTCAGGAGATCCGGCAAATCCGTTTAATCAAGAGCCATATTATATCAATGGTACAGGAACAGAAAAAACAGTTACTATTATCGATAATTGGATTGAAGTACCTCAGGAATCCAATTTTGCACCGCATATAGACGCTCAAATATTATGTTTGAATACCGAAGCGCTTACCGGCGTAACAAGTATTGATATGGCAATGCCAACGTCAGGGATTGGCAGTTCGACAGTTTCTGCTGCCCGACCTCATACTCTGAACCGCTATTTTGCCATCCGTATGAAACAAAGAGAAGGTAGCGGCGGAACCGTCCTTGTTGCCGGTACTTCTAAACCAATTGCTATATATAATGTTGTTTATAATAATGTAAACAAACAAGGAAGTTGGGCCCCGGCAACTGTCAATGGCCAGCGTATAGCATTGTCTCTGGACATACAGGAAATCATATCAGGCATGAGCGGATGCAGTAAAATAACATCAGCACTGCACATAAAATATGGTGCTAGAAATGAAAATCTGGGTAGTGTAAGCCTTTCTATTACAGGTCCTAACAAACCAGGCCAGAGTTTTGGTTTTGATCCTATAGCTCCTATGGCAGCTCCGGAAACTTTCGGGACAACTGAATTGGTGTTTACGCCTCCAACACAGACTGTTAATGATTTATTGCCTTGCGCTTATACAATCAAAGCATACGCAACTGCAAAACTTACGAATGGTGAAGGTGGAGTAGGAACTTATGAAGATTTAGTTTCGTTCTGTAAAGTTGATTAGTTAAAGATGCCTTAACGGAATTATTACCAAAAAAAGTCCCAATCCGGAAATTTCGAGATTGGGACTTTTTATATGTATCCTGTTTATTTTAACACCTCGCTCTCCGAAGAGTTCTTATGAAAAGCTGTGTGAACGTTTCTGACTTCGCACCCGCAATCTAAATCAAGAAAAAAGCTCCAGATTTCTCTGAAGCTTTTTTTATTTAGTAGCGGGAA
>NZ_AKJZ01000107.1 GCF_000282055.1 Flavobacterium sp. CF136
CTAAACTTTTGGGTGCAGTCTACTATTGTTCGGCTTTTTTATTTGGGAAATTGAAAGAAGCTTCTGAGGTTTTCTGAATATTAGCACGATAATAGCAAAAACTTAACTAATCTACAGTTAGTTAGGTTTTTTTTTGTCTTTTTTTGTTTCATATTTGCGTGCCCTTAAATCACAAATTATTAACAAACCAACCACTTAATAATAATTTATGAAAAGAACTTTACTATTTTATTGCTTTTTAGGAAGCATTTTTTACGTTAACGGACAATCTTATTTTGGATTTCGGGATGATAATTATGCCGGAATTCAGGGAGCGTTGTTTAATCCGTCTTCTATTGTGGATTCAAAATACAAGGCCGATGTTACTGTTTTTTCGGTGAGCGCAACAGGTCAAAATGATTTGTATGGTGTTAATTTTGCCGAGGCATTAGGTGCCGGGTATGATTTTGAAACACAGGGGGGCAAAAATATTAAAACGAATAACAGAGGAAATTTTAATGTAGATATTTTAGGGCCTTCCTTTATGATGAATATTACGCCCAGGCATAGCATCGCTCTTTTTACACGTGTAAGGAGCATAACCAGCCTTGTTAATGTAAACGGTACCCTGATTGATGAACTTAATCAGGATACAGATGCATCGAACAGTTTTTCGATAACAGGAGGAAACCCTAATGGTGTCAGTAATTCCTGGGCAGAAATTGGAGCCGGGTATGGTACTATATTATTGGATGATGATAGACATTTTATAAAAGGCGGTATTACATTAAAATACCTAATGGCGGGAACAAACGGATATATCAACGGAAATAACCTGAGCGTTACTTTTAATAAAAATGATAGTGATCCGGCATTGAGTGAATATTACTCTACAGGAACATTAAGGACATCTGCAAGTTATGATTATGAAAATGGACAAGATCCGAAGTTTGATGCTTCATCAGCAGGCTTGGGTATTGATATAGGTTTTACCTATGAGTATCGTACCAATTGCCATACATGTGAAGGAAACAGATATAAATTTAAAACGGCAGTAGCTGTGACTGATATTGGCAGGCTTAACTATAAAAATGCTATCGAAAACACTTATGATCTAACCGGAAGCGTTACTCAGGATGATATTGATAATGCAGGGGATATTTTTGAGTTTTTTGATACAAATTACACAAAAACTTCTTCAGGAAAAGGGGTAAAAGCAAATTTGCCAACTGCTTTGCATACTAACTTTGACTGGAACATAAACAATAAATTTTACTTGAATTTAAGCGGTGATTTCGGATTGGTAAATGCAGAAAAAATAAATGCAACAGCAATTGCTAATTCGGTTACATTTACGCCGCGATATGAAATCAGACAATTTAGTTTTTATATTCCGGTGACCTGGATGGAATACAGTGGTACTCAAATAGGAACCGGTTTTAGGGTCGGTCCTTTATTTATTGGTTCCGGTTCTCTTGTTTCTAATTTATTTTCGAATAATTCTAAAGCTTGTAATCTTTACGTTGGTTTAAAACTTCCAATTTATCAAAATTATAATTAATAAACCAAAGACTGGACAATTCAATTTAAGTTCGGTTTTTTTATAATGCAAAAAAGCAAAGTTCACTCATGTAAACTTTGCTTTTTCTTCTAAAAAGGCTCTAGTTTTATAAAAAAAATAGAGATTTATAGTGAAAGTATTAACTGCTTAACCGTTTGTTTATAAAACGTATAAACGAGTTAGATACCTAAAAATACTCTTGTGAATTCAAAACATTTATATAGGTTTGAGTAAATGTGTACACCATTTTTTATTATTATTTCATTTAATTTTTCCATAATATTTTATTTAAAGTTTAACAATTACTCTTTTGATGATTCTTCGTGTGATGATTCCTGTGGTTTAGAAACTAAAGTAGTAACGGCCAGCTGTAATATCGATCCAAGGATGTTTTTAAATATTGAATCGGTTTTTCCTATTACCAGTTTTTTTGCCAGATAACCTATTCCTATGCTTATTGCAGACTGGGCAAGATTACTTTTAAAACCAACAGTTTCGTTGATTTCTTCAACCGTGTTTCGAATCAGGTTAAGAGGTTTTAAATTCTCTTTAATATCATCGATTTCATCTTTAATGGAACACCATTCCCTGTCTTGTTGCTCTTCTAAAAATTTAATTTTCTGATTTAATGAATCAATAGTGTAAACAGTTTCCATAACAGTCTCTTTTATTTATCAATTATTAAATCAGTTTTTAGAATCTTTTAAAATACTGGAAACAATCATGTTTCCAATTGGTGTTTTGATAAGCTTATGCTGTGTTTTATGCATAACAATAGCTACAATGAGATAAAATAATGCCACTATAAAAAAGCCATAATAATACTCACCGAGTACTTTTCCAAGCCATAAACTGATTCCGATATTCAGGAACAGGGTAAAAAATGCAACAACAGCTCCAACTGCTATTCTGGATGTTACTGTTGACAATGCGTCAGCAGAGGCTAATACTGTTTTGAGTTTAATTAATTCTAAACTCGTTTTGGTATAATTTTCTGCCTTTTCATACAGATTTAAGTCATCATTTGTTGTTGCATTTGATTCCATAATATAAGATTTTATGATTTGAAAAATTCACTTTTAATAGTTTGTTTTTACAGTTTTTGCTTCATCTTTCATAGAATTGAAGTCTTCTTTTACAGAATTGAATTTGGCTTTTCCTTCTTCAATAATGTCTTTACCGTTTGAAGTAATAGTACTTATGATACCATCTACTTTGCTTTTTAAATTATCTCCGTAATCTTTTGATTTATCTGAGATTTTTTTTCTTGTATTTGACCCTTTATCCGGTGCAAATAAAACTCCTAAAAAAGCTCCCGCCGCTGCGGCTCCTAAAATTCCTAAAACTGTTGTGCTAGTTTTCATAATATTTGATTTAATAGATTAATATAAATTATTTAATAATGCTGATTTTTAAATTTCACGACCTTTGATAAGTCTGAATAGTATTGCGATAATAGCAATTACTAATAATATGTGGATAATACTTCCTGCGCTATAAACAAAGAACCCAAGGGCCCAGAGAATAACTAAAATAACTGCAATTGTGTATAATAAATTTGACATGGTCTTTAAAAATTTATGGTTAATAATTAATTTGTTTAATTTAACTTATATGAAAGGTATAAGGACAGATTGCTGTTTTTTAGATCTGATGAATCATCTCCATCTTTTTCTATAGTTGTCAATCCGTAGTTATAACGTAATCCAACACTTAATGGGTTAAAATCTACTCCAATACCACCAGCTAATCCTGCATCAAACCTGTTAAAGTCATCAGTATTGTATTGATCTTCGAATTCGAAATCTCCATCACCTGTCGATTTAGCACTAACCATATAAGATGCGTAACCACCAGCATGTATATTGAAATTTTTAGTAATATTTACTCTTACCAACAAAGGAAGTTCAATATAATTTAATTTTAATTTTACATTTCCTTGAGCTAGGGCATTGTTATACTCTAATTTTGAACCTCTGGTAGTGAATAATAGCTCGGGTTGTATTGCAACAAAATCAGATACAGGCAATGTGGCATAAACGCCGGCATTAAAACCATATAAAATATTTTCGTCATCAGCATCGTCAGTATATAAATTAGACATGTTTAATCCTCCCTTTACACCAAATTCAGTATTTACATTATTGTCCTGAGCGTGCAGCATTCCAAATGAAGCTGTTAAGAAAAGTGTTAAGGCATATAAAATATTTGATCGCATTTTCATAGTTTTAAAATTTAGTTAATAATGATTGCAGGCTTTTAATTGATTTCTTTTTTAATTTTTTTGGCTTCTCTTAAAAATTCATATTGTTTTGGTAAATAATGAACAACCAGATTTAGTACTTCCATATCTTCAGTTTCCTTTGAAATAGATTCAAATAATTCTATTTGTTCAGATAAAGATTTTATGATTGAATTGATGTATGATTTATCAAAACTCACTTCACCTTTATCAACCAGTTCATATAAGTCTTCACGAGTAACCGTTGAATTTATTTCATTGATTATAATGAGTTTTTTTACAGCTATTTTATTAATCTCCTGCAGTAACAGATTTTGATTATTTTCTATTTTAATGCTAACATCTTTTATAGTGTTTTTTACACTTTTATGTTGTGCCAGCTGACTTTTTGAAATAATTAATTTTGTCACATTTGCAGTTGCTATAAAAAAATAAGCCTCAATTTCTTCACTGTTTTTTGTAAGAACGTATTTACTGTTTACCATTTCAAGACTTTCATTTTTTTTACAAGATGGAATAGCTATTATTAAAATCACTATACAAATTGCTTTTAAAAATGATGATTTTGATGGAGGCATTGTTTTAAAATTGTTACTTCATTATTACATTACAAAGATGCAAACCAACAGGAAGTTTTGCTTTACAGCATAAAAAAGAAACGTTATATAATTCCCATAATAGGGACTATATAACGTTTAATAAGGTCTTTTCAGAGAAATTATTCAGGAAGAAATACGAAATTATTCAGGAAGAAACACAGTAAATACAGAGCCATGGTTTGGCTTACTGTCGGCAGTAATGTGGCCTTTGTGGTTCTCAACAATTTTTTTACAAATCGCTAATCCTATTCCGGTTCCGGGATAATCAGTTTTCGAATGTAAACGCTGAAACAATACAAATATGTTATCCTTAAACTGTGGGTCAAATCCCATTCCGTTATCGGTGAAAGTAATTTTGTAAAATTTTTTAAAAGGCTGATCCAGTATTTCGGGATATTCATTAGATAAAATTTTGTCACATTTAATAGTAATCTGTGGTGCTATTCCAGGCTGACTGTATTTTAAAGAATTTCCAATAAGGTTGATAAAAAGCTGCTCAATCTGATAAGGAATTACTTTTAGTTTAGGTAATTTATCAATTTTAAAATTTCCATTCTTTTCATCAATTATTACAGCTAATTCTAATTTGGCATTTTCTATTAATTCATTCAGATCAGATTTAATGAATTCTTTCTTGGTCGTATTGGTTTTTGAAAATAATAATAAATCATCAATCAGTACACGCATTCTTTTGGCCGATGTTTCGATTTTTGAAATATAATCTTTTGCATTGTCAGAAAGAACGGCTTTGTCGGCATCGGAAATCCTTGAAATAAAAGTTTGGATTTTGCGAAGGGGCTCCTGTAAATCATGACTGGCAACATGATTAAATGAAGCTAGTTCCTGATTGCTTTTTTCAAGTTCATTATTCCGTTCCTTAAGTTTAATGTTTAATAGATGTTCGTCTGTAATATCAAAATTAATTCCCAATAAAATTTTACTGCCTTGTTTATCTATAAGTAATTTGCCTGTTGACTTAAAATAGCGGATTTCATTATTAGGCTGAATAATTTTATAATAGATAAAAGGGAGTTCCTGATTATTGATTATACCTTCCATCGATTCAGCAATTGCTTCTTTATCTTCCGGATGTACAAAGTCTAAAAAAGTATCTTTATCAGGTATAAATGCATTGGGTTGAAATCCCAGAAGACGGAACTGATTTTCAGAATAATCAATTTTATTAGTATCTAAATCCCATTGCCAGGTGCTGAATTTACCAATTGCTTCAGATTCGGCCATTAAGCCTGACGAAATTAAAAGCTTTTTATTATATACTTTCAGACGTTCTATATCTTTACTTATCTGTCTGTATGCTAATAAAATAAAACTCAATGCTGCCAGAAATAATGAAATTGAAAAAATAGGGCCAAGAGAAATTTCTTCGTCATATTTTTTTAAACTTTTATCTAAAAATGTTTTTTCGATATCATTCATTTCATCAACCTGAAAACGAATGTTCTCCATTAAGATACGACCGCCAAACATATGGTTGTCTAATTTTCTTTTATCGTAAGTTTTCGGGTCACTGTATTTTAAACAATTTTCAAAAGAAACATACCGCTGAATAATTAACTTGAATAATTTTTCGAGATTTTGTTTTTGCTTTTGATTGTCTGCAGTAAGTTTTTTTAAGGTAATAAAAGAGGTGTTTACCTTGTCGCGGGAAAAAAGGTATGGTGTAAGAAATCGGCTGTTTCGGGTAATCATATACCCACGCTGACCTGTTTCAGCATCTTTAATTGCTGACATTAACCGCTCAAGTTGTATGTTTATTTCATACGTATGCATTAATAGCTTACTGGATTCGTTTAAATCACGATTGTGTTTGTAGGCTATTGATGAAAGAAAAAGTAAAATGAAAATAGCTATTATAAAAATAACTCTCAAATAATTTGAAGAATTAAACTTAGGTATCCATTTCATTATTATTTCAATTATTTAAGGCTTAAGAGGAAGTTGTCACGATTTAATCCTGATGTATGATAATGCCAGTTTAGCGTTATAACTTCATTAATAATTTTTTTAAGTGCATTAAAATCACTTGGTTTTTTGATATAAATATTAGCTCCTTCAATAAAAGTGTCTTCAATATCTTCATCTGAAGATGATGTTGAATAAATTGCAATTATTATGTCTTTTAAATGTTCTGTTTTTTTTATTTCTATCAAACATTCTTTACCCGTTTTTTTAGGCATGTTTAAATCCAGAAACAAAATATCAGGCAATTTAGTATCAGGATTCATAAGATGTTCCATTAATTGTAAGCCATCGAAAACAAATTCGACTTTTGTTTGCACTTTTACTTCCTCAAAGGCATCTTTAAAAAAAAGTCTATCATCTTCGTCGTCATCAGCGAGTAAAATGTGTAATGCGTTTTTCTGCATTGAATATAGGTGTTTGGTTTTATTTTAAATTCTCTCTTCGCTTCTTAATAATTCTGAGAAATGCTGAAGGTGTTATTCCGGTTGTATTTTTAAACTGAGTACTTAAATGTGCAACACTCGAATAATTCAGTAAAAAAGCAATTTCGGTTAAACTCATTTCATTAACAATCATTAACTGCTTTGCTCTTTCTATTTTTTGAATAATAATGAAATTTTCAATAGAAGAATAGGTTACTTCAGAGAACACATTGGACAAGTAACCATAACTGTGATTTAATTTATCAGCTAAATATGCTGAACTTTTAAAATTGTTGTTATCATCAGTATAAACTAATTCTATTATTGCATCTTTTATTTTTTGAACTAAAACACTTTTTTGATTTTCTACAATTTCAAGACCTAAAGGGCTTAAATTATTTTTCAGGTCCTCTAATGCTTCGATGCCAAGATTTTCCTCAAGTTCAATTTCTCCAAATCCTATGGTAGAAAAATTTAAATTTTGTTCCTCCAGTTTTTGTTTCAGAAAAAGTGTACAAATTGTATTAATATCAAATTTTATAAATAACTTCATTTTGTAAAAATATGGTTAAAGATAATTAATTTATTTTTGGTTTTTTAATTTAAAGCAAGCTTTTGAAGAATGTAAATCTTTAAAGTTTGAAAATCAAAAAAATACCGCCTAATTTAAATTAGGCGGTATAACTGGTTTAATTTGAAAGAGTTTACAATTCCGACAAAATTTGATGCAATTCTTCTTTTGTTTTACCTAATTTTTGCTGAAGTTTTCCGTACATTTCGTCTTCTTTTCCTTCGGCAAACATCAAATCATCATCAGTCAATGTAGCATATTTTTGTTTCAATTTCCCTTTCAGCTCATTCCAGTTTCCTTTTATTTCGGTAGTATTCATAACTATAAAATTTAATTGTTTTGTGTTATGTAAAGTTCCGGTTTATTCGTCAGGTTATGTTATATATATATTACTTACTGTTGTATAATTCACATTATTTATGCCTTAATGTGTTAATAATATGTTTATTATCAAATTTAAAAAAGTGAGCAGTTTTTTATTTTACATAATTTATTAAAGATGTTACATCAATTCAATATTATGATAACACATTTGTAAATCAATTATTGTAGTTTTGCGCCCAATTTGAAACCCTAAACATAAATCTTAATGAAAAAAACATTTTTAATTTTATTATTCTTAATTTCTGGTTTAACAGTAAGTGCCCAATCTTATACAGGCTATTTTCATGATAATTATGCGGGGGTACAAAGTGTGCTTTTTAATCCGGCATCTATAGCTGATTCTCGTTTTAAAACTGATATTAATTTATTTTCTGTCAGTGGCTCTGTAGCGAATGACTTGTATGGTGTTCGATTTTTTGATATTTTAAAAAAAGATTATAATATTGACAGAGATGCCAAAATTACTCCGTCAAATGCAAATAATGGCCGTGCTAATTTTGATATTATGGGGCCATCATTCATGTTTAATATTGCTCCAAAACACACATTGGCAGTTTTTACAAGAGCAAGATCTATAACTAACCTAAGAGATATTAATGGAAACCTTATTGATCAGGTTAAAGATGGTTTAGATCAGGCGAGCAATTTTAACCTTAATGCAGGTAATGCAAAAGGAGCTTCGAATTCATGGGGAGAATTAGGTATTTCTTATGCCGCTGTTTTATACCAAAACAACCAGCATTTTTTAAAGGTAGGTTTAACAGCCAAATATCTGCAAGGTGGTGTAAACGGATATATTCAGGGAAAAGATGTTAACGTAACTTATGTTGAAAATAATATAAATCCTAAAGCCGGAGCTTTGATTTCTAATGGAGAAATTACCATTGGTGCAAGTCAGGATTTTGAAGCCAATGAAGATTATAAGTTTGATGCTAATTCAAGAGGATTTGGTTTTGATTTAGGGCTTGTTTACGAATGGAGACCTAATTATGCAGATTATGATTTAAATAATGCAAAACCTGCAGATAATAACTTTAGGGATTTAAATAAATATAAAGTGCGTTTTGGATTGTCTGTTACAGATATTGGATCGATAGATTATAAAAATAAAAAACAGGATACGTATAATGTAAATGGTGTCGTAACACAGCAAATGATTGATGATGCAGACAATTTGTATGATTTCCTAAATGAACATTATACTAAAACGTCAACTTCAAAAGGAGCAAAAACAAATTTGCCAACTGCGCTTCACGCTGATGTAGATTGGAATATGTACAAAAAATTCTATCTGAACCTGAATGGTGACATTAATATGGTTTCTACGAATAAACTTAACGCTTACGGGATTGCCGACAGGGTATCTTTGACACCTCGTTATGAAAGCAGATGGTTTAGTTTTTATGTACCAATGACATGGATGGAATATAGCGGAATGCAGGTAGGTTCAGGAATTAGACTGGGAGCTTTCTTTGTTGGTTCAGGGTCTGTGCTTAGTAATGTAGTTTCTAAAGAATCAAAAGGGGCTGACTTTCATGTTGGTATGAAGATTCCGGTTTATGAAAAGAAATTTAAAGATACTGACGGAGATGGTGTTATTGATAAAGAAGATGGTTGTAAAAAAGTAGCAGGACCAGTTGAAAACCATGGTTGTCCTTGGCTGGATACAGATGGAGATAAAGTTTTTGATAAAGATGATACATGTCCTGAAATTGCTGGTCCGGTAGAAAATAAAGGTTGTCCATGGAAAGATTCTGACGGGGATACTTTACTGGATAATGCTGATGCTTGTCCTACAGTTGCGGGTCCGATAGAAAATAAAGGATGCCCTTGGAAAGATACTGATAAAGATAGCGTTTTGGATAAAGACGATGCCTGCCCAGAAGTTGCCGGTTTAGTTGAAAACAGAGGATGCCCGAATTTGGATACTGACAAAGATGGCGTTCTGGATAAAGATGATGCTTGTCCTGCAATTGCCGGTCCTGCAGAAAATAAAGGCTGCCCGGTAGTTAGTAAAGCTGTATTGGAACAATTAAAAGTAGAAGCTAAATCTATTTTCTTTACATCTGGTAAGGCTGTTTTAAGCAATGCTAATAATGATGAAACTTCAACAAGATTAGATGCTATCAAAGAAATTTTGAAAAACTATCCAAATGCTAAATTTGCAATCAATGGACATACTGATAATGTAGGAAATGCTAAAGCGAACCAAAAATTATCAGAAGTAAGAGCAAAAGTTGTTATGGATGCCTTAATTGCAAAAGGAGTTAATCCTGCAAATTTAACTTCTCAGGGATTTGGAGCTACAAAACCGGTTAAGTCAAATAAAACAGCTGCAGGAAGAGCTGAGAACAGAAGAACCGAGATTGTATATTTAGGTAATTTTTAATCGCAATTGAATATAATATCAAAAAGCCATTCTTAATTGAGTGGCTTTTTTTATTTTTGCATACTTTCCAAAAAAACAAGATTTCTTTAAATTAGAAGAACTAAAAAAACAAGATGACAACACAACAGCTGCACGAACAAATTCTTCAGAAAAAATCATTTTTATGCGTTGGATTAGACCCTGATTTAACCAAGATTCCACCTCATTTATTAGAAACCGAAGATCCTATTTTCGAATTCAATAAAGCTATAATCGATGCAACACACGATTTGACTGTGGGATATAAACCAAATACTGCTTTTTTTGAAGCATATGGCATAAAAGGGTGGCTTTCGCTTCAAAAAACAATCAATTACATCAACGATAATTATCCTGATATATTTACTATTGCCGATGCAAAACGCGGAGATATCGGAAATACTTCGAGCATGTATGCAAAAGCTTTTTTCGAAGATTTGAATTTTGACAGCGTAACCGTTGCACCATACATGGGCAAAGATTCTGTTGAGCCTTTTCTGGCTTTCGAGAATAAACATACAATTATGCTGGCTTTGACGTCAAATGAAGGAGCTTTCGATTTTCAAACATTAACTACAAACGGAAAAGAATTATACAAACAAGTTTTAGAAACTTCTAAAACATGGAAAAACAGTGAGAATTTAATGTATGTTGTTGGCGCGACCAAAGCAGAATATTTTACAGAAATCAGAAAAATTGTTCCGGACAGTTTCTTGTTAGTTCCCGGAATTGGCGCTCAGGGCGGAAGTTTATCTGAAGTTTGTAAATATGGAATGAATGATAAAGTTGGTTTATTGGTAAATTCTGCCAGAGCAATTATTTATGCTTCAAAAGGAACGGATTTTGCTGAAAAGGCCAGGGAAGAAGCCTTGAAAGTACAACAGGAAATGGAGCAAATTTTAAATTCTAAGTTTCAGGTTTAAAATTGTTAGCCACGAATTTCACGAATTAACCCGAATTTATATTTCAATTTGTGAAAATTTGTGTAATTCGCGGTTAAAAAAATACAGTTAAATTACCACAATTCGAATAACTTGAAACAATAATAACTTGAAATTTGAAACCACTTTTAGATCAACTCGGTATTTCGCATTCTTTTGAAGAGTCTCCAAAACGTATTATTTCGTTGGTTCCTTCTCAAACCGAATTATTATATGATTTAGGTTTAGAAGAAAAAATCATCGGAATAACAAAGTTCTGCGTACATCCGTATCATTTAAAATCAACCAAGAAAGTTGTTGGCGGGACAAAAAAGATTCATTTTGAGAAAATAAAATTATTACAGCCGGATATTATCATTTGTAATAAAGAAGAGAATACACGGGAAATAGTGGAACAATTAAGTCAGATTTGCCCTGTTTGGGTTACAAATATCATTACAATTGAAGATAATTTTCAGATGATTTCAGATTTCGGTCAACTCTTTAATTGCCGGACTGAAGCCCAGAAATGGAACAATAAATTAACTTTCGCTTTAAGCGAGTTTAAAAAATATGTCCAGGATATACCAGTAAAAAAAGCAGCTTATTTTATTTGGAAGAATCCATATATGGTTGCAGGAAAGGATACTTATATCAATGAATTATTAAAACTGAATCATTTTCAGAATATCTACGAAGATAAAGGGCGTTATCCTGAAATTGAACTTAAAAAAATGCGTATCGAAGGTGATCCGGATTTGGTTTTACTTTCATCAGAGCCATATCCTTTTAAGGAAGAAGATGCTTTTGAAATTGGACGTTTTACACATCATGCCAAAACTATTTTTGTGGATGGAGAAATGTTCTCCTGGCATGGAAGCCGATTACTAAAGGCTTTTCCGTATTTTAAATTACTGCACGAAAGATTAGGAAATTAGTTTAAAGTTTTCTTTGTTTAAGGTTTCAAGTTTTTTGGATTGTATTTTTTTAATCGTAAAGTTTGCTAAGATTTTGCAAGGTTCGCAAAGGAATATATTTGCATTTTAGGTAAATTTTGTGCGGTTAATATTTATGCTCAAAGTCAAACAACTTGAAACCTGAAACAAAGAAAACCTGAAACAAAATTTGCACAAAAAGAATGCCGGCATCTGGAAGACGCCGGCATCATTTAACTAACCAAAACCAAAATAATAAATAACCAGTTTATTACATTACAAAGGTCAGATATATTTAAAGGTTTTGCTGTTAAGGTTTTGTTATTACTTTGTTGGACATAAGTTAAGATTTTTTAAAACGCTTTTTTGAGCCCTCAGGAGCATGAAAATAGCCTCTAGTCAGATTCGTCATCAGTTTTAACGACTATTTAATTTTGCCTTTTCTTTCATTATATCAGCAATTTTTCTGTTTTCTATTTTACTTTCCAGCCAGGAAATAATATCTAAATATAGGAAGGCCCTTTTTTCATAAGTGTTTTTTTCCAATTCAATAAAGCGTTCCCGCATCTTAATAAATTCTTTTTTAATATCGGTGGGATAGAAATTATTCAGGTTTTTCAGGAATTTAATGATTTCTTTTTGAACTTCGTGCAAATCATTCATTTTCAATAAAAACTTGTAAGTGTTTTTCAAATGATTTTCTAAATAATAATCTTTTCCAAGCTCATAATGTACAATCAACGACAAAATACGTGCAAAGCACATTAAGTCTTCGCGCATCGTTAAGTTTTTGTTATTAATGATTTTGTCTAAATAAAATATAGATTCATTATACTTTTCATTCCCAAAATAAATACAGGCAATTTTATAATAAAACAACATTTCATGATGTTCATCAAGGTGTTCGCTGTGTAATTTTATTTTGTCTAAAATTTCAGGAATCAAATATTCGCTTTCGGCAAAAGTTCCTTCCAGAATATGATAATTTAACTTGTTATTATACACATATAAGAAGGATAGTGATGCAATATTATCGTTAACAGGGAATTTGGGATCTTCAATAGTTTCTTCTAAAAGCGTTAAATATTTCTTGAAATTTGATTTGTATTTCAACATATAAAGAGACTCTAAAAAATAATGGTTCCCTTTTAGGAAAAACACAGGATTCTGATAAATCATATTTGGATTATCATAAAAAAGCCGAACCCATTTATAGGCATATTTATAACTTGCGAGGAAATCCTGAACAAGGAAACTGCGCCAAAGATTAGCATTATAGAACCAGTACTTTTCTCTGAAACCAAACTTGCTTTCGTCTAATTTTGAAATGTGTTTATTGAAGTAATCATCAATATACTTGTATTCCTCATCACTTTTTACATAGCCGGTTTTAAGCATGATTCCGTATAATTGAAGCGATAAATTTGATAATTTGCTTGAAATGGTATTTCGATAATTTAATTCTTTGGCCTGAATAACCAATTCATCAGCGCGCCCCTGAATACTTCGTGTAATATATTGTGATTCGATAAGTTTTTCGAATTCGACAATTTCATACGCCATGTATTTTTCGTCATTTTCAAGTGCTATAATTTTGGTCTTATCCAGAATTTTTAAACTCTGTTTGTATAATCCTTTATTATACAGAATTACAGCAAAATCAATTTGCTCCCGTAATTGATATCGAATGTTCTGACTGGGAATGTTTAAACGTATGCTAACTAAAATCTGTTTGTATAGATATGATTTTAAGTTAGATAGCTGTACTTTCTTGATGATTCCGCTTTTTAAAATAAGTCTTTCATCATAGGTTTCCGATTTATCTAAAATATTAAATAATTCAATGAATTTAGTGTTCGAACTCGTTTCTAATCGGCTTGCAAAAATTTTAAACTGTCTTTTTTCAGATTTTGAAAGGGATTTGATCAGAACAAATAAGAAATCTTTTTGATGGTTAGCCATTGTAAAATATAATAATGTAACTTACTGGTTTTTAGTTGTTTAATACGTTATAAATTGTTTTATGAACAGTATAATTTCATTAAAATGAATTTCATACTGAAGTAGTACAATATATATTTGTTATCAAGATGTGAAATTACATTAAATAAATGAATATGAATAGAGAGAAAGTTCAAATTTTTGACACCACTTTGCGTGATGGAGAACAGGTTCCGGGATGTAAGTTAGATACTAAACAAAAATTAGTTATCGCTGAACGACTTGACAAAATGGGAGTTGATATCATCGAGGCAGGTTTTCCTGTGTCAAGTCCGGGCGATTTTTTATCGGTCTCTGAGATTTGTAAAATCGTAGAGAATGCAACCGTCTGCGGACTGACAAGAGCCGTAAAAAACGACATTGATGTTGCTGCAGCTGCTTTAAAGCATGCTAAGAAACCAAGGATCCACACCGGAATCGGAACTTCACAATCTCATATACTCCATAAATTAAACACTACTCCGGAAGATATTATTGCCAGAGCAAAATTTGCAGTTTCTCATGCTAAATCTTATGTCGAAGATGTTGAGTTTTATGCAGAAGATGCCGGTAGAACTGATAATGCTTTTTTAGCGAAGGTTTGTGAAGAAGTAATCAAATCAGGAGCGACTGTATTAAATATCCCGGATACAACAGGATATTGTCTGCCTGAAGAATATGGAGCAAAAATTAAGTATTTAAAAGAAAACGTAAAAGGTATTGAAAATGTAATTCTTTCATGCCACTGTCATAATGATTTAGGAATGGCAACTGCAAACTCAATTTCGGGTGCTATAAATGGAGCCAGACAAATTGAATGTACAATAAATGGTATTGGCGAGAGAGCCGGAAATACAGCACTTGAAGAAGTAGTGATGATTTTTAAACAGCATCCTTACTTAAATTTAGATACCAATATCAATACCAGGGAATTAAACGAAATGAGCCGTTTGGTTTCTGAAAGCATGGGAATGATTGTACAGCCTAATAAAGCTATTGTTGGAGCAAATGCTTTTGCTCACAGTTCGGGGATTCACCAGGACGGAGTAATCAAAAACAGAGCAACTTACGAAATAATGGATCCGTTGGATGTTGGTGTAAATGAATCTTCGATTATCCTTACAGCCAGAAGTGGTAGAGCTGCATTGGCTTATCGCGCTAAAAAAGTAGGTTATGAACTTACAAAAGTACAGTTGGATATCGTATATATTGAGTTCTTGAAATTTGCAGATATTAAAAAAGAAGTTTTAGACGAAGATATTCATCAAATTATAGAAGCATCTAAAATTCAGGGGGATTTAATAAGAAATTAAATTTAGAAAAATAAAATTTTAAATACATAAAGAACGAGGCATTATGAATTTGAAAATAGCAGTTTTAGGAGGAGACGGAATTGGACCGGAAGTAATTTTGCAAGCCAAAAAAGCTTTATATGCAATTGGTGAAGTGTATAATCATGAGTTTGTTTTTGAAGAAGCCCTGATGGGAGCTATTGCTATTGACAAAACAGGAAATCCGCTTCCTGAACAAACATTAAATCTTTGTTTAAATACAGATGCTGTTTTGTTTGGAGCGATTGGAGATCCTAAATATGATAACAACCCGAATGCAAAAGTCCGTCCGGAACAAGGATTATTAAAACTGCGTAAAGAATTGGGTTTATTTGCAAATATTCGTCCTATTAAACCTTATAAATCACTAATTGATTCTTCTCCATTAAAAAGAGAAATTATTGAAGGAGCTGATTTTACTATTTTCAGAGAATTGACAGGTGGAGCTTATTTTGGAGCAAAAACATTAAATGAAGAAGGAACACATGCTTCAGATTTATGTGAATATTCAGAAGAAGAAATTACCCGAATTGCACATTTAGCTTTTAAATCGGCACAAAACCGACGCAAAAAACTAACTATGGTAGATAAAGCAAATGTTTTGGAAACCTCAAGATTGTGGCGAAAAGTAGTTCAGAAAGTAAGTGAAAATTATCCTGATGTAGCTTTGGACTTTTTATTTGTTGATAATGCAGCAATGCAGATTATCTTAAACCCAAAGCAGTTTGATGTGATTTTGACGGAAAATTTATTTGGAGATATTTTATCAGATGAAGCCAGTGTTATTACCGGCTCTATTGGTTTATTGGCTTCGGCGTCTTTAGGTGAGAAAAATGCGCTTTTTGAACCAATCCATGGTTCTTACCCACAGGCAAAAGGAAAAAATATTGCTAATCCAATAGCTTCTATTTTATCGGCAGCGATGTTATTAGAGCATTTTGGATTGTTTAAAGAGGCAAATGTTATTTATAAAGCAGTCGAAAAAGCAATTGAATTTAAAGTAGTTACAGTAGATTTAAAAGCGGATTCAAAATTTGGAACTAATGAAGTTGGAGAATTTGTTTCAAACTTTATTTTCAGTAAAGATGATTTGCTTTATTTTAATAATGATAACGTTCATATTGGACAATCAACGATTGTTTAAAGTTTTTTGTTAAATGTTGAAATAAATAACAAGAAGTATTTAAAATGTTGAGATTTATTTTTTTAGTCCTATTAGTTTTTATACTTTTGTGACACCAAAAAAATAAATGATGCAAATCTCAATTATTATTACTTCTGTCATTGTTGTCAATGTGTATAGCACATTTGCATCGGGAATGGTATAAATATAATTGAAAGATATATATTATAACCTCCCACTTAGTTGGGAGGTTTTTTTTAGAAATAAAATAAAAATTACAAATATTACATAATGGAATTAAACAAGTACAGCAAAACAATCACGCAAGACGAAACTCAACCAGCTTCTCAGGCCATGTTCTACGGAATTGGTTTGACAGAAGAGGATCTTAAAAAAGCGCAGGTAGGAATTGTGAGTATGGGTTACGACGGAAATCCTTGTAACATGCACTTAAACGACCTGGCTAAAGATATTAAGACTGGCGTCTGGAAAGCAGATTTAGTTGGGTTGATTTTTAATACTATTGGTGTAAGTGATGGTATTTCTAACGGAAATGATGGAATGCGTTTTTCTTTGGTTTCACGTGATGTAATTGCAGATTCCATCGAGACTGTTATGGGTGCACAATGGTACGATGGTATGATTGCTGTTCCGGGTTGTGATAAAAATATGCCGGGAGCTTTAATGGCTATGGGCAGAGTAAATCGTCCTTCTATTATGGTTTACGGAGGATCTATTCATCCAGGAAAATGGAAAGGGGAAGATTTGAATATTGTTTCTGCTTTTGAAGCATTGGGAAAAAAAATCAGCAACAAAATTACACCTGAAGATTTCAAAGGGGTGATTCAAAATGCTTGTCCAGGTGCTGGTGCCTGTGGTGGAATGTACACTGCAAATACAATGTCATCAGCAATTGAAGCATTAGGAATGAGTTTGCCTTACAGTTCTTCTAACCCTGCTTTGAGTCCGGAAAAGAAACAAGAATGTGTTGATGCAGGTAAAGCTATCAGAATATTATTGGAAAAAGATATTAAACCCAGAGACATTATGACTCGTAAAGCATTTGAAAATGCAATTACGATGGTAGCTGTTTTAGGAGGTTCTACCAATGCAGTAATGCACTTAATTGCAATGGCGCACTCGGTAGGTATTGAATTGACATTAAAAGATTTCCAGGATATCAGTGATAAAACGCCATTATTAGCCGACTTGAAACCAAGTGGTAAATACTTAATGGAAGATTTACATAATGTAGGTGGTGTTCCGGGAGTAATGAAATATTTATTAAAAGAAGGTTTTTTACACGGTGACTGTTTAACTGTAACAGGAAAAACAATAGCGGAGAATTTAGCTTCAGTGCCCGATTTACATGATGGTCAGCAAGTAGTTTTCGAAATTCAAAAAGCTTTAAAAGCTACCGGAAATATTCAGATTTTATACGGAAACATAGCAACAGAAGGTTGTGTGGCTAAAATTAGCGGTAAAGAAGGAGAGTTTTTTGAAGGTACAGCTGTAGTTTTCGAAGGTGAAAAAGATGTAATCAGAGGAATACAAGCAGGTGAAGTGAAGCCTGGAAACGTAGTGATTATTCGTTACTGTGGTCCAAAAGGCGGTCCCGGCATGTCTGAAATGTTAAAACCAACATCTGCCATTATGGGAGCCGGTCTAGGAAGTACTGTTGCTTTGATTACTGACGGGCGTTTCTCTGGAGGATCTCACGGTTTTGTAGTGGGTCACGTTACCCCGGAAGCATATGAAGGTGGTGGAATTGCATTGATAGAAAACGGCGATGTTATTACAATTGATGCTGTAAATAACACCATTAATATGAAGATTTCTGATGAAGAATTGGCAAAACGTAAAGCCAATTGGAAAAGACCGGAATCACCAATCAAACAAGGAGTTTTACTTAAATATATGCGTTCGGTCTCCAGTGCCTCTGAGGGATGTGTTACTGACAAATAATTTAAAAAAATAGAAATCTCTAAATTCAAAAATAAATATTTAGAGGTTTTAAAAAAGATATAAAATGGAAACAATTAAAATATCTGGCGCAGAAGCCGTTATCAGGTGTTTATTGGCAGAAGGAGTAGATTTGGTTTATGGATATCCGGGAGGAGCCATAATGCCGGTTTATGACGAATTATATAAATTTCAGGATCAATTGCACCACGTTTTGGTGCGTCACGAACAAGGTGCAGCCCATGCAGCACAAGGATTTGCCAGAGCGACTGGTAAAGTAGGTGTAGCTATTGCAACTTCGGGACCGGGAGCTACCAATTTAGTAACTGGTATTGCTGATGCTCAAATCGATTCTACACCGTTAGTGTGTATTACAGGTCAGGTTGGAAAACACTTATTAGGGTCTGATGCTTTTCAGGAAACTGATATTATTGGAATTTCAACTCCGGTAACCAAATGGAACTACCAAATTACAGAAGCTCACGAAATTCCGGAAATTATTGCAAAAGCATTTTATATTGCAAGATCAGGTCGTCCGGGCCCGGTCTTAATTGATATTACTAAAAATGCCCAGTTTGACGAGTTTGATTTTAGCTATGAAAAATGTACAGGAATTAGAAGTTATCACCCAAAACCGGTGTTGAATCTTCAAAAGGTACAAGAAGCTGCAGATGTCATTAATAATGCAAAAAAACCATTTATTGTTTTTGGTCAGGGGATTATATTAAGTGAAGCAGAAGAACAATTAAAAAGATTAGTTGAAAAATCAGGGATTCCTGCTGCCTGGACAATATTAGGTCTTTCTGCTTTACCAACAGATCATCCTTTAAATGTAGGTATGGTAGGGATGCATGGTAATTATGGACCTAATGTTCTGACTAATGAATGTGATGTTTTAATTGCACTTGGAATGCGTTTTGATGATCGTGTTACTGGAAATTTAGCTACTTATGCTAAACAAGCGAAAGTAATTCACTTCGAAATTGATCCGGCTGAAGTTGATAAAAACGTAAAAACTGAAGTTGCTGTTTTGGGAGATGTTAAAGAAGCATTGACTGCTTTAATTCCATTGATTGACAAAAAATCACATGATTCCTGGCATAATGAATTCAAGGAAAAATATAAAATTGAATTAGATAAGGTTATTAATGAAGAGTTGGCTCCAACAAATGGCAAAGGAATTTCCATGGGAGAAACCATCGAAATGATTAATAAACACTCGAAAGGGGATGCAATAATGGTTTCGGATGTAGGCCAGCATCAAATGTTTGCTTGTCGTTATGTTAAATTCAATTCAACTAAAAGTAACGTTACTTCAGGAGGATTAGGAACAATGGGGTTTGCTTTACCTGCTGCTATTGGTGCCAAAATGGGAAGACCGGATCGTGAAGTTGTAGCTATTATTGGTGACGGAGGTTTTCAAATGAATATACAGGAGTTAGGTACAATTCACCAGACAAAAGTTCCTGTAAAAATTGTTGTGTTAAACAATGAATTTTTGGGAATGGTACGTCAATGGCAGGAATTATTTTTCGACTATAGATATGCTTCTACAGTTATGATAAATCCAAATTTTTGCGCTATTGCTGAAGGATATTATATCAAATCAAAGAAAGTAACTAAAAGAGAAGATCTTGATGCTGCTGTTGCAGAAATGATGGCTTCTAAAGATTCATACTTTTTAGAGGTTATGGTAGAGAAAGAGAATAATGTATTTCCAATGATTCCAACAGGAGCCTCAGTTTCTGATATCAGATTAAGTTAAAAAAGCATGGAAGATAAAACATTTACCATTTCGGTATATTCGGAAAATAATGTGGGCTTGTTAAATAGAATATCTGGAATATTCTTAAAGCGTCACATCAATATATTAAGTTTAAACGTTTCAGAATCAGAAATAGAGAATGTTTCAAGATTCATCATAGTAGTTGAAACTACTGAGAAATGGGTTAAAAATATAGTAGGGCAAATAGAGAAACAAATTGAAGTTATAAAAGCGTTTTATCATACAGATGAAGAGACAATTTATCTGGAAAATGCGTTATTTAAAATAGCATCAAGTTTATTATTTGATGAGAAACAAATTCAGAATATAATCAAAGACAGCCAATCTACGATTGTGACTGTTTCCCGCGATTTCTTTGTGATTTCAAAATCAGGAAGACGTTCTGAAATCGAAGAATTATATGCAAAATTCAAACCGTACGGCATTATGCAATTTGTACGTTCAGGAAGAATTTCAGTTTCTAAAGAAAAAATGGAAATTTCATCATTATTATTAAACGAATTAAAATAGTTACAAAATTAAATATCATACTTATTAAATATTAAAAAAATGGCCAATTATTTCAACACATTACCACTTAGATTACAATTAGAACAATTAGGAGTTTGCGAATTTATGGATCAATCAGAGTTTGCAAATGGAATAGCAGCATTAGCAGGAAAAAAGGTTGTTATCGTAGGTTGCGGAGCTCAGGGTTTAAACCAGGGTTTGAACATGAGAGATTCAGGTTTGGATATTTCTTATGCTTTGCGTGCAGATGCAATTGCTGAAAAAAGAGCCTCTTATAAAAACGCTACCGAAAATGGTTTTAAAGTTGGTACATATGAAGAATTAATTCCAACAGCTGATTTAGTTTGTAACCTTACTCCGGATAAACAACATACAGCTGTTGTAACTGCGATTATGCCATTAATGAAAAATGGTTCAACTTTAGCATATTCTCATGGATTTAATATTGTTGAAGAAGGAATGCAAATCCGTAAAGACATTACGGTAATCATGTGTGCTCCTAAATGTCCTGGTTCAGAGGTACGTGAAGAATATAAAAGAGGTTTTGGTGTACCGACACTTATTGCAGTTCACCCGGAAAATGATCCAAACGGTTTAGGTTTAGATCAGGCAAAAGCATACGCTGTAGCAACTGGCGGGCATAGAGCAGGAGTTTTAAAATCATCATTTGTTGCTGAAGTAAAATCAGATTTAATGGGTGAGCAAACTATCCTTTGTGGATTATTGCAAACAGGTTCTATTTTATGTTTTGATAAAATGGTTGAGAAAGGAATCGATGCTGCATATGCTTCAAAATTAATTCAATACGGATGGGAAACTATCACAGAAGCTTTGAAACATGGTGGTATCACAAATATGATGGACCGTCTTTCAAATCCTGCAAAAATTGAAGCTTACGAAATTGCAGAAGAATTAAAAGATATCATGCGTCCGTTATTCCAAAAGCACCAGGATGATATTATTTCCGGAGAATTCTCCAGAACTATGATGATTGACTGGGCAAATGACGATAAGAATTTATTGACTTGGAGAGCAGCTACAGGAGAAACTAATTTCGAAAAAACAGCTCCACAAGAAGCTCCAATTTCAGAACAGGAATATTTTGACAATGGAGTATTAATGATAGCAATGGTAAAAGCTGGTGTTGAATTAGCTTTTGAAACTATGACCGAAGCAGGAATTATTGAAGAATCTGCTTATTATGAGTCATTACACGAATTGCCATTGATTGCAAACACTATCGCAAGAAAGAAATTATTTGAAATGAACCGTGTTATTTCGGATACAGCAGAATATGGCTGTTATTTATTTGATCATGCTTGTAAGCCTTTATTGACTGAATTCATGAAAAAAGTAGATACAAACATAATAGGAAAACCATTCTCAACTTCAAACGGAGTAGATAATGCAGTTTTAATTGCTGTAAACAAAGAAATTCGTCAGCATCCTATCGAAGAAGTTGGTGCATGGTTGAGAGAATCTATGACAGCAATGAAAAAAATTGGATAATATAAATTAGAATTACACACCACGTTGTGTGTGGGGATTTTGCACTGTATCTTTGTTTTATATAATATTTTGAATTAGTAAGCACTTATTAAGATAATAACAGATATAGGCATGTTACATTCACTTAACTTCCATTTTTTGGTTAAGTTAAGTGAAGTAATCCCTAATTATTAAGGTATATTTAGTTGTAAATATACTCGTAGAGATTTCTGTTATGATTAATAATGTTGCTGCTATTTTCAAAATAAATGAATTAAGCTGATAATGTTAAGAAATTAATTGTTATTGAAATTGTTAAATTTAAAAGGCATGGTATTTATAATATCATGCCTTTTTTTATTGCATATATTTTTGATTAAATCTAAAAATTATATTAAATACACTAAAAGACGATGTTTTTTTTATAATATGTTTTTTTTAGATGAAATTTATGAATTAAATAATTTTAAGAATACATTGTTATTTAATACATTTATAAAAAAATTACAACAACCATGAGTTATTATAAAATAGAAAATTTAGAACAATATTTTAAACATTACAATAAGTCAATAAGAGAGCCAAGAAAATTTTGGGGTAAAATAGCCGAAGAAAATTTTACCTGGTACCAGCAATGGGAAAAAGTTGTTGATTTTAATATGGCTGATGCCGAAGTAAAGTGGTTTACTGAAGCAAAAGTTAACATTACAAAAAATTGTATAGACAGGCATTTAAGTAAAAGAGGAGAAAAGACGGCAATTATTTTCGAACCAAATAATCCGGGTGAGAACTCATTACATATTACTTATAATGAGTTATACGAAAGAGTTTCTAAAATGGCAAACGTTTTGCGTGAGCAAGGCGTTGTTAAAGGAGACAGAGTTTGTATTTATTTACCAATGATTCCGGAACTTGCTGTAGCAGTTTTGGCTTGTGCCAGAATTGGCGCTATACATTCGGTTATTTTTGCTGGGTTTTCAGCTTCTGCAGTTTCTGCAAGAATTAATGATTGTGAATGTAAAATGGTAATTACTTCAGATGGAGGTTACAGAGGGAATAAAACAATTGATCTTAAAGGAATCGTTGATGAAGCTTTAGATACCTGCCCGTCAGTTACAAAAGTTTTAGTTGTAAAAAGAACCCAGACAGAAATAAAAATGCAGGAAGGTCGTGACATTTGGTTGCAGCCTTTATTAGATGCCGCTCTTGATTACAATGTGGCAGAAATCATGGATGCTGAAGATCCTTTATTTATTTTATATACTTCAGGTTCAACAGGAAAACCAAAAGGAATGGTACATACCACAGCCGGATATATGGTTTACACGGCTTATACTTTTAAAAATGTTTTCAGTCATGAAGAAAATGATATTTTCTGGTGTACAGCAGACATTGGGTGGATTACCGGACATTCATACATTTTATACGGACCATTATTGAATGGAGGAACAACCGTAATTTTTGAAGGGGTGCCATCTTATCCTGATTTTAGCCGTTTTTGGGAAATTATCGAAAAACATAAAATAACACAATTTTATACAGCACCAACTGCAATTCGTTCATTAGCAAAAGAAAGCTTAGATTATATTCAAAAATATCCTCTAAAATCACTTAAAGTTATTGGATCTGTTGGAGAACCAATTAATGAAGAAGCATGGCACTGGTTTAATGATCATGTTGGAGATAAAAGATGTCCGGTTGTAGATACTTGGTGGCAAACAGAAACTGGTGGAATTATGATTTCGCCAATTGCTTTTGTAACACCGACAAAACCAACATATGCAACTTTGCCATTACCTGGAATTCAGCCAGTTTTAATGGATGAAAAACGTAATGAAATTGAAGGAAATCAAGTAGTCGGAAGTTTGTGTATTAAGTTTCCATGGCCCGGAATTGCCAGAACTATCTGGGGGAATCATGAACGTTACAAAGAAACATACTTTTCAGCTTTTCCGGGAAAATATTTTACAGGAGACGGAGCCTTAAGAGATGAAGTTGGATATTATAGAATTACCGGTAGAGTAGATGATGTTGTAATTGTTTCCGGACATAATTTAGGAACTGCACCTATTGAAGATGCTATTAATGAACACCCTGCGGTTGCTGAATCAGCAATTGTTGGTTTCCCGCATGAAATAAAAGGAAATGCTTTGTATGGCTATGTAATCTTAAAGGAAACAGGTGAAGTTAGAAATAAAGAAAACTTAGCTAAAGAAATCAATCAATATATAGCAGATCATATTGGCCCGATTGCTAAATTAGATAAAATTCAGTTTGTATCAGGATTGCCAAAAACGCGTTCAGGTAAAATTATGCGTAGAATCCTGCGCAAAATAGCTGAAGGAGATTTTTCTAATTTTGGAGATACTTCAACTTTATTAAATCCTGAAGTTGTCGAAGATATTATGAATGATAGAATTTCATAGTGATGATATATTAAAAATAAAAAAACCGTCTTAAGACGGTTTTTTTATACAATTAAAAGAGATAATAATTTGAGTTTACTCATTATTTTATTAATCCTTCTTTAAACTCAATCCCATTGGAACCATCAAGATCCCTTTTTCATAAATATTCAAATAAATTTTGACCGGCTTTTTTTGCCCTTCCCATTTCAATTCATAAACATTCAGGAATCCGGCTCCCATATCGCTTCTTTTGGTCGGAAATGGGCAACAGGTCTCTAATCTTGTATATGTGATTTTTTCACCATTTGGTCCAGCTAAAGCATTTAAAAAACGGGTTTCATTGAGTGCTTCATCTTTGGTATTTCTGTAAAAGATATTAATTGGATAATCAGGATTGTAACCATATTTTTTGTCTTTGCTGAAAAGTGTAATGACAAACGTATTATTTTTTGATAAAACTAAATCCGGCGCATTATCATCAACATTTTTCAAAGTTGATTTTGTGCTGATACAAGAAGTTACAGTAATTAATAAAAAGATAAAAACAGTTATTTTTTTCATGGTTTAATGATATTGGTAGTACAAATGTAAAAGGTTTTTTCGAATGCAGGCAAATTTTAAAATATTTAAAAAATCAACGCAAATCAGTTTTTATAGATATTGTTTTAGCCTTTATCTTAATTTACATATATTGTGCCATAAGATAAGGGAAAATCAATAAAAATGAACTTCTTTAAAAACTTTGTATTCTCTTTTTAGCGTCTTATTTTATGGAATTCTTCCATAAAAAAACATTCTGTTTTACTCAAATATAGAATAAAACAGAATGTTTTTTGAAATATTTACAATTAAACAATTTCGGCACTAAGTCCAGCTTCCAAAAGTTGTGTACATTGTGGTTTTAACTTATCCATTGGACCTGTTTTTACCGTGCATTTTCCATTATAATGTACAATCAAGGAACATTGTTCCGCTTGCTCGGGAGTGTGGCTGCATACACGCATTAAAGTGTCAATTACGTGATCAAAAGTGTTTACATCATCATTATAAACAATGATTTCGTTATTGAAACCTGTAGCTTCCTTTTCGCGAACTTTTTCTCTTACTTTTTCTTTAGTACTCATGTTTTTAGGTTTTTGTACTGTTTGTAATAAACTATCTAATTTACGTATTTTAATGAAACCCAGTTGTTTCTTTGAAACTTTTTTACATACGTTAAACCTTTTTCAGTGCAGGAAGCATTAATAAAAGGAATGTCTTCTTCATAAAAACCGCTTAAAAGCAGAGTCCCTTTTGGGTTTAAACAATCTACATAACTTTGCATATCGTTTAATAAAATATTACGGTTTATATTGGCGATAATCAAATCGTATTTTCTGCCCGGCAATAAATCCGCATCACCTTCATAAACAGTAATGTGTTGACAATTATTACGTTCAGCGTTCTCAATAGAATTCAAATAGCACCAATTATCAATATCAATAGCATCAATAGGCCGGGCACCTTTCATCTCAGCTAATATAGCTAAAATTGCAGTTCCGCAACCCATATCAAGAGTTTTCAACCCTTCAATATTAGTTTCTAATAAATGCTGAATCATCATATGAGTAGTTTCATGATGCCCTGTTCCAAAACTCATTTTTGGCTCAATTACGATATCGAATTCGGCATTGGTTTTTTCATGAAAAGGGGCACGAACATGACATTTTCCATCAACGTCGATGGCTTCAAAATTCTTTTCCCATTCTTCATTCCAGTTTACCTGATCGATTTCTTCAACTGTATATTCAATTTTAAATTCCTCAGATTGTAAAATATAAATGTCATCCAGAATATTCTCGTCCCACAAATCTTTTTTCACAAAAGCCGAAATTCCATTCTCAGTTTCTGTAAAACTTTCGAACGCTTTTTCGCCTAATTCAGCAATTAAAATTTCTGATCCCGATTCCTTTGGTTCAATCGTAAAATGATACCCTAAATATATATTTGACATAAATTATTTTTTTGCAAAGGTAAGAATCGAAAGTTGAAGTTGTTTATAAATAATCAATATCCTTACAAATATTAATGTTAATTTTGAGTAAGATTTTTAAGTGAATTATAATATGAAGAATGTCCTTTTTGTTTTGCTTTTTGTGGTATTAAGTTCAGGGAGTTGTGAAAAGGAACACGAAACTGAAGTCATTAGATCGTTTTGTTATTGGAAAACTGATTTATCTTTCGATAAAGAAGATGATTCTATTATTAAGGATATGAAAGTGAGCCATCTATATGTTCGTTTTTTTGATGTAGATTGGAATCCGTTTTCTAAAGAACCTTTGCCCGTAGCTACGATTCATGATATTAGATTGAACGAAAGCAATCCTGAAATCACTCCAAGCGTTTTTATAACAAATGAAGTAGTTTTAAAGTCTGATAAGAAACAATTGGATAGCCTGGCAATACAAATTACCAAGCGTATTCAGCAAATTGGTAATAAAATGAATGAGATTAAAGCAGAATCAATTGCTTATAAAATCGTATACCCGCAAAACTATAACAATAAGAAAGATTTCAAACAACTGAATTATGATTCAGTAAAATCTGTTGAATTAGCTAAATTAAAAGTTGACTTCAAAGAGATTTTGCTTGATTGTGACTGGTCAGAAAAATCAAAAGAAAATTATTTTTATTTGCTTCAAAAAATAAAAAAAGAAATTCCAACTTCAAATCTTACTGCTACAATTCGATTATGGCAATATAAATATGCTGAAAAATCCGGAATTCCTCCAGTTGATAAAGGCCTGTTGATGTGTTATAACGTATCAAAACCGGAAGATTTTCAAACTAAAAATTCAATAGGAACAAGTGATGAGTTAGCACAATATATTACACATAATCAATATAAACTTAAATTGGATATCGCTTTGCCATTGTACAGTTGGGCTGTTGTTTTTAGGGGAAATAAATTCAAAGGAATTTTATCCGATTATGAACAGTTGATGAATGATACCATTAAATTAAAAAAATCAGCATCTGATAAATATATTTTGCGGGATGATATTCTGATTGGACAAACTTATTTGAGAAATGGTGATGAAATCAGGATTGAAAAAATTTCGGATGACGAATTAGATAAAATGATTTCTATTATAAAAGATAAAATTCAAATTGACAATAGAACCCGAGTGACGTTTTTTTCTTTTGATAAAAAATATATAAACGATTATGGAACCCAAAATATCTCCAGCTATTATGCGCGTTTTTAGCAGTTTAATTTTACTGTTAAGTTTTCAGGTTTCTTTTGCCTGCGGATGGAGCGTTTCGCCCGAAACGAACAGACTGGCTTTGTTTAAAGCTCAACGTCAAGGTTTTTTTAAGCTTACTCCTTTTTATTATTCGGCAGATTCTTATTATTCTACAGATGCAATTTCTAATGCAGATCTGGAGTTGAATTGTTTGGAATGGAAAAAAAAATTAGGCAGCCAGATAAACCCTAAAGATGTCAATTTTATTTTATACGAAACAGATGCAGAAGCTTTTCAAAATGCTTATGAAAATAAGACTTTAAAAGATGTTTTTGTTAAAAATACTTTTATTGAAGCTTTATTACAACCTAAAAACAAAGCTTTTTTAGAATATATCGTGTTTGCTAAAAAACTGGAATACGATAAGAGTCCGGTTGAAAAATGGGAATCCTGGGAAACAATAGATTCTGAAAGTAATGGAAAAAAATGGTTGGATTTAGGAAATTTTGAACAAAAAATTACGTCAGCAAAAGATGCTTTTTTAAAACAGCGCTATGCTTTTCTAATTTTAAGATACAGTTTCTACGGTCAGGATCCAAATGAAGTGATTCGCTTATACGATACCTATTTTTCTAATAATAAAAATACCATTTTGGAGCCATGGGCTTTGTATTATAAGGCATTATGTATTGATAATTTGCCCTTACAGAACTATTTGCTGAGTAAAGTTTTTGCTGCTTGCGAAGAAAAATCTTTTGCTGTTTTGCAGCATTATAATTGGAAATTAACTTCAGAAACTTTGGCTTTAGCCAAAAATGATGAAGAACGAAGTGTTATTTTATCTATTGAAAGCTTACGCAATCCTGCACCTGATCTAAAAGCAATAAAAGAAATTTACAAATTAAGCCCGAACAGTATTTATTTGAGTTTTTTGATAGGAAGAGAAATCAATAAACTGGAGGACTGGATTTTTACGCCACAATATACCAGTGGCGGTCCATCGGTTGTTTTTGATGGTACAAATTGGTATGAAGATTATGCCAAAGCAAAACAAGAAAATTTGGCTAAGGATATTTTGTATTTAAGAGAATTGAAGGATTTTTTGATTAGCATTCATGAACAAACTTCAGGAGAGCAAAAAGATTATATTACAACTGCAATTGCCCAGCTTTGTTTTATTGATGACGAAGTTGATTTAGGGAAAAAATATACCAATATGATTTCTGATAAAGCCAATGCATCAATACAGATGCAAAAAAACATTCAGTTGGCTTTGGTTGCTTTAAAACAAAATGATTTACACAACCAAAAAGTTCAAAATCAACTTTTTGATTATTTTAATTCTGTTGAAAATTTGATAGAAAGTGATAGCGGGTTGTTTAAAAATTTATATAGTTTGTATCGAATTGCCAGCAGCGAATTTTTTAAGCAAGGTAACAGAGTAACTGCGGGTTTATTGCTTATGAAATCTGACAGTAAAAATGCAGGTGAATATTCGATGTACAATACTCCTTATTTCTACAGCTATATTGGCTATTTTGAGCGCTCTGCCACTGTAGAGGATATGGATATTTTGATAGCTTTACAACAAAAAGAAAATAAAACGCCTTTTGAAAAATACATTTGTGCAGGAACTATAGCGCCAAATGTAAATTATTATAAAGATTTAAAAGGAACACTTGCTTTCAGGAATAATAATTTAGAATTGGCTTATGCTGTGTTTTCAAGTATGCCAAAAGATTTCTGGGAAAAGAATTATTCATTTACGGATTATCTCAATGAAAATCCATTTATTCCTAAAATTTTACAAAAAACCAGAGAACGTAAATTCAATTATCGTTTTAATAAAGCCGAATTTATCGCAAAGCTTATTCGTTTAAAAAAACAAAATACAGCCAGTAGTAATTTACAATTGGCGCATGCTTATTTTAATGTTTCCTATTTGGGAAATTCATGGATGATGACAGCTTATGACTGGACTTCAGGAGAATCTTATATCGATTATATTTATGGAGATAATACAGAAGTCGAAAAAAAGTACCAAAATGGCAATTATTACAATTTGACAATAGCCAAACTATATTATGAAAAAGCTTTGCAAATGTCTAAAAATAATAATGAAAAGGCTTTGGCCAGTTTAATGATTTTCGAATGTAATTATTATGATTTTTATGCCAATTATGTGTATTCTGATCAGGAAAAAGTACCATTTAAAGCAGGGCAGGAGCTTATTAATTTTTACTCGGTTTATTCAGAAACTGCAAATTTTAAAAAATATAACTGTCCGCTTTTAGAGTCATATATAAATTAAAGGCTTAAGAAATTGGAGTTTTGCTTTAGTATAAAAAGGTTAAATTATTAAGGATGAGAAGAATATTTAGCTAATATAATTCCAGATATTTTTTTTCTTGGTCAATTCGATGAAAACCGATTTTAATACAGCATGTTCCGGTTTTTGCAGTGGAGCATCTTCTTTTAAAATTTTCATGGCATAATTTCTGGCTAAAATCAAAATATCACGATCCCGAACAATATCAGCAATTTGAAGGTTTAGGACACCACTTTGTTGTGTTCCCATCAAATCTCCCGGACCGCGAAGTTTCAGGTCGACTTCGGCAATTTCGAAGCCATCATTGGTCTGAACCATTGTTTCCATTCGGGTTTTACTGTCGGAACTCAACTTATGACTTGTCATCAAAATACAATAACTCTGTTCGGCCCCACGACCTACGCGGCCACGTAATTGGTGCAATTGGGATAATCCGAACCGCTCAGCACTTTCTATAATCATCACACTGGCATTTGGGACATTCACTCCAACTTCAATTACGGTTGTCGCTACCATAATATTGGTTTTTCCTTCAGAAAAGCGTTTCATTTCGGCATCTTTATCAGCCGGTTTCATTTTTCCGTGCAAAATTGAAATTGAATATTGAGGCAGCGGAAAATCGCGGGAAATACTTTCGTAACCGTCCATTAAATCTTTGAAATCCATTTTCTCAGATTCCTGAATTAACGGATACACAATATAAATTTGTCTCCCAAGGGCAATTTCATCACGAAGGAATTTCCAGACTTTTAATCGGTTACTGTCAAAACGATGAACGGTCTGAATGGGTTTTCTGCCGGGAGGCAATTCATCAATAACAGAGATATCCAAATCACCGTACAGACTCATCGCCAAAGTTCTCGGAATAGGGGTTGCAGTCATTACTAAAACATGGGGCGGAATTTCGTTTTTCTTCCATAATTTTGAACGCTGTTCTACTCCAAAACGATGTTGCTCATCAATCACGGCCAATCCTAAATTCTGAAATTTTACCTTGTCTTCCAACAATGCGTGTGTTCCGATTAAAATGTGCAAGCTGCCATTTTCAAGTTCTTCATGAATAATTTTTCTAGCTGAAGTTTTAGTTGAACCGGTTAGTATTTTTATATTGATATTTAATGTTTTGGCTAATTCAGATAAACCAATAAAATGTTGGTTTGCTAAAATTTCCGTAGGTGCCATCAAACATGCCTGAAAACCATTATCGATAGCCAAAAGCATACTCATAAAAGCCACAATCGTTTTTCCGGAACCTACGTCTCCTTGTAATAAGCGATTCATTTGGGCATTGCTTCCCATGTCAGAACGGATTTCTTTTACCACTCTTTTTTGGGCATTCGTGAGTTCAAACGGTAAATGATTTTGATAGAATTCGTTAAAATATTCTCCTACTTTCGTAAAAGGATGACCTTTTATTTTGTGCTTACGGATTAGGTTTTTGGTAATCAATTGCAATTGAATAAAAAACAATTCTTCAAATTTTAAACGGAATTGTGCTTTCGCTAAAGCATCGGCACTTTTAGGAAAATGAATATTGAATAAGGCTGCTTTCTTCGAAATTAGTTTTAATTCTTCAATTAAATAAGATGGAAAAGTTTCTGTAAATAAAGCTTGTGTTTCAATAAACAGCTGCTCCATTAGTTTGTTTATCGTTCGGTTAGAAATGCCGCGATTGGTCAAAGTTTCTGTTGAAGGATAAACAGGCTGCATAGCTGAACGAAGGCTTTTTTCATGCTCGCTTAAAAGCTCAATTTCAGGATGTGCCATACTGAACTGACTTCCGTATAAAGAACATTTTCCAAAAATGACACAAACTTCATTTAGTTTTAAACTCTCGCGAATCCATTTATGTCCCTGAAACCAATTCAGATCGATTTGCCCGGTATCATCCACGAAAGTGGCAACCAAACGTTTTTTATTTTTGGCAAATTCAACTGTTTTTATGTTGATGATTTTACCTATAATCTGAACCTCTGTACCGGTATTCTGGAGCTCATTTATTTTATAATAACGTGTTCTGTCAATATATCTGTTTGGAAAAAAATTAATTAAATCCCCATATTTATGGATTCCCAATTCCTTACGAAGCAACTGGCCACGACTGGGACCAACGCCTTTCAGGTATTCAATTTGAGTTTCCAGGAGATTATTAGACATTTACTGATTTTTGATTGCTGATTTTAGAATAAAGAATATAGAAAATAGAGTATGGATTTTCGTTATATGCCTTTTTTATTTCAAAAGCGAAGATAGATTTTAATTGGGAAATTTGAAAATCTATGCTTTTCATTTTCTGGAAACCTTCATTATAAAACGATTTTTATTAATAATTTTTATATGTTTTGTTTTGGAAAGAAAAAACTTATGTTTGCACTTGGATTGAAATTTAGGATCTGATAATAATAATCTAAAGTAATTAATCCACAATTGACCATAATAACCTTAAAAAAATAAAGATGTTCATTTTCGTTTATCAAATAATAACAAAACCTTTAACCTCAAGAATACTTTCTGAAGAAATTTGTCCTTCTTGCAATAAAAAAGGTGACATAGAATTAACCCTGTATATGAGATACATATCAATGGGAATACCTTTTTTTGGAATGGGAAGGCATACCGGAGTGACTTGTACTAACTGCGGAAATGTGTTGAAAAACCCTGATGCTTCAATATTTGCAAAGAAAAAATATTCAAATATGGTTGCTGTAGCCATAAAAGATATTCGCGCCAATCATAAAAGAACCCTATGGCAATTATTGTATCCATGGTCGATTGTTTTTGTTTTGCCTTTTCTAATTTTAATCGGATATGGTTTTGTATCTCTAAGTAAACATTCAGCTAACGAAAGAGCTAAGAAATATGCTGAGTTAATTAACCATCCGCAGCCAGGGGATATTTATAAAGCAATGTGGTCTGAAGAAAATAGTATCTCACAAGGAGCATTGGTCAAATTAATGCGTATTAACGGGGATACTATGTATGTTGTTCGAAGTAAGGAAATGATTCCGATGAGTTTTTCTGAAGAAGAGTGGAATAAACTTTCATCAGATGCCGGCGCATTCAATTCTAAAGAATATAAAGTAAAGAAATTTTCCGACATGAATAACAACAATTTAGGCGATTTTTTTATGTACAATAATGATGAAAATGGGAAGCAGTACCCTATATATTTGGGAGGAATACTAAACAGCAAATCTGAAATGGATTTGGATTTTGAAACCATAGAACGTAAAAAATAAAAATTGTTTATACCATTAATAATTAATTTTAAGTAAAAAAGTCATCTAATAAGCAACCATTTAACAAAATGACTATCTATTAAGTAAACTTAAACCTTAAAACAATATAAATGAAAAAATTTGGAATTACTTTTATACTAATGTTAAGCCTTATTTCTTGTTCAAACGAAGATGCAAATTCATCTTTAGTTTCAGATTATAAAGGAAAATGGCAATTAATTGAAATGTCAGGCTCAACTATTAACTCTGTAACAACTGGATCTGAAATGAGTTGGCAGGAATCCTATGTTTTTAATACTAATCGAACATTTGTAAAAACAAGAATAAAAGATAATACTACTACAACCGCATCGGGAACATTCTCAGTTGTTACAATATTAGATGAAACACATTTAGAATTGACCTATTCAGAAAGTAGTACACTGGTAGGAAGTTGTTACGGAAATTTAAAAGAAGATCTTTTCATTAACAACAATAATTTATTAGTAAGTACATGGCAAAATTGTGACGGTCCCGGATTGGTTTATCAAAAAAAGAAATAAAAAACTGTAAGTTTGTAGATGAATAGAAAGAGTGTTCGATTTTAATTACTGAATACTCTTTATTTTAAATTTTAAAAATGACTACACACTTAGCACTTTTACGGGGAATTAACGTCTCTGGTCACAATATGATGAAAATGGAAGCATTGAAACTGATGCTTGAGAATATTGGTTTTTCAAATGTTAGAACTTACCTGCAATCCGGAAACGTTTTTGTTGATACTGAAGAAGAAAGTGCCTCGAAAATTGGTTTCATAATCAAGCAGGAAATTTTTAAGGTTTTTGGACATGAAGTTCCTGCAGTTGTTATTACTAAAGAAGATTTAGAGGCTTGTTTTAAAAATAGCCCATTTTTAAAAGAAAAAGACCTGGATACTAAAAAGCTGTATGTAGCTTTTGTTTCTATAGCTTTAAAAAGTGAAAATATAAATGATCTGAAAATCAGTCAGTTTAAACCGGATGAAGCCAGTATTGATGGAAATCGAATTTTTATTAAATATGCTGTCGGAGCAGGAAAAACCAGATTTGACCAGAAATATATTGAGAAAAAACTAAATGTCACAGCAACCATTAGAAACTGGAATACAGTAACAAATTTGCTGAAGATGTTTAATGAAGAATAACAAAAAAAGCAGAACTCAATATGAAATTTGAATTCTGCTTTTTTTGTTATTGCAAAAGTATATTATAATCTGAAAATCCCTCCAAAAGCAATAATTCGCTGGAAGAAGAAGAAATCTTGCGAAGCTCTATCTTCTTTATTTACACTAGTTCTGATATCCTGCATATTAATGTAACCTCCTTTTAGCTCACCCTGAATATAAAAATATTTATAAAAGGTAAAGTTAATTCCTGCTTTAGCAGATAAGCCATAACCAGAAACATGAAAATCGTCATGACGTTGTTTTCCTAAAAGAGTTGTATTTGTTTTAGGGTATAAAAGTCCTGCACCTAAGCCATCAGTTAAATTAATTTGAACTTTATCCGTATTAGGCAAACCAAACCATTTCGAAATATCGTCATGTCTTGAAAATTCTGTATTGACGTAGTTTAAACCGTCCGTGTGTTCGTACATTAAAAAAGCAGGAATACCTGGCTGGGTACTACCTTTCTCAAAACCACCTTCCTGGGCACCATTTTGAGACATATCTACAGGTGTATTATTATAAACTCCGTTGTAAAAAGATCCGGATTCATCAGTAGGTAAATTAATGTAACCAGTTACGTTAGCAGTTTGATTTTGCGTCATTACATACTTCATGTGATCCCAACCAACAGAAACACTGTAATGATCATTAATAAAATACCCCATTCTAAAGTTAGTTTGCGGAATTGTCATGTTAGCAGGATTCACGTAATCAACATGCCATCCTTTTGGTTTGTCGTGCGCAACCATATTATCAACTGTAAAGTTGTAATCTTTTCCTCTAAAATTAACATCAGATTTTGTGTAGCTATCTCTGTTTCCTCCCCAGGAAATAAAAAACTTTCCTTTATTATGTGCTGTGTATCTTTCTACTGCGATTTCTTCCTGTGCAAAAGTGTTTATTGAAAAAACCAATAAGAAGAAAAATAAAATTTTTGTTTTCAATGGAATAATATTAAAATTAGGATTAGAATGAATTAACTGTTTTTCTGATAGCGACCAATTTGGTCATCAGACCTTCAAAATAGTCTAAATGCAGCATATTGGCACCATCACTTTTTGCATTTGCAGGGTCAAAGTGAGTTTCGATAAAAATACCGTCAACACCAACAGCAATACCTGCTTTGGCAACGGTTTCAATCATATCAGGTCTTCCGCCCGTAACACCAGCAGTTTGGTTAGGTTGTTGCAATGAATGTGTAACATCCAGAACTGTAGAAGCATATTGCTGCATAGTAGGGATTCCTCTAAAATCAACAATCATATCCTGGTAACCAAACATAGTACCACGATCCGTGATTATTACATTTTCGTTATTACAATCCAGGACCTTTTGCACAGCGTGTTTCATGCTTTCCGGACTCATAAATTGTCCTTTCTTCAGGTTTACCACTTTTCCGGTATTTGCGGCTGCCACAACCAAGTCAGTTTGACGCACAAGGAAAGCAGGAATCTGCAAAACATCAACATATTGAGCCGCCATATCAGCATCTTCATTGGTATGAATATCTGTTACTGTAGGAACATGAAAAGTTTCTGAAACTTTTCTTAAAATTTTTAATGCTTTTTCATCTCCAATTCCGGAAAAACTATCAATTCTGGAGCGATTGGCTTTTTTAAAAGAGCCCTTAAAGACATAAGGAATCTGAAGTTTGTCGGTAATACCAACTAATTTTTCAGCAATTCTGAGAGCCATTTCTTCTCCTTCAATAGCGCAGGGTCCCGCCAATAAAAAGAAATTACCACTATCGGTATGCTTAATTTGTGGAATATGTTGTATGTTCATAATATGATTTTTTTGACAGTGCAAATGTAGTTATGATTTATGAATCGCAGATGAAGATTTAAGATTTTTTTATGAAGCTAATCCTGCTATCCGCTTCAATATTTTTCTCCAAATCCTTTTTTTCCAAGACTGCTCAGGAGCTTCCGTTGGTCGCTCTGTTCAGTCAGGAAAAAATAGGCTTTCTCAAAAAATGATTTCAGCTGTTATCAGGGCTAAATCTTTAGTAAAGTATAACTATTCAAATAGGTTTACAAAATAATTTCCAAAATGTAAAAAGAATGCAGTTGTGTTTTATTAATAAGAAAAGTCATTGAATTTTATTATTTTTGATTTATAACAATTTTACTGAAAATTATGCAGTGGATTCTTTTTGAAAAACTTTGGAAACGTACAACAGGCAACCATTCTATCAATGATGCCTCTCCCAATGATGCCTCTACATGGAATGAAGAAATAGAAATGCTTTATCGATTAGGTATCAGTATGGAAGACACGCTTCAGTATCTGTATTTTAATAAACCTGATTTTGAGTCTTTTAAAAACTGGATATTGCAAAATAAAAATGAAATAAAAAATATAAAAGAAGTTGATTCTGAAGATGTTCTTTCAAAAGAGGACCTTGATTTTTGGGATGAAAATGGATACGTAATAGTAAAAAATGCTATTGCAATATCAGAATGTGAGGAAACTCAAAAAGCCATTTGGGATTTTCTGGAAATGAACCCTGATATAAGAGAAACATGGTATAACAGGCATAGGGAACAAAGAGGACTTATGCTTAATTTTTCTAATCATTCAACTTTAAATAGAAACAGATCATCTTTACGGATACAAAAAGCTTATGAGCAGCTTTATAAAACAACAAATATTTATAAAACTATTGATAAAGTAAGTTTTAATCCCCCTGAATCAAAACATTTTAAATTTTTAGGAAGCCCGCTTCATTGGGATGTTAGTTTAAAATTACCAATTCCATTTGGTTTACAAGGACTTTTATATCTTACAGATTGTGCCGAAAATGAAGGGGCATTCCATTGTGTACCGGGATTTCATAGAAAAATAGAGCAGTGGCTTGGTGATTTAAATCCAACGGATAATCCAAGAGAAGTAGCTGTCGAAACATTAAAACCGGTTGCTATAACCGGAAATGTGGGTGATTTTATTATCTGGCATAAAGCTTTGCCTCATTGTGCTACACCCAACCATGGTTTACTGCCCAGAATGGTGCAATACCTAACATACCTTCCAGATAATTATAAGGAGGTTTCAGAATGGATTTAGATAAAGTATAATAATAGAAAAAGCTCTGGAAATCCAAAGCTTTTGTATATGTAAAGAATAATATTACTCTTCCTTCAATCTTAATTGATACTAAAGAATTGAAAAGTCTTTTTTGAGTAAATTATTTTTTTTGCTGACCCGGAGCATATGCTTTTGCACTTTTGCTTCCTGACATTTTTTTAGCTTGTCCAGGAGGTATTTTTTGAGAGTTACTGTTTGAATGTGAGTGCTGTACGACACAACTTAACATACTCACAATTACAAATAATAGCACCATAATAATTACGGCAAATTTAGTGTATTTGGAATTTTTCATAAAATTATTTTTAATTTGAATTACAAATATAATGCTTACCAGTATATTTGTTCATACTTTGAATTTGTTTAAAATCATTATAAACAAAAAGCCCTGAAAATCCAGGGCTTTGATAGTATCAATAGGAGAAATTATTCTTCTTTCATTGTATGATAAACGTTCATTACGTCATCATCTTCTTCGATTTTTTCAATTAATTTTTCAACATCGGCAATTTGTGCTTCAGTAAGTTCTTTGGTAATTTGTGGAATACGTTCAAAACCGGAAGATAAAATTTCTAAACCTCTGTTTTCTAACTCTTTTTGTAAAGCTCCAAAACTTCCAAAAGGAGCGTAGATTAAGATTCCATCTTCGTCTTCAAAAACTTCTTCAGCACCAAAATCAATTAGTTCCAATTCCAGTTCCTCGGGATCAAGATTTCCTTTTGCAATACGAAAATTACAAGTATGGTCAAACATAAATTCAACAGAACCTTGTGTTCCCATTGTTCCGTTACATTTATTAAAATAGCTGCGGATATTTGCAACAGTCCTGTTATTGTTGTCAGAAGCTGTTTCAATCAAAATTGCAATTCCGTGAGGCGCATATCCTTCAAACAAAATTTCCTTATAATTGGCAGTATCTTTATTACTTGCATTTTTTATGGCACGTTCAACATTATCTTTAGGCATGTTGGCCGCTTTAGCATTTTGTATAACAGCTCTTAATCTAGAATTGGCATCTGGGTTAGGACCACCTTCTTTAACGGCCATAACGATATCTTTACCAATTCTGGTAAATGTTTTGGCCATTGCAGACCAACGTTTCATTTTTCTTCCTTTTCTAAATTCGAACGCTCTTCCCATTACTAATTTTTTATTTTGTGATGCAAAAATACGGTTATTCCTTATTTTTCCAAAAACAAAACTATTCTTTTTTGAATTATGTTTTTATGATTGGCAATATGATAAACCAAGCCATTTTTTAATTTCAAAAATGATTCGTTATTTTAAAGAAATATTGAAATACAACCAAAAGCAAAAGATTATTTTGAGGCGTTGAATTCATTAATAATATTCACGGCTTCGTTTAGATAAGGATTGGTTTTAAGGTTGTCAATCTGATATTGATTTATTGTTTTTTCACTTGGATAGACACCTAATAAAAACTGGTTGACCGTTGAATTATAAACATCTAACGGATTGTTCTCATCATTAAAAGTATTTATTTCTGTCCATAATCCATTCCTGATTGTTTTTTGCTCGAAAATTGCATCCAGAGTCATTGGAACTTCAGCTTTTGGGACATTTACCATTTGATCAATTTTTGCATTGATTTTTTTAATTTCATTAAAGTAGAAATTATCAGCCAGTCTCGCTGTGCTGTTTTTTGCAATTTTATCAATTAGATTCCTTTTTACATAAGGTCTGTATTTTAAGAAAGAGTCAATGCTGTCGTTTTGAATTGCTGTCGGGAAACTACTTTCTTTTTGGTAAACACTTTCATAAAACTCAGGAAGAATAACATCTGGTTTTACGCCGGTATTTTGATGACTTTTACCTGTAACCCTATAGAACTTATTAACTGTAATCTTTAAAAAATCTGTAGTTGTATTTTCGTCAAGCGGAAGAATGGTTTGCATAGTTGCTTTTCCCAGTGTATTACTGCCCAATATTAGAGCACGATTGTAATCTTGTAAGATTGAAGAAAAAAATTCACTGGCAGAAGCCGTATTGCTATTAACTAAAATTACAATCGGACCTTTATAAATTAATCCTTTGTACGGATCATTTATAATTGATTGATTTTTTTTGTTATCTACAACAATAGAAATAGGCCCATAATCAATAAACATTCCCGCCAGTCTTATGGCTTCTTCCATTGAACCGCCTCCATTATCAATTAAATCAATTACCAGGCCTTTTACATTGTCTCTTTCTAATTTTATAACTTCGCGGGCGACATCATCTGCACAGCCTTTTTGACCGGTAGATTCTAAATCGGCATAGAAACTTGGAATCTTAATGTATCCAATTTTACTTTCTTTACCAATAATAAAACTGAAAACCGAATTATCTTCGTCTTTCATCAATTGTTTTTCAATATAAACATCGAAACTTTTACCTGAATTTCGCTTCAGCGTAAGGGTAATATGTTTATTTGACTCAGACAAAATCATGGTAGAAATTGATTCTAAAGAAGAACAGGAAACTTCTAAAGTTTCTTTTTGGTTAGAAATAGAAACAATCTGATCTCCTTTTTTAATTTGTCCGGTCTGAAAAGCAGGGCCATTAGGGTCTAATTCTTCAATGATGATTTCATTTTTCTCATTTAATTTTACACTCATTCCTAATGACAAATGTTCTTTTGATAAGGAAGCTACAAAACTGGATTTAGAATCGTTGGTAAAATAAGTTGTGTGTGGGTCAAAATAGGTGCAAAAAAAGTTATAAAGTTTTTCCTGTTGTGTATCTTTTTTTTCCAAGAGCGTACTGATTCGGCATATCTCATTTGATAAAATTGTTTTTTTTGATTCTAATTCTATTGCTTTAAAATTAGATTTAAGAGAATCCAGATTGTTACTTTTTTCAACAATATCATCTAAAATCTGATAACGTAATTTTTTCACCCAGACTTTTTCCAAATCTTCTTTTTTGAGATAAAAAGAAAAAGCTTTTTTGTAAAACCGAATCGTATCTTTTTTGTTGTAATCAATTGTTCCGGCCTGAATTTTCTCTAAAACATTTTTGGTTCTGGTAAGACCGTTTATATATTTGGTGGTAATATCAGTTAAAAAATTACAATCATTCCCCATAATTAAATTATCCAAATTCAGACGATATTTTTGCGACATTTCATCATATTCCGACTTAAAAAAAATATTTCTTGACGGGTCCAAATCATCAATAAGATTGTCAAAAACAAAAACAGATAAACTGTCATCTACCGGTTTGGGTCTTACATGGTCACTTTGAATAAGCAAATTTATTTTGGTAAGTATTTCGCATGTCTGATCGCTATTTTGACTAAATAGTGCATTTGTAATCAATAAAAATACCAGTGATAAGTTTTTCATAAATAAATAATCTTCGCTTATACTAAAATTACGTTTATTTTTCGATAAATGACAGTAATTACCCTAAAATGTCGATGACTAAATAATTTTTCACGACTAACTGCACGAAGCAATTCAAATTAATGTGTTAATAATTTGAAAATGAAAAGACAGGGTAGGAACATAGCTTTCTTCTGATATATTACTACATGTTTAAATTGAATTCACAGCAAAAAAAATGCATTACAACTTTATCAGTGTAATGCATTTTGATTATTTATGGTAACTACAAATAGATATAAGAATTTGCAGTAAATAAAAATCTATTTCTTATAAAATGGCAGTTTTACCACTTTTGCAGGAACATCATTTTTTCTGATTCGGATAAAAATATCGCTATCAATAGCACTATTGTTCACAGTAACATATCCTAAACCAATCCCTTTATTCATAGAAGGTGACATTGTTCCGGATGTTACAATGCCAATTACAGCGCCAGAAGCATCAACAATTTCGTAATCATGTCTGGGTACTGCACGTTCCTGCATTTCAAAAGCAATTAATTTTCTGGTAATACCAGCTTCCTTTTGTTTTTTAAGAGCCTCAGAGTTTGTAAAATCTTTAGTGAATTTCGTAATCCATCCTAAACCAGCTTCAATTGGAGAAGTGGTATCATTAATATCGTTTCCGTATAAACAGAATCCCATTTCTAAACGCAAAGTATCACGTGCAGCTAATCCAATTGGTTTAATTCCGTATGAAGCTCCAGCTTCAAAAACTTTGTTCCAGACTTGTTCTGCTTCGTCATTTTTACAATAAATTTCAAATCCGCCTGAGCCGGTATATCCTGTAGCTGAAATAATTACATGTTCAATTCCTGCAAAATCACCAACTTCAAAATGATAATAAGGTATAGTAGATAAATCTATAGATGATAAAGCCTGCATAGCCTCAACCGCTTTCGGACCCTGAATCGCCAATAAAGAATAATCATCAGAAAGGTTTTTCATATCAACACCCAAATCATTGTGTGAAGAAATCCAGTTCCAGTCTTTTTCAATATTCGAAGCATTTACAACAAGTAAATATTGCTCTTCTTTCATTTTATAAACAATCAAATCGTCTACAATTCCGCCTTCATTATTAGGCAGACAAGAATATTGCGCCCTGCCAATTGTCAATGTCGAAGCATCGTTTGAAGTTACTTTTTGGATCAAAGCCAAAGCATTTGGTCCTGTAAGTAAAAATTCGCCCATATGCGAAACGTCAAAAACGCCTACACTGTTACGAACCGTTTCATGTTCAGCATTAACACCCTCGTAAGTAATGGGCATATTGTAACCGGCAAAAGGCAGCATTTTTGCTCCCAGACTTTCATGTATGTGCGTAAGCGCAGTATTTTTCATTGTGATGTTTTAAAAATTGTGTGACAAATTTATTCAAAAAATATCGAAAATAAGTACTCTAAATTATAAATTTCGCAATGATTAGGAGCTGTTTCCTGTTATTCGCTATATCTTTTTGTTTTTAAAGGAAAAACAAAAAGGATGCCGCTACTACCAGGGCTATGACTTCAAATTAGCAATTACCACTCTTGTATTCAGTTTTTTATGTAACTTTAAATTCATAAAATAGGTCAAATGAAAACTCCATTTTTAATCACAAAAGAAGAAATTCTAAAATTTTATAAGCCTGTAAATCCACTGACACACAAAGGACTGCAGGGCCATGCCGTAATAATTGCAGGTAGTTACGGGAAAATTGGAGCAGCAGTTTTGGCTTCGAAATCCTGTTTAAAATCCGGCTGCGGACTCGTCACGACTTTTATACCAAAATGTGGTTACCAAATCCTGCAGATCAGTATTCCGGAAGTTATGGTAATTACCGATGAAAATGCAAATGCTATCACCAATATTAATCTTTCATTACTGCCACAGGCGATTGGTATTGGTCCGGGAATAGGGAAGGAGTTGTCCACACAAAAAGCATTATTCGAGTTTTTAAGAATCAACAAATCCCCTTTAGTTCTCGACGCTGATGCCTTAAATATTTTAGCCGAAAATAAATCCTGGCTGGAATTAGTACCTGAAAATACCATTTTAACCCCGCATCGAAAAGAGCTTGAACGTTTAATTGGCAACTGGAATTCCGAATCGGAGAAGTTTCAGAAAACAATCGCTTTTTCTGAAAAATATAAAGTTATTATAGTGATGAAAGGTGCGCCAACATTCATTATCAATAAAAATAAAATCTACGAAAACACTACCGGAAATGCTGCTTTGGCTACTGCGGGAAGCGGTGATGCATTAACAGGTATTATTACGGGTTTATCAGCTCAAAATTATGAATCTGTACAAGCGGCAAAATTAGGAGTTTTTCTCCATGGGCTAACGGCTGATATTGCACTGCCACAAACAGGCTGCCAATCATTTACCGCATCGGATATTATTGAAAATCTGGGAAGGGCTTTTTTGACCCTTGAAAATTAAATTTATTATAATTCGTTGGGTGTAATTAAAAATATAAGTGTCAGGCTGAGCGTAGTCGAAGCCCTTTTCATGTAAAAGCCTTCGACTACGCTCAGGATAACAATGATTTCCAGAAATATATAGATATTTTACTCAAATTTATATTTTTTTATATGAAATAAGAGTTGTAATCAATTACACTCAATGGGTTTATTATAATTTGTATTATTAGGCAACGGAATATAAATGCATGTAGCTCTTTTTATTTACTAAGAATATTGATTATATCTTTCTAAACTTTCTTTCTCCATCTGAGCAATAAAAAGAGTAAAGTCTTCTTTGTTGTTTTTTATTTGTTCAGCCTTAAACGATTGATAATTTTCGTAATCTTCTTTTTTTATATTAACAATCAGATACCCTTTTTGCATTAAGATCAGGTTTAGTATTAATCTTGAAACTTTTCCGTTGCCATTAGCAAAAGGCTGGATTTTTAAAAGGCGTTCGTATATTTCTGCTCCTAAAACTATCGGATGAAGTCTGTTCTTATTGATTTCATACCAAATAAAAGACTCTTCAATCTCTTTGGAAATCACAGGTGGTGATAGAGAAATATCACTATTGTCATTGGTTATGTCCTGTTCTTTTCTGTAACATCCTGCTTCTTCCGGAATAATTCCTCTCAGGAGTAAATTATGAATTGATAAAAGATCCCGTTCGTTCAACGAATTATTTTTTTTGATTAAATCTTTTATAAAACCAATAGCTTCCTGATGGTTAATTATTTCAAGATGTTCGCGCATACTTTTTCCGGAAATTGTTAATCCTTCATTAACAACCATTTTAGTCTCGCGAAGGGTCATTGTATTTCCTTCTGTTCGATTACTTTCAAAAGTATATTCGAGTTCAAGAGTTTTTATGTTTTTACGATCTTCGTTTTGGCGAAAAGTATCCATTTTGGTTTTCAGAATATCAATTTCTTTTAATATTTTTTCTAACGCATCGGATAATTCTATTTTAGAAACGGATTTTTTATATTTAAGTTCTTGTTCAGCAACAGCAAGAGCTTTTAAAGCAAACTCCTCATTTTCAATTTCATTTAAAATTTTTTCCTTTAGCCAGGCAATTATCAAAGTTTCATAATCAATTTCTAAAAGTTCGGCTAATTTGATTACTTGTTCTTTGGTTGGTTTTCGCGTACCACTTTCAAATTTACTTATCAAAGCCTGGTCAATACTAAGTAATTGTGCTACTTCTCTGGTTTTTAACCCTTTTTTTTCTCTGCCATTTTTAAGAAGTGATTTCATAATTAAAAGTTTTTTTTTAAAATTGTCCTGACATATTTTGTCATAAAATTTAAAATAAAAAAAGCAATATCAAAAATATTGCTTTTCAAAATACTATTATTTTAAGTACGGTTAATACTTTTAGATTAATTGAACGCTTTTTTAATTCGGTCCAAATCACGTTTGGTATCTTGTTCTTTTAAAGATTCACGTTTGTCGTAGTTTTTCTTTCCTTTGCAAAGACCAATTTGAAGTTTGGCAAGTCCCTTTTCGTTTGTAAATAATTTTAGGGGAACTATAGTCAATCCTTTTGCCTGAACACTTTTTTGAAGATTTTTTAATTCTTTTCTATTTAAAAGCAATTTTCTTTCGCTTCTTGATTTATGATTAAATTGGTTCCCAAAAGCATATTCTTCAATATAAGTATTGATTGCAAATAGCTCATTGTTACTGAATTCACAAAAACTCTCAGTAATATTTGCTTTTCCTAACCGGATAGATTTTATTTCAGTTCCTGCCAAAACAATTCCAGCAGTATAGGTATCGATTATTTCATAATCAAACCGGGCTCTTTTATTAAATATATTGACAGTTTTTAACATAGGTTGACAAATTTAGTAACAAATAAATGAAAGCGCAATTGTTTTTGTATAAATGATATAAATTTGCAGTATGGAAAAGCAAAAATCACAAGATCCGTTGCATGGGATTACACTTCAAAAAATTGTGGAAAAATTAGTAGATCATTATGGTTTTGATACTTTGGGAGAATTAATTTCAATTAAATGTTTTAATGAAAATCCCAGTGTAAAATCCAGCTTAACTTTTTTAAGAAAAACCGATTGGGCCAGAAAAAAAGTTGAAGAGCTATATTTGAATTCGCTTTCTAAATTTTCAGGAAATTAATTTAATTTATAAGAAATCATAACTCCGCCACGATAGGGTAACCATTCACCACTTTTATCCCAATTTTTTACACTTTCATAGCTTCCTGGAGTTCCGTCATTGTAATGGCCTTCATAGAATCCCTGGTGCCAGCCGCCGCCTACAAAAATATCCAACAGCAATTTATCACTTAGCTTCTTATTGTAACCTATTGTAGCACCAAATCTGTATCCAAAACCTGTTTCGTAATTATTGGTATCCCAATAGTTCCATTTTTGAAGTTCATAAGTATCAAATCCGGCATTTATACCTGCATAAAAACCATTGTATTTTTCTTTAAAATGGTAACGGATCTCAGGCGTCAGAAGCAAAAATTTCATTGGTTTTTTACCATCGAAAGAAGCCCAAAAAGAAGCCATTACATCAAAACTAAAAGTAGTTTTTTCTCCAATGCTTGTTTCTACTCCAACGTTTGGAACTAAGACTAATGCTGTAGCTGCATTAAATTTTATGTAAGTTTGGCTCTGTAATTGAATAGAAAATATAAGGGCAATTATAAAAAGTATTTTTTTCATTCAGTTTTGTAAATATGATTTTGCGTGCAAATATAGCGCAAACAAATAATTACTATTGCCGAAATGAAATTATTTGATAAAATTTATTTCTAAAAATCATTTACTGTTTAATAATGAATAAATTACCTTATCAAGAAACTTTCCTTCATAAAATTCCGCTTCTTTTAAATGTGCCTCTTTAACAAAACCACATTTTTGTAAAACCTTTTCAGAAGCAAAGTTTTCAGGGTCAATTACAGCTTCAATAGAATGTAATTTTAAATCATCAAAGCCATACGCAATTAACCGATTTACTGCTTCAGAAATAATTCCTTTACCGTGATATTCAGGTAATAACATATAGCCAATTTCGGCACGATAATTTTCAGGCTGCATTCTGTAATATCCAATAATACCAAGAACTCTGGAATCGCCTTTCAAGGTTATTCCCCAATTAATACCTATGTTCGAAGTGATTTTTTCTTCAATCATTGCAACATGCTCGAGTGCATCTTCAGTAGTTTTTACCAAAGGCCTTGGAATATATTTCATTGTTTCCGGATTTGAACGTAATTCAAATACTTCATTAACATCATCGTTTGTGATTCGTCTTAAAATTAAACGTTCAGTTTCTATAACAGGAAAAGGAGTAAAATTAAAATTCAGCATATAATTAAAGATATTATTTGATAAACAAGTTTGAAATGAATCTATTTTGAATTGATGTTTAACTTAGGTTATAACTCATTTAACTCAAGATTATTTCTTTTAAAAAAAGCAATTTGCATAAACAGAGATAATAGAATAGTTAATATTGCGCCAATAAAATTCAGCCATAAATAACCTAATTTTTCCTGACCACTTGGATAAATATATATCATAAAATAATAAATGATAAAAATAGTGATCTGACTAATAATTGCACTGCAAAACATAGATTTGGCCTGAACACGTTTTAAATAAAATCCAACCAAAAAGATTCCTAAAACAGTTCCATAAAATATAGAACCAATAATATTTACCAGCTGAATTAAATTCTCAAATAAAGTTCCTACACAGGCAAAAAGTATGGCAATAATTCCCCAGAAAAGAGTGAAAAATTTGGTAGCATTCAGATAATGTTTTTCCGATTTTTCGTTTTTTAGATTACGCTTATAAATATCAATTGCGGTAGTAGAAGCTAATGCATTTAATCCTGAAGCTGTTGAAGACATTGCTGCCGAAAGAATCACAGCGAGTAATAAACCGATAAGTCCTTTAGGTAAATAATGCAGGATGAAATGAAAAAACACATAATCTTTATCATTAGTTTCACTGTTACTGTCAGCTTTAGAAATAATTTCTTTGGCCCGGTCGCGTAAGTCCTTTTCCTTGTTTGATAATGTAACCAATTCTTTTCGCAAAATCGGATTGTCATAATCCTGATTCAATTGTTCGATATACAAGAGATTAATCACTTTTTTATCTTCAGAAAGTTTATTTAGTTTGTTTTCTAAAACATGATACTCATCTTTATAAGCTGATTTTTCAATGATAATTTTATTATTGGGATTAAAATTGAGAGGTACAGGATTGAATTGAAAAAACACAAAAACCATCACTCCCGTCAGTAATATAAAAAACTGCATCGGAACTTTTAACAGTCCGTTCATGATCAATCCCATCTGGCTTTCTTTAACCGATTTTCCGGATAAATAACGTCCAACCTGTGATTGATCTGTTCCGAAATAAGCAAGTGCAAGAAAAAAGCCTCCTGTGATTCCGCTCCAGATTGTATATTTTTCTTCGGGATTAAAGGAAAAATCTACAATATTCATTTTGTCATTTGCACCGGCAATATGCATTGCGCTTGAAAATGTCATGTCCTGAGGCAAATAATGAAGGATTAGGAAAAAGGTGATAAACATTCCGGTCATAATCACAAACATTTGCTGCTTTTGAGTCACATTTACGGCTTTTGTTCCTCCGGAAAAAGTATAAACAATAACTAAAAGACCAATAATAATATTCATGAAAGTTAAATTCCAGCCTAAAAGTGCCGAGAGGATAATTGCCGGTGCATATATAGTCAGCCCCGTTCCCAATCCTCTTTGAACTAAAAACAAAATGGCTGCCAATGAACGTGTTTTTACATCAAATCGCTTTTCCAAAAACTCATATGCGGTAAATACTTTGTGTTTATGGTATAGTGGAATAAAAGTTACACAAATAACAATCATTGCAATTGGTAATCCGAAGTAGAATTGCACAAACCCCATTCCGTCATGATAAGCCTGACCCGGAGTAGATAAAAAAGTAATCGCACTGGCCTGAGTAGCCATGACTGAAAGACCTACTGTGTACCATGGTGTTTCATTATTTCCTAAAATAAAGTCCTCAACATTTTTACTTCCTTTGGTTTTCCAGGAGCCATATCCTACAATAAACAGAAGAGTAACAATTAGTACAATCCAATCAAATAGTTGCATAGTTTATGAGTATAATTGCATGATTAAGAAAAAAATAACAATGTAAATTGCATTAGCAACCAATACATACGTGTAGCTTTTTTTCCATTTTTTTTGTTTTTTAGCTTCCATTTTCTGACTGTTTTTAAGGCTTTAATTCTTGTTTAGGAGCTTCTATAGGTTGTTTTAACGAAATAATATTCGATAATAATCGGTAAGCACCCGAAACTCCTTCCGGCAATTCTCTAAAAAAACTTAGACCAGTGTAAATATAGTATCCTTTTCCATAAGGAGCGATCAATAAAGCACCATCTTTTGATGATTCACCCTTATCATGTGAGGATATAATAGGAGTAAAGGCACGATCATATTGATCCGGATAATATAAGCCCTGCTCTTGTGTCCAGCCTTCAAAATCTTTTGTACTGATTTTGTTTGGCGTGTTTAAAACAGGATGATTAGGTGCTAAAAATGTAATTTTTGCATTCTCTTCTGTTACACGATCATTCGAAATTTTAAGTGGATATGGTGCAATCTTATCTGTAATAAGTTTTCCATTTGTATTGTATTGCACAATCATTGTTTTTCCTCTTTTTACAAAATCAAAAAGAATCGATTGTTTGTTGGCTAAAGCATTTACAGTGTTATAGGCACGTATTCCTGTTATGACAACATTAAAGGAGTCTAATTTTTCAGGTGTAATTTCTTCCGGTTTCAAAATGATTACCTTATATCCCATTTGGGCCAGACTTTCCGGGACTTCATCGCCAGCACCCATTACATAGCCAATTGTATCGCCTGTAGTCTTTAAATCGATTTTTAAGAATTTTGATTCGGCTGGTTTCAAAACCATTTGTTTTGTAATATGACCAAAATCGATTATAGTTTCGTCTTTGTCAAAGCGCTGATCGTCAATAATAACGATGCTTTTTGCGATAGCTTCTTCCGGGTTTGACGGAGGGATAACTTCAAAATAAAAAGTTTGCTCCATACCTTTTTTATCTAATGAAAACGGAATTTGTTTTGGAGAAACTATCCAGTTTTTAGGCAATTCCAGTTGTAAATTTCCTTTAACGGCATCTTTACCGGCACGGACTTTTACCGGAATCATTTTACTTTTATTATCTTTAAAAATGAGAACTTTTTCAAGTATAGAAGAGGTAACTTCCGGTACAATATCAAGAAAATTGTACATTTCGCCTTTTACTCCGTCGTTGTATTTATAGACTACAGTTCTTTCAAAGGGAATATCAACACCATTAATTCTCACATTAAAAATAACTTTTACTTCTCGGATAATATCCGGAAGTCCTATGTTTTCCTGATTAGAAACCGTATACATTCCAACACTGGCTTTTTCTTTCAACCAATAGGGCTGAGTATATTCGATTGTGTCGGGAAGCTGTATTTCAAGTTTTAATCGTTGGTCTATATTGTTTTTTAAGATAAAACTCTTTTTAATCGTGGTTATGTTGTCTGGTAACGAAGTTAAGCCTGTCAATTGCATTTCAATAGAGCATCTGTTAATGGCTTCGAGATTTAATTTAATTGTATTTCCGGGCGTAGCTTCCTGTTCCTCTGCAACAGCCTCTAAATATAAACCCGAACTGGAGGCGATGATGTTTTTTATAGCATCCGATTTTATATCTTTCCAATGGGTATCTTCCAAATCCTGAATCATTGAATACGCTTTTACCAAATCTGGAATACTGGCTGATGGATTGCTGAAATTGTAATTTGCAATAATTTTAGAAATCAATTCACCAATCGACTTTCCATTTTTTACACGATTCCATGAAGTATCAATCCCATCAAACAAATCATTGCGGTTTTGTGGAGTTTCACCATTGATAAGTTCCAAATATTCCGATTCATCACCACGGCTTCCTGTACTTCCGAAACCTTGGGACTGATGACGGCTGCGGCTTAAAGCGGCAATTTCCTGATTAGATTTCCCTATTCCGGAATAATAAACTCCCGTTTGTAATGTGGTAAATTTGGACTTATTAGCAGCATCAAACTTTTCCTGACTTCCGTAAAACCACCAGGAAGTATTAAAAAATTGACGTTTAACCTGCCAGGGAGTTACATATTTCAGTTGTTCCGGATATATTTTAGTATTATTTGTCAAATCAAAACTCTCAACACTTAACATTGCTGATGAAGTATGGTGTCCGTGGGTTGTTCCCGGCGAACGATGGTCAAAACGGTTGATAATTACATCAGGCTGAAATTTCCTGATTGTCCAGATTACATCGGCAAGGACCTTATCTTTATCCCAAATCTTTAAAGTCTCATCTGGGTTTTTTGAATAACCAAAATCATTGGCACGCGAAAAAAACTGTTCACCACCATCAATTTTTCGGGCTTCAATTAATTCCTGGGTTCTGATAACCCCCAGTAATTCACGCAATTGAGAACCAATTAAATTTTGACCTCCATCACCTCGGGTTAGTGATAAATAACCTGTTCTGGCATTTACTTCATTCGATAAATACGAAATCAAACGCGTATTTTCATCATCAGGATGTGCTGCAATATATAGAACCGAACCCAAAAAGTTTAATTTTCTAATTTGATTATAAATCTCAACAGAATTCGGTTTTTGTGGCTGTTGTGCAAAAGAAATTTGAAGACTGATTAAGAAAACTAAAAATGCCTGTATCTGAGTTTTTCGCATAGTGTGATTAGTATTTTTGAAAGAGCTTCAAAAATACTAATTATATCCTTGAACAGTATTTAAATGAAATGTTAATGTTCAATTTTATTTCAGATTTTAAAATACGTAATTTATTTTTCAGGAGCTATTTCCAGTTGTACACTATATCTTTTGTGGCAAACCCTGCCATAAAAGGATGCCGTTTCCATCTGGGCTGTGACTTTTTGTTTTCATTAAAAAATCATAGATAAAAACTCAGAACCTTTGTATTTAGTATCCCTAAGAAAAATACTTTTTCCTAAACCAAAAAGCGACATTTACAAGGGCAATCAAAGCAGGAACTTCAACCAAAGGACCAATAACACCTGCAAAAGCCTGTCCGCTATTAATTCCGAAAACACCTATAGCAACTGCTATTGCCAATTCAAAGTTGTTTCCTGTGGCTGTAAATGCAATCGCAGTACTTTTTGAATAATCAGCACCAAAATACTTTCCGATAAAAAAGCTAATGACAAACATCACAACAAAATAAATCACTAAAGGAATAGCAATCCGAACGACATCCATCGGGATTTGAACAATCAATTTGCCTTTTAGGCTAAACATAATCACAATTGTAAATAACAAGGCAACTAGTGTTATAGGAGATATAAAGGCAACATATTTATTCTGAAACCATTCTTTACCTTTAAGTTTTATCAGACTATAACGGCTTATGAAACCAAGTGCAAAAGGAATTCCTAAATAAATACCAACACTTTCCGCAATTTGCCCAATACTTATATTGACATTAAAGCCTGTATAACCAAAATAGGGAGGCAAAATAGTGATGAAAATATAAGCGTAAACACTATAAAGTAAAACCTGAAAAATACTGTTTAAGGCTATTAACCCTGCGGCATATTCTCGATTTCCATCGGCAAGGTCATTCCAGACAACGACCATTGCAATACAGCGCGCCAATCCAATTAATATTAAACCAATCATGTATTCAGGATGTCCTTTTAAAAACAAAAGTGCCAGTAAAAACATCAAAATTGGTCCCACAATCCAGTTCAGGAATAAAGAAGCGCCCAGAACTTTTGTGTTTTTAAAAACTTCTCCCATTTTTTCGTATTTCACTTTTGCCAAAGGCGGATACATCATCAGAATAAGCCCAATTGCCAGCGGAATATTTGTAGTTCCACTGGAAAAGGAATTAATAAAATTTCCACTCGACGGAATAAAATAACCAATAGAAACACCAATTATTATGGCAATAAAAATCCACAATGTTAGAAAACGATCCCAAAATCCCAGTTTTTTTCTTTCTGCAATGGGAGCACAATGATTTATAGCCATTATTTTTTAAATGTGTGTTAATTTATATAAGTTTATTTAACACATAGATGCATAGTTATACTTTCCTTAAAAGTGTTTCACTTTAAATATTACCGCATAGCAAAATGTCTCTAAAAGTGAGATAGCTATGTGTATTTAAAATAAGTAAAACGCCTATTTTTGAACCTTAAAAAAGCTATGTTTTTATGTGTTTAAAATAATTAGACCCAATTGGTTTTATTTTTTTATTTGAAAAAAAACATAAAACATTTCAGTTGCAATTTGCAAACTGCGTTCCTGATACTTCTCAGTTTGCTGTGGTGTATTATCAAAAGCTTTTGGGTCTTCAAAAGTAACTGGAATTCTTTTTTCTGCCCCGGCAATAAAAGGACAACCATCATCAGCATTGGAGCAGGTCATAATAGCTGCAAAACCACTTTCAGGATTAAAATCATCGTCATACGTTTTAGAAAAACCTATAACCGGATACCCGTTTTCTGCAAATTTTATCGCATAAACCGGATTATTCTCTTCTGAAAGTTTTTGAATTTTAAATCCGGTATTTTTTAAAGTTTCGGCAACTTTAGGAAATAAAGCTGTAGCTTCTGTACCTCCGGAGTAGCAAAAAACATTTTTAATTTCGTAATAATGTGCTGCAGTTTGTGCCCAAATTTGCGATAAATGACTACGTCTTGAATTGTGTGTGCAAATAAAATTCAGCCGAATATCTTCTTGATTTTTAACTTTCAACTGAATAAAGTCAATAAGTGGTTGTAAAATATTTTTGCGTTCAAATGTAATTTCTTCAAAATTAAAAGATAATGTAACTTCTTTTATTTTAGTCAATAAGGTTTCTTTATTTAACATATTAATTTAATTAACAGCAACTTCCACCAGGAGTGCATGAATTAGTACTATTGGCATTAAGTTGGGTAAGATTTAGTTTTGTTTTTTTAGCAGGAACTCCACATTGCTCTTTTGCAAGGCAAGCTGTTTGTTTGTTCAGTAGTTGGAAATCTTTACCGTTGAAATCCAAATCATATTTGCCAATGGTAGTATCCTGATATTCAACTTCGATTTCAAAATCTTCTATACCTAAAACTTTTTCGGAAAGTGCTATAATATGAATTAGTTTTTGAGGTTTTAAGCGATGCTCAAAATCATTTGCATCCCAAAGTTGAAAATTTACAACGGTTTCTTTGCGGACAGTTCCGCCACAATCAATGAAGTTTTTGGTGATTAGGCCCACTTCGGTTACATGAAAATGTTCCGGTACGAAGTTTCCGTTTGGTAATTGAAAATTTACTGTTTCTACGGTTTCCAGTATGGTTTTAATTTCTGAAAGTTTCATAATTTTTAATTTAATTGTTTATTGCAATATTGCGATTTACCTGATTAAAAAAAAGCCTAGCAACATTTTTGATTTGTAGTAGTTAGAATAATTTTAGAAAAATAATCATTCAAAATAACAAAGACCTTTTCATCAATACAATAACAAATTGCATTTCCTTCAACGTTTCCTTTAATAAGACCAGCGTTTTTTAACTCTTTCAAATGCTGCGAGATTGTAGGTTGGGCAAGAGGAAGTTCGTTTACAATATCGCCGCAAATACAAGTATTCACTTTAAGTAAATATTCGATAATGGCAATTCTGGCAGGATGTCCCAATGCTTTTGCAATTATTGCAATTTGATTTTGTTTATCAGTAAAATGATCAGTTTTAGTTGCGCCCATTTCTAAATTTTTATATTGCAATATTACGATATTGTTTGTTATGAAAAAAGAAAATAATTAAATATTTTCTTTAATCTTAAAAATATAGCTAATTAATTTATTCTTTTTTGAGCTGTAAATAATAACTGCAACAATAAGTCAAAGGACATTCTTCACATTTGGGCTTTGGACGGCAGGTTTCTCTTCCAAGAAATGAAATGGCCATACCAATTTCTGACCAGATATTTTTTGGAAGGGCTTCAATCAATTGTTTTTCGACCTTGTTGCCGTCTTTGCTTTCTTGTACGATTCCTATTCTGGGAGCAACACGAATTACGTGTAAATCAGTGATAATTCCTTCAGCAGGCTGATGTGTTTCCCTTAGAATTACATTAGCAGATTTTCTGCCTAAACCTTTCAAAGCCGTTAATCCATTCATAGTTAATGGGATGTCTTTGTCATTTTGGACAGTTTTGGCAATTTCTAACAACCACCCGGTTTTTGTTGCATGATTTCGAACCTTGCTTACATAAGGTATGAAGGTTTCAGAATCTGTTTTTGCTAAACTTTTTAAAGTTGGGAATTTAGCAAACAGAGCGGGGGAAATAGTATTTATATTGGCATCAGAATCCTGAGCAGACAATACAACCATTACGAGTAATTGATAGGTGTTTTGATATTCCAAAGGATGTTTCTTCCCTTTGTATTTCTTCAGAATGGGTTTTAAATCATTTTCCCAATTCGATGTTTGTCCGAATAAGTCCATTTGATTTTCATTAAATTAATTGTTTCCCTGAATGAATTTTATAATTTTTTTAATCACACTATGATTTCCTAAAATTTTTCGATGTCCCAATCCTTCCGTTAGAAATAAAGAACCGTTTTTAAGATGCTTATGAATATGAATTCCGGCTTTTACAGGAACTTCGGGATCGTTTTTATCATGAATTACCAAAGTAGGAATCTCAAGCTCTTTTGCTGCTTTATAAGCTGAAAAGTCATCCATCTTAACTTGATATTTATTTTCAAAATAATCACGTAAACGAATACTAATTTCGGGTTTTAAACCCAATTTAAAAACAAATTCATCTAAAATATCTTCTACCACATCACCACTACCTATAATAACAGCTTTTTTTACATTTAATCCTTTCTTGACAGCATTCAAAACAGACATTCCGCCCAGTGAATGTCCAATGGCGATTTCAAAAGGACCATATTGTTTTTCAATTTCTAAAATGCAAAGAATAAAATCTGACATAATAGCTGTTTTTCCTTCAGATTTTCCATGAGCCGGTGCATCAAAACTAATGACAGAAAACCCATTTTCAAGTAATTCATCAGCAATTTTAAACAATTGTGTACCACGTCCGGACCATCCGTGTACGACTAAAATTCTTTTATCACTTTTGCCATATTCATAAACCATAATATTCTTATTAATTGATGGAATATGAATTCTATTTTGGATACTCCCGGAATCCATATGCATTTCTCTTTTTGGAATCTTGTGTTTTATAGGTGTTGTAAAAAGTTTTGCAGCATAAGCAGTAACTAATTTAGAGGAAATAAGAGCACATAATTTACTGGTGACCCTTATAAATTGTGGAATTTCTAAAGATTGAGTTGGATTAGGAATCTTTTTTGGCATATTGATAATTTTTTTTTATAGTCTCGATTTTGTTTATTTTTTCCTAAATTTAAAAAACATAAAAGTACCACAATTAATAAAAGCTTACAGAATAATTTAACTTACAATTTACTCTAAATATTAATTTCTAAAATGGAAATATTTCATATCAGTGCAGAATGTTACCCCATGGCTAAAGTAGGAGGTTTGGCCGATGTTGTTGGGGCATTACCTAAATATCAAAAAAACGCAGGTCATCAGGTTAGGGTTGTGGTTCCGTGCTATGATACAAAGTTTAAAAATGAAAATGATTTTGAGTGTGTACATTGGGGAAACGTAAAGCTGGGAAATTTTGATTTTCCGTTTAGTGTCCTAAAAGAAAATACAGATAAATTAGGCTATGAATTATACCTGATAGAAATTAAAGAATTATTTGACCGGCCAAATATATATGGTTATGAAGATGATATCGAACGTTTTTTGTCTTTTCAAATAGCAGCTTTAGATTGGATTTTAGCACGAAAAACAATTCCGGATGTTATTAATTGTCATGATCATCATACCGGATTAATTCCGTTCATGCTTAAATACAGTTATAAATATGAAGTTTTGAGTAAAGTCAGAACGGTTATAACCATTCATAATGGATTGTATCAGGGCTGGTTCGGATTTGATAAACTACACTATATCCCTGAGTTTGATTTAAAACATGTTGGTTTTTTAGAATGGAATAATAGCCTGAATTCCCTTGCGGTCGGAATTAAGTGTGCTCATGCGGTTACGACGGTTTCACCAAGTTATCTGGACGAGATTAATATTTCGGCGAATGGGCTGGAATCATTATTTAATATGGTTCGTAACAAATCAACAGGTATTTTGAACGGAATAGATATTGAAGTTTGGAATCCTTTAAAAGATAAAATGCTGGAAGAAAATTTTTCTATAGCGGATTTTGAAACAGGCAAGCAAAAAAATAAAGAAAAATTGTGTGAGCAATTTGATTTAGACCCAACAAAACCCCTGTTTAGTTTTATTGGCCGTTTATTCGAAGAAAAAGGAGGTGATTTATTACCTCAGGCTTCGGCATTGGCATTGTCTGAAAATTTCGAAAATATCAACATCTTGATTTTAGGATCAGGAAATCAGGATATTGAAACACAATTATTGCAATTAAGAGGTGATTATAAAGGTAATTACAATGTTTTTGTTGGATATAATGAAGAGCTGGCACACTTGATTTATGCTGGTGCTGATTTTATTTTAATGCCATCAAGGGTTGAACCCTGTGGATTAAATCAGATGTATGCCTTGCGTTACGGAACAATTCCTATCGTGAGAAGAACGGGTGGTTTGCGTGATACCGTAATTGATTTTGGCGATAACGGAAACGGAATTTGTCACGATCAGGCTTCGGTTGGAGATGTTTGTTATTCTATTAATCGTGCGGTAAAGTTGTATAGTGATAATGAAAAATTTAATAAAATAAGAAAAACAGGAATGTCAATTGACCATTCCTGGGAAAGAGTTTGTCAGGAATATATCGAAACATACAACCAAATAATTCAAAAAAATGAAAGTTAACAAAAAAGGAGTAGTTGCCATTATTTTAGGAGGTGGTCAGGGATCACGTTTATATCCATTAACAGAAACAAGATCAAAACCAGCTGTTCCGATTGGCGGAAAATACAGATTGGTAGATATTCCTATATCTAATTGTATCAATTCGGATATTTTTAAAATATTTGTGCTTACCCAGTTTAACTCGGCTTCGTTAAATGCACACATTAAAAACACATTTAATTTCAGTATTTTTAGCCAGTCATTTGTCGATATCTTAGCAGCCGAACAAACTCCTGATAATCCAACATGGTTTCAGGGAACTGCGGATGCTGTTCGCCAATGTATGTCACATTTCTTAAAGCATGATTTTGAATATGCCTTAATTTTATCCGGTGATCAATTGTATCAAATGGATTTTAACGAAATGCTGGAAGCTCATATTGCGGCAGATGCAGCCATTTCTATAGCTACTTTACCTGTAAATGCAAAAGATGCCCCGGAATTTGGAATTCTTAAAACCAATCATGAAAACTGCATTGAAGCTTTTATAGAAAAACCGGATGCGTCGCTTTTACCTGAATGGGAATCTGAAGTAAGTGAACAAATGCAGGCCAAAGGAAAAAAATATCTGGCCTCAATGGGAATTTATATTTTCAATCGTCAATTATTGATAGATTTAATGGCTAATCCGGATACTAAGGATTTTGGAAAAGAAATTATTCCGCAAGCCGTTGGAAAACATAAAATTTTAAGTTACCAATATGAAGGATATTGGACAGATATTGGAAACATAGATTCCTTTTTCGAGGCAAATATTGGCTTGACAGCAGATATACCGGAATTTAATTTGTTTGATAATGAGAATAAGATTTTTACACGTCCGAGATTATTGCCTCCTTCAAAATTCAGAAACTCAAATATCAACCAATCTCTGATTTCTGAAGGCTGTATCATTAATGCCCAGGAAATTAAAAGTTCTGTAATTGGTATCCGATCGAGAATTGGTGAAGGAACAGTTATTCAGCATTCTTATGTCATGGGGAATGATTTTTATCAGGATCTGGATGAAATGAATCAGGATACCGCCAACAATAAAATACATGTTGGAATAGGAAATAATTGTTTTATAAAAAATGCTTTGGTTGATAAAAATGTACGAATAGGAAACAATGTTCATGTTAACGGAGGCAAACATTTGGAGAATTTTACCAATGATTTGTACACTATAAAAGACGGTATTGTTGTGATTAAAAAAGGAGCTGTGCTTCCGGATAATTTCAGAATAGATTAATGTTTTAGGCCCTAGTAATTAGTTTTTAGTGATTAGTAAAGAGTGTTACTTTGTACTAAATACTAACTACTAATAACTACGTATCAAAATCAAAAAAACTAATTACTAAGTACTAGGTACTAATTACTAAGAACTCAATATATGTCCAACGTTATTACGCATTCTCTATTTACTGATTTTGATATCGATTTATTCAAAGCAGGGAAACACTTTAAATTATACGAAAAGCTAGGTGCTCATTTGGTAGAAGTTAATGGAGTGAAAGGCGTTTATTTTGCCGTTTGGGCCCCCACAGCCCAATCTGTTTCGGTTGTTGGAGATTTTAATTACTGGACACAGGGAGAGCATTTGCTTCAGGTACGCTGGGATTCTTCCGGAATTTGGGAAGGATTTATTCCAAATTTAATCAAAGGAGCAATTTATAAATATAAAATTCAGTCCAATATCAACGGAATTGTAACTGAAAAGGCCGATCCCTTTTCTTTATATTGTGAAAAACCGCCTCATACAGCTTCTGTAGTCTGGGATTTGGATTATAATTGGAAAGACGATAAATGGATGCAATCACGTCAGGAAAACAATGCTTTGGATAAACCTTATTCGGTTTACGAAGTACATTTAGGTTCCTGGAAACGTGGCGATCACAATCGGTTTTTAACTTATTTGGAACTTGCGGATGATTTGGTGGCTTATGTTAAGGAAACAGGATTCACACACGTAGAGTTTATGCCCATTATGGAGTATCCTTACGATCCGTCATGGGGATATCAGCTGGTTGGATATTTTGCGCCTACTTCACGTTTTGGAAAACCGCAGGATTTTATGGTGCTGGTAGATAAATTGCATCAGGCAGGTATTGGTGTGATTTTAGACTGGGTTCCATCACATTTTCCTGACGATGCACATGGTTTAGGATTTTTTGACGGGTCACATTTATACGAACATCCTGATCGCAGAAAAGGATATCACCCGGATTGGAAAAGCCTTGTTTTTAATTACGCCCGTAATGAAGTCCGCGCTTTTTTAATTAGTAATGCCGTTTTTTGGCTGCAGCATTATCATGTTGATGGTTTACGGGTTGATGCAGTAGCTTCTATGCTGTATTTGGATTATTCTAGAAATGAAGGCGAATGGGAACCTAATATTTATGGTGGAAGAGAAAATTTGGACACCATTAGTTTTCTTAAAGAATTCAATGAAGTTATTTATGCTAATTTTGATGGTGTTCAGACAATTGCAGAAGAGAGTACCTCTTTTCCTATGGTCTCCAGTCCAACCTTTGCCGGTGGTTTAGGTTTTGGAATGAAATGGATGATGGGATGGATGCACGATACTTTAAAATATTTTCAGAAAGAAACTGTTTATAGAAAATACCATCAAAATGATTTGACTTTTTCAATGACTTATGCTTTTACCGAAAATTTCATGCTGCCTTTTTCGCATGATGAAGTGGTGTACGGAAAACAATCAGTTTTGAATAAAATGCCTGGTGATGAATGGCAGAAATTTGCAAACTTAAGGTTGCTTTATGGCTATATGTTTACCCATCCGGGAACCAAATTATTATTTATGGGTTCTGAATTTGGTCAAAGTTCCGAATGGAATTTCGAGAATAGCCTGGATTGGCATTTATTGCAATACGACTATCATGCAGGGATTAAAAAAGTGATTACTGATTTGAATCAATTATATAAATCACATCCGGCTTTGTATGAAAAACAATTTAGTGGAGAAGGTTTCGAATGGATTAATTATTCAGATCATCAGAATGCTGTTTTATCTTATATCAGAAAAGGAATTAAACCGCAGGAGAATTTAATAATTGTCTGTAATTTTACTCCCATTATTCGTGAAAATTACAGAATTGGAATTCCTCAAAAAGGAATATTAAAAGAAATTTTTAATAGTGATTCTCAGCTTTATGGCGGAAGCGGAGTTGGTAATTCAGGGGTATTAAAAATTGAACCTTCACCGTATGATGGCAGCCATTTTTCCATCGAATTGATTCTGCCTCCTTTAAGTGTTACGGTTTATTCATTTGTGCAGTAAAAATTATTTTTTCAGGCGCTGTGATTTTATGATTTTTTCAGATATAAATTACCGAATTGTTTATTTTTTGACATGTAATTTATCACTCAGTCAAAAAAAACGTTTTCGTGAATAAACCTAATATTCATACAGGCTTACTTAGTTTTTTTGTATGTTTGGAACAGAAGAAGAGTTGGTTTAATTAATTCGTTAGCAAATATGATCGTAAATACACAATTAGAATATAAAGGAGATTTGTATCCGTCAAAAATTGTGTCGCATGAACACCATGGAGACTCCATTTTTTTTCATACGGACAATAAGGTAATCTTAAAAGTAACAATTCTAAGAGATAGTTTAATTCGGTTTCGATTTACTACCAAAGGCTATTTTAGTAATGACTTTTCGTATGCTATCGACAAAAGCCAATTACATGGATATAACTTTCTTGAACTTACAGAAGAAGAAACTTTTTTTCTGATCAGAACCAGTAAGGTCAAATGTAAAATTCAAAAAATAGATCTTCGTTTGTCAATTTTTGATTTGAATGACCAACTGATTTTGGAAGATGAACTTGGATTTCATTGGGAAGAAAGCTATGAATATGGAGGGAATATTGTAAAAATGAGTAAATCTTCTAAAGACGGAGAATGTTTTTACGGTCTTGGAGATAAAGCTACCCAAATGAATTTAAAAGGCAAAAGAGTTGAAAATTTTGCTACCGATCAATATGCCTATCAAAAAGATCAGGAACCATTATATAAAGTAGTTCCGTTTTATATTGGCTTACAAAATAAACAATCATACGGTATATTCTTTGACAATACATTTAGGACTTTTTTTGATTTTTGTCAGGAAAGAAGAAATGTTACAAGCTTTTGGGCTGAAGGCGGCGAAATGAATTATTATTTTGTTTATGGTCCTCAGATGCAGGATGTAGTCACCACTTATACAGATTTGACCGGAAAACCGGAACTGCCACCGCTTTGGGTTTTAGGATATCATCAATGTAAATGGAGTTATTATCCGGAGAGCAAAGTAAAAGAAATTACATCTAAATTCAGGGAATTAAAAATCCCATGTGATGCAATTTATTTGGATATCGATTATATGGAAGGGTTTCGATGTTTTACCTGGAACAAAGAATATTTTCCGGATCCAAAGAAAATGGTTGCAGAATTAGCCGAAGATGGATTCAAAACAATTGTAATTATAGATCCGGGAATTAAAATTGATAAAGAATATTCGGTTTATAAAGAAGCTTTAGAAAAAGATTATTTTTGTAAAAGAGCTGATGGACCTTATATGAAAGGGAAAGTCTGGCCAGGCGAATGTAATTTTCCTGATTATACAAATCCTGTTGTTCGTGAATGGTGGGCAGGATTATTTAAAGAATTAATCTCGGATATTGGTGTAAAAGGCGTTTGGAACGATATGAACGAACCTGCTGTTATGGAAGTCCCAAATAAAACTTTCCCAATGGATGTTCGTCATGATTATGATGGAAACCCTTGCAGTCACAGAAAAGCACACAATATTTACGGTACTCAAATGGCAAGGGCAACCTATCATGGTGTGAAAAGATTTGCTTACCCGAAACGTCCATTTGTAATTACGCGTTCCGCTTATTCAGGAGCGCAGCGGTATACATCATCCTGGACAGGAGATAATGTAGCAACGTGGGAACATTTGTGGATTGCCAATATCCAGGTACAGCGTATGAGTATTTCCGGAATGGGTTTTACAGGCTCTGATATTGGTGGATTTGCAGAACAGCCAACAGGGGAATTATATGCACGCTGGATTCAGTTAGGTGTTTTTCACCCTTTTTGCAGAACACATTCTTCCGGAGATCATGGCAATCAGGAGCCTTGGGCTTTTGATGAAGAAGTGATTAATATTACACGTAAATTTATTAATTTGCGTTATCAATTATTGCCTTATCTGTATACCATGTTCTGGCAATATATTGAAGAAGGAATTCCAATGTTAAAACCTTTGGTGTATTATGATCAGGATGATACCCAGACACATTATAGAAATGACGAATTTATATTCGGAAACCAAATATTAGTATGCCCGATACTTGAACCTAATTCTTTAGGCAGAAGAATGTATATTCCAAGAGGGGAATGGTATAACTATTGGACAAATGAATTTGTAACAGGAGGCAGGGAAGTCTGGATTGATACTAAATTTGATGAAATTCCGGTTTTTGTAAAAGCAGGTGCTGTAATTCCAAAATATCCTGTACAGCAATTTGTTGGGGAACTTGAATTTGATGAATTGACACTTGATTTATATTATAAAAACGGTAAGGAGAAATCTGTAGTTTATGAAGATGCCCAGGATGGATACGATTATAAAAAAGGGCGTTACAGCTTTTTATCTTTCAGGACTATCGGGAAAGAAAAAGAACTAATTGTTCAGTTACATAAAGAGGGTAAATATGATACATCTTACACTAAATATAAGATAAACTTAATAGGATTACCGTTTAAAGTTACTGAAATAGAAATTGATAATGAAAAAATTGAGTTTGATTCAGTTACTTTAGAAGCAAATCATTTCTTAATTGTTGATAAAGAGTTTAATGAACTTCATATTAGTGGAGAATAAGTTATGAGACATTTTTGATAAATAAAAAAACTTGTTAGTTTCTAACAAGTTTTTTTTATGCCTATTAAGGTTTTATTACAAAAAACTAAGCAGGAATCTGCTGGCTCAAACAATGTAAAGTTCCAAATCCCCAAATAAAATCGATGCAACTAATTCCGATTACTTCACGATCCGGGAAACATTCAGATAGAATATTCAAAGCAACTCTGTCGTTACTATCATTAAACGTCGGAACTAAAACACAATTATTCAAAATCAGGAAATTAGCATAACTCGCTGGTAATCTTAAATCTTCAAAATCAACACGTTTTGGCATTGGCAATGCAACAATTATTGGTGATTTTCCATCTTCTAATTTTGCATTTTGTAAACGTTTCAAATTATCCTGTAACGGTTTGTAGTTTGAATCGTTTTTATCAGTTTCTACAATTGTTACAATCGTATCTTCATTTACAAATCGGCATAAATCATCAATATGACCGTGAGTATCATCACCTTCAATTCCGTCTCCTAGCCAAATTACATTGGTAACACCAAGATATTCTTTAAAAACAGCTTCATAATCTTCTTTGGTAAAACCCGCATTTCTAACCTGAATTGTCGGATGCATCAAACATTCTTCAGAAGTCAGTAAAGTTCCTTTTCCGTTTACATCAATTGCTCCGCCTTCAACAATTACTGGCTTTCCTTTATACATCACCTGCGTTAAGGGAACATCAATAAAGTCAGCTATTTTACCCGGAACAAATTTATCTAGCTGATAGTTTTTATATTTTGCCCAACCATTAAAATTAAAATTCAAAGCTTCTCTTTTTGAACCATTTTTTACAATAATGGGCCCGGAATCACGCATCCAGCTTCTGTTTGTTTTGTGAATGATAAAAGAAACATTCGCAATATTTACTCTTGCTCTTTCGAGTATTTCTGTTACTTTTTCTTTTAATTTTTCATCTGCTACGACCAAAAAAACAGTTTCAAAAGAGGCTACTTTTTTAATAAATTCTACGAAAGCCCATTGAACAGCTTCATATTTTCCTGGCCAGTCATTACCATTATGTGGAAAACACAATACAATTCCTTGTTGTTTTTCCCATTCTGCAGGGAATCTTCTATTATTTGTTGACATAAAATGGTTCTAAATTTAAAAAGAGTACAAAGGTAATGATTCGTAAGGATTATAAAAACAAAAAGGCTTTTCCTACTGTAAAAACAGATGGTAACCCTGGAAATATTCCTAAAGGTGAAAAACTATAAAAATCTATCAGTCAGGTTTAAAACAATATAAAATAAGAAAATCAAAAAAGGAGTGAATGCTAGTTTTTAATGAAGTATTAATAACTATTTAGTATATTTTATGAAATAAAATGTTAAATATGGGAATTATGTAACACTAAATGCAACATGTTGTGACGCATGTAATATAATTTTGACATAAATTTTAAATAAAACCAAACATAAATTTAAACATCATGAAAAAGAAATTATTATTAGTATCATTTTTGATCGTATCGTTTGCTACCAGTGCTCAAGATATGACAACAGCTTCGGCAAAACCTTCAATTGACAAACCTGATTATAACAGATGGTCGATTGAACTAAATGGCGGTGTTAACAAACCAATGAGAACGATGACGGCAAGTTACGCCACTGCAACCCTTAATCCGTTTCACGCTGATTTAGGAGTAAGATATATGATTGATCCAAAATTTGGTTTTAAACTGGATTTTGGATATGATAAATTTCAGGAACGCGATAATACAGCTCCGTTTGAAAGTACATATTTAAGAACAAGTCTGCAAGGAGTAATCAATATGGGAAGAGCTTTGAACTTTGAAAACTGGACCGATACTTTTGGGTTACTGGTTCATGGTGGAGTTGGAGTTTCTCAACTAACATCTAAGAATGGTTTTGATGGAGAAGATTATATGGGTAATGGAATTCTTGGCCTGACCGGCCAAATTAAATTAAGCAATAGAGCTGTTCTGACTGGTGATCTTACAGGAATAGTTAACGGAAAACAAAACTGGAACTTCGACGGAATGAGTGTGGCCAGAACCGGTCCTTTTGATGGTGTTATATTAAATGCATCTGTTGGTTTGACATTTTATTTAGGTAAAAATGAAAAACATGCTGACTGGGTTGGTGAAACTGATAAATATGGGGAACTGGAAAGAAGAGTGGAGTTAGTTGAAAAAGGCCTTTTAGACACTGATAAAGATGGTGTAGCTGATTTGTATGACTTAGAACCAAATTCTATTACCGGAGTTGCTGTAAATACAAAAGGACAATCTATTGACAATAATCAAAATGGTGTACCGGATGAATTAGAAAGCTATCTGGAAAAAACATACGGACAAAACGGTAAAGGCGTTACAGATAGTACTGTTGAGGAACTTATTAACGAAGGATATGTAAATGTTTATTTTGATTTTAACTCATCAAAACCAACGAACGCTTCTTTATCCGGTGTTGACTTTTTGGTAAAATATTTGAAAAACAATCCATCTAAAAAGGCCGATATTATAGGGTATGCTGATGAAATTGGAAGTACAAGTTATAACCAAACGTTATCACAAAAAAGAGCTGAAGCAGTTAAAAATATTGTAATCAATGCCGGAATTGATGCTTCAAGATTGAATGTTAGCGGTAATGGAGAAGATGCTTCTGTTAACAAAAATTCAAAAGAAGCCCGTCAGATTGTAAGAAGAGTTACTTTTAAAGTAGTAGACTAATATTTTAAATAAAACTTATAAAAAAGCGGTCTCAAAATATTTTGAAACCGCTTTTTTATGATTTAAAATCCATAATTAGTCAATTGCTCTTTTGGTTATATCTCCAAAAGCATCAATTCTTCTATCTCTGAAGAAAGGCCAGTTCTGACGTACATTTTCCTGAAGATCCAAGTCAACTTCGGCAATTAAAATTTCTTCCTGATCATGAGATGCCTGCGCTAAAATTTCACCTTGAGGACCAGCAATAAACGAAGCTCCCCAAAACTGAATTCCGTCAGTTCCATCAATATATTGTTCTAAACCAATTCGGTTTGCTGCGGCAACGAAAACACCATTTGCAACAGCATGTCCTTTCATAACATTCATCCACGCACCATATTGGTTTTCACCGTATTGTTCTTTTTCTTTTGGATGCCATCCAATTGCTGTAGGATAAAATAATACTTCTGCACCTTTTAAAGCTGTAATACGAGCTGCTTCAGGATACCATTGATCCCAACAAATAAGAGTTCCGACTTTTCCTTTTTTAGTCTGTATTGCCTGAAAACCTAAATCACCTGGAGTGAAATAGAATTTTTCGTAAAAATGTGGATCATCCGGAATATGCATTTTACGGTATAAACCTGCTTCTGTTCCGTCCGTATCAATAATATAGGCACTATTATGATAAATTCCAGCCATTCTTTTTTCGAAAAAAGGAACAATAATAACCACTCCTAATTCTTTTGCCAGTTCGCTAAAAGCAATAAATGAAGTGCTGTAAAGTGGTTCTGCCAATGCAAAATTATCTACATCTTCACTTTGGCAAAAATAATGACTGCTATATAATTCAGGTAATAGGATAACTTCTGCACCTTTATTGGCAGCATCTTTTACCCAACTAATACATTTTTTAAGATTATTTTCGGCAACGTCGTTAAGATTCAACTGAACAACGGCTATTTTATATTTTCTTTTCGGCATGACATAAAATTTAGTGTGCAAAAATAGTAATTTTTTAGCCGAATGGCAAAGACAGCCGAAAGGTCTTATGAAATATATCTTTAGATCTAAAAACAAAAAAACACCAGTACTACAAACTGGTGTTTTAACTATTAAAAAAAGTAATAAAGTAAAATATTTATTGTTTTTTGGTTAAAGTTACATTGCCATAATTAGAATTGACCATGATTTTATTTTGCCCTTTCTTCTTATTGAATCCGCTTACTCTTTTCTTATTGCTTTTGTTTTCTGAAACCGAAATATCCAAAGAACCGTCTTTTTTTATATTTCCATATTTGGTATTAATATCAAAATCAAAAGCATAATTTGTATCATAGCCCAAGGAAACATCAGAATAACCAGAATTAATATTGACATTATTAGCATTTTCCGTTAAGGCTGCAATATTTATTTTGCTGTAATTGGTATCTATATTTATATTATTTGAAATTTCGGCAATATTGACAGTCAGGTAATTACCGGACCCTGAAAATGAGTTTATTTTTTGAAATTTAAAATTTCCGTAATTACAATCGTATTTAATATTTTGTCCTTCAGAAATAACCAAATCTGTGTAATTTGTATCTAAATTCAAATTTCCGGAATCATTTATTTTTAAGCCAGAATATCGAGCTTCAATTGTTCCGTTTTTAATGTAATCAATATTTGAATTTTGACAATATTCAATTTGAATTCGATTGTTCGACCCATTTAGTTTTCCAAGGGTAACTTTGCCATATTTACATGCGATATCAGTTGTTGATTCTAAATTTATTGCTGCAATATTTCCGTATTTATTGTTTAGTTTTACGGTTCCGTTTTTTGGGATTTTAATCACATAATTAATCTCAAAACAGTTACTGCTTCCTTTGCTTTTCAAAGATGAATTCCCAATTTTAGTAATAGCCGTAACCATAGACTTAAGAGCAGTAATATCAACATCAATACTATTTAGTTTTTCGTTTACCCAATTTTCGTTTCCACCGGTAACTTTTATGGTAATTTCAAGATCGATTTTATCTTCATCCCATGTTGAGACAGTGATATTTCCATATTTATTGTCAATATCAATTCCCGCATTCGAATTGACGATATAGGTTTTTTTGATGCTTTTTTGTTTTGAGATAAAAGTATCATCATTTGAAAACCCTAAAAAGGGAATCAGGATAAATAGGATGAGTATGTTATAATGTTTTTTCATGTGTAGTATTTTTTAAATTTTCGTTTTCTTCAATTCGTTTTAAAACCGTTTGTAAAAATGAAATACGGGTTTGGAGATTGTTGATCATAGCATAAATAATCTGCTTGTTTTCACCATTTTTTTCTAGCTCATTTATGATTTTCTGATAATCGGTATCAAAAACTTTCATTTGTTTAAGAGCGTCCTTTATGATTTGCTCGTTTTCAGGAGAACTTTTCCCTTTTAATTTAACCAGTTCATTATCAATTAATATGCTAAAAATAGAATCTGTTCTTTTGGTTTCTTTGGATGCAAATTTGTATTCCTTAGGTTTTTCATTATTGTAAAAAACTGATATTCCCAGCAACAGGACAATCGAAGCGGCAATTCCCAAAACAGCGTAATAATTTTTCTTAGGTCTCTTTTTATTATTTAATTTATTTAAGAAGTCAAGCTGATGATCAGAATTCATTTCCTGTACATCCCACTGATTTTCAAATTTTTCAAATAATTGATCTAAATTGTCATTTTCCTTTTTCATATATCCAAAATTTATTTTTCAAAGGTGATATATGGTATCGTCTTTTATTTATTACTGTTTGTTTGCACAAACAGATTTTTAGTGACGATTTCATACTTCCTCTAATTTTTTTCGCAAACTTTCTTTAGCTCTGCTTAATGTAGTCCTGCAATTGGCATAACTGATATTTAAGATTTCGCTAATCTCTTCCTGATCATAACCTTCAATATAAAAGAGTGTTAAAACCATTCGGTAACTATCTTTTAAACCTGAAATAGTATCTAAAACCTGTTTCACTTTAAGTGAATTTAAATCGATATTCTCAGAAAAAAGAGTATCGTTTTCTTCAATTTTATAAAGTGTTTTGTTCAGGTCTTCCATCTGAAAAGCATTATTCTTTTTATAAAAATCAATACTATAATTAATGATGATTTTTTTAAGCCATGCTCCAAATGCAACTTCCTGTTTATAATCGTTGATTTTTGTAAAAGCTTTCAAAAAACCTTCCTGCATGACGTCTTGTGCAAAATGTTCATCTTTTACAATTCTGTAAGCCACATTGTACATAGCTTTACAATAACGATTGTAAACTTCAAATTGTGCTTTTTGATTGTTTTCTTTACAAAGTTTGATTAACTCTTCGATATTTTGATTGGTTATGTTCAAGTAATGATTGCTGGTTTTATATAAATGACCTTCCTTTTTTTGATTTGTTACAGTTTTGATAAAATTAATTGTAATTTTTGGAATTGCAGTTTTCTAAGTTGATTAACAAGTATGTATTTTATGCATGAAAAAGATATGGCTGCATTTTTAACTAGTTGAGTATTAATGCTTGCTGTTGTTTTAATTAATTGGTTATTAAATTTGTTAAAAAAAGCATAAAACAAATCATTTTTTGTAGTATTTTCGCACACGAAAAATAAATTTAAGCTATGAAAAAATTAAACAAATGTGTATTTGTCCTGTTTTTAATAACAGGTTTTATGCTAACATCATGTAGTAGTGATGATTCAAATGAAAACACTGCTGAGGAGTCTACAGGAGATTACTGGCCAACTGCTGTTGGTAATCAATGGGTTTTAGACCAAAATGGATCTGAATCTGTAATGAAAATTGTTAGTTCAGAAAAAATAAATGATGATACTTATTTTAAGTTTGATCAATTTGCCGGAGTAGGTGAAGAAGTTTCAGGGGGAGCAACAGTTTCAATCAAAAAAGTTAAAGGTGATTACTATATAAAGTTAAATGATATTGTTTTCAACAGTGAAGGAATTACAGGTAAAATCACAGGATATGAATTTATTCTATTAAAAGATTATCTGGAAGCCAACCAAACTTGGACAGGAAGTTTTAGCCAGGAAACCTCATATAATATTCCTAATTTTCCTAATATTAAAATGACGTCAAAATATACAGGGACAATTTTAGAAAAAGGTGTAACAGCTACAATTAAAGGAGTTTCTTATAAAGACGTTATTAAGTTTAAAATTCATCAGGAATCTAAAGTTGAAGGTGAAGGTGCAGTTTCTGTTGATACAGAATATTGGGTTGCAAAAGATGTTGGAATTATTAGATCAAAAACTGGTGATTCAGTAAGTGAATTAACTTCATACATAAAAAAATAAAGTTTTTAAAATTAAGATTATGAAAAACCCGAAATCAATTTCGGGTTTTTTGTTTTTATAAAAGTTGTTAATAAACTCACGGTTTTGAACTGAATAAAATAAACTTTAAGTTTGTTTTGGCATAATGATTGTCTATTTTTATGACCTAACTTTCAAAGACAATTTTTAGCCTGATTTTATTTAAAACACAGCTTTCATAGTTTGTATTTGAGATTAGAACAAACATTTTAATGACAAAACGACTTATATATTATTATGTCAAACCATAAAATACTTACTATTGACAATCTGTCACTTCAGGAATTTGACTCGGAAGCAGAATTAATTCCATTATTAACTCCCGAAGACGAAGAGGAAATGAACAATGAAGAGCTTCCGCTTTCGTTACCAATTTTACCTTTACGAAATACCGTTTTATTTCCGGGTGTTGTTATTCCGATTTCTGCAGGAAGGGATAAATCAATAAAATTAATTAATGATGCAAATGCCGGCGGAAAAATTATCGGAGTTGTTTCACAGATTAATGAAGAAGATGAAGATCCGTCAAAAGATGATATTCATAAAATAGGAACTGTAGCAAGAATTCTGCGTGTTTTAAAAATGCCTGACGGAAATGTTACGGTTATTTTACAAGGAAAAAAGCGTTTCGAAATTGACGAAGTAGTTTCAGAAGAGCCCTATATTACGGCAACTATCAAAGAAGTCTCGGAAGAACGTCCTGATGAAAATGATACTGAGTTTACAGCTATTTTAGATTCTGTAAAAGAATTGGCTATTCAAATTATTAAGGAAAGTCCAAATATTCCGTCAGAAGCAACTTTTGCAATTAAAAATATTGAAAGCCAATCATTTTTGATCAATTTTGTTTCATCGAATATGAATTTATCGGTAAAAGAAAAACAAGGTTTGCTATCGATAAACGGATTAAAAGACAGAGCACTTGAAACCTTACGTTATATGAACGTAGAGCTGCAAAAATTAGAATTGAAAAATGACATTCAGTCAAAAGTTCGTTTTGATTTAGACCAGCAACAACGTGAATATTTTCTTCACCAGCAAATGAAAACCATTCAGGAAGAACTGGGCGGCGTTTCGCAGGAAGAAGAAATGGACGAGATGGGGCAGAAGGCAAAAACCAAAAAATGGGACGAAAAAACGCAGAAGCATTTCGAAAAAGAATTGTCTAAAATGCGCAGAATGAATCCGCAATCACCTGATTTTGGAATTCAGCGTAACTATTTGGAGTTATTTTTAGAATTGCCCTGGGGCGAATATTCTAAAGATAAATTTGATTTAAAATTCGCTCAGAAAATATTAGATAAAGATCATTTTGGACTTGAAGAAGTTAAGAAAAGAATGATTGAACATCTGGCAGTATTGAAACTTCGTAACGATATGAAGTCGCCAATTATTTGTTTGACAGGACCTCCGGGAGTTGGAAAAACATCTATTGGCCGTTCTGTTGCTGAGGCTTTAGGCCGTGAGTATGTTCGTATTTCATTAGGTGGTTTACGTGACGAAGCAGAGATTCGCGGGCACAGAAAAACGTATATTGGAGCCATGCCGGGACGAATTATTCAGAGTTTAAAAAAAGCAGGAACATCAAACCCGGTTTTTATTTTAGATGAAATTGATAAATTGTCAAACGGAAATAGCGGTGATCCATCTTCAGCCTTATTGGAAGTTTTAGATCCGGAGCAAAACAGTTCTTTCTATGATAATTTCCTTGAAATGGGGTATGATTTGTCTAAAGTGATGTTTATTGCAACTTCAAACAATATGTCAGCCATTCAACCGGCTTTGCGTGACAGAATGGAAGTAATTAAAATGTCAGGTTATACTATCGAAGAAAAAGTAGAAATTGCCAAAAGACATCTTTTCCCAAAACAATTGGAAGCACACGGATTGACTGCCAAAGATTTAACAATTGGTAAGAAACAGTTAGAGAAAATCGTTGAAGGTTACACACGCGAATCCGGTGTTCGCAATTTAGAAACTAAAATTGCCCAGGTAATTCGTAATGCTGCAAAAGCCGTTGCGATGGAAGAGGAATACAACAAAAAAGTTACTGACGAAGATATTATTACTGTTCTGGGAGTGCCAAGATTAGAGCGTGACAAATACGAAAATAACGATGTTGCCGGAGTAGTTACAGGTTTGGCCTGGACAAGTGTTGGTGGAGATATTTTGTTTATAGAATCGTTAATTTCTGAAGGAAAAGGCGCTTTGACCATTACCGGAAATCTTGGAAATGTCATGAAAGAATCAGCGACTATTGCTTTGGAATACATTAAAGCTAATGCTAAAAAATTAGGCTTAAGTGTAGAATTATTCCAAAAATACAATATCCATTTACACGTTCCGGAAGGGGCAACACCAAAAGACGGACCAAGTGCGGGTATTGCAATGCTGACTTCATTAGTATCATTATTGACTCAAAAGAAAGTAAAGAAAAGCTTAGCCATGACTGGTGAAATTACGCTTCGTGGAAAAGTATTGCCTGTTGGCGGAATTAAAGAGAAAATCTTAGCTGCGAAAAGAGCAAATATTAAAGAAATCATTTTGTGTTATGAAAACAAAAGTGATATCGATGAGATCAAAGCAGAATACCTGGAAGGCCTGACTTTTCACTATGTAAAAGAAATGAGTGAAGTTTTGGCTTTGGCTTTGACAGATCAGAATGTAAAAAATGCAAAAACATTGAAATAAAGTTTCAATAAGACTCCTGGGGTCTTGAATGTTTCAAATATAAATTCCAAATTTCAATCTGAATTATCAGTTTTGGAATTTGGAATTTTAAATTATAACAGAATGAAGGTAGTTCCTCAGCTTTTATATCAGCACAAAAGTGTTAGAAAAATTATGGTTAACGGTTTATCTTGCATCGTGCATAAAACCATGGATACCATAGATATCAATACAGATCATTATGTTTCTTCTCATGTTTTATCCGTTGTTTTAAAAGGTGAATTAAATATTGAAACCTATTATGATGAAGAGCGGTTTTATGCAACTCAGAATCAGTTGGTTTTTATACCAAAAGGAAGATATATGATTTCGGATATATTACCTGAAGACGGGGAATTTGAAGCTGTTTTTTATTTTTTTGAAGAAGAAATCATCAATGAATTTTTAGGAGAAATTAAACCCGTAACTTCTTTAAATTCAAAACCTTCCTTGCTTTTAAATTATTCGGAAAATATTAGAGCATTTACAGAATCTATCCTTAAAGTATACACTGAAAATACAAATAAAGAAGTTACAAAACTGAAACTTTTAGAATTACTGTATTTAATTTATAATTCATCGCAACAGAATCATTTAATTCAAATTTTACTATCGTTAAATACTAAAAAGAAAAGAAACCTTGAAGAATTAATATTGGAAAATTTTGATAAACCTTTATCTATTGAAGATTATGCCTTTTTAGCAGGAAGAAGTATCTCTTCTTTTAATAGGGATTTCCAAAGAAAATTTGGAATGCCTCCTAAAAAATGGATCATAAAGAAACGTCTTGAAAAAGCTATTGAACTTTTAACGAATACAAATTTAAATATTGAACAAATTTCGTTTGAAGCTGGGTATGAAAATGTTTCCTATTTCATTAATTTATTTGGGAAGCAATTTGGTATTTCTCCAAAACAGTTTCTTATTAAAAGGAGAACTGATAAACTTTTGAACTAATACTGATACTTTCGATTATAATCTAAATTTAGTTCTTTTTTGCAGTTTTATTTTTGCTCAAATTATAAAATTATAAAAATGAGTAAAGTAAAAGTTAGTAAGATATCAGAAACGACTGTAAATCTTAATGCACAAAAAGTTTGGGAAAAATTAGTTGATTTTGGAGGTACAGAAAAATTTGTACCGGATCTTATTGAAAAAGTTATTGTAGAAGGAAGTGGAATAGGAGCTGTTCGAACAATTTATATAAAAGGTGGAGATGTGATTATTGAAAAGCTAACATCAATTGATCGAAGCAAATTAGAGATGAAATTTATTATTTTATCGACACCAATGCCTGTGTTTAATTATGAAGGTGTTTTTACAGTTATTTCACAAGAAGAAAATAAATGTAACGTAAGATTTGAATCAATATACGAAGTTTCGGTTGAGCAAAAAGAAGAAATGAATAGCATAATTAAAAATTTTCAGGAAACTTTTTTATCAAATTTAGATAAATAGTACAATTATGAAAAACCCAAATTCCAATCTGAATTTTTAGATTGGAATTTGGATTTTTATTATCTATTGTTTCTGTTTCTCAAGTACAGTAAGACCAAACCGAATTTTATCATAACCCATTTTTTCCTCAAAATGATCAAAATAAGGTTTTAATGCATTTGGATTTTCAAGCTCTATTTGGGCTTTTTGCAATAGAGTCACTTCTTCATCAGAAATAAATTGACTGACATCTATATCAACTCCATCCAGATATAATTTTGCCAAATGCGAAATAACAGTTGAAAGACCAAGATTTCTTTTTGCTGCTATTTCTTCGATTGTATCTCCTTTTTCAAAAAGCTCTAAAGTAGTTTTATAAGTACTGCTTTCTTTTTTTGCTTTTGTATTTGTTTTTTTGCTTTTTTGAAATTCAATAATGGCATTTATAAATTCTGAACCATATTTTTCAAGCTTAGCTTTTCCAACTCCGTCAATAGCCAGAAATTCTTCATCGCTCATTGGTCGTAAAGTTTCCATTTGTCTTAAAGCGGCATCACTAAAAATCACATAGGCAGGAACTTCATCTTCCAGAGCAATTTCGTAGCGTAATTTTCGAAGGGTTTCAAAAAGAGAGTTTTTAGTGGCTTTAGCTTTTGCTTCTTTGATTTCGTTTTTATCAATTACTTTTTTAATAACGGTTGTTAATTTTACTTTTTCACCTTCAAACAAAACTTTTTTTGCAAAAGGAGTTAATAAAATTTTGTTGTGTTGATGAAAAGCAATTTCGCAATATCCTAAATTTATTAATTGAATAAGATATTGATTCCAGTCATACCATGAAATATCAGCACCAATTCCGTAGGTTTTTAGGTCTTGATAATTTTTTTCGTAGATATATGCGTTTTTTGAGCCTCTTAAAAAATCAACAATTACTGCCAGAGGTTCTGATTCCTGTAAACGAGTAATGGCAGACAATGCTTTTTGTGCCAAAATAGTCCCGTCAAAAAAGACTGGCGGTTTTTTGCAAATATCACAATTGCCACAATTTTCGGTCACCAACTCACCAAAATACGAGAGCAGGATTTTTCTTCGGCAACTCAGGGCATCGGCGTATTGTTTCATTCGGTCTAATTTTGCCAGCTGTACATCAGAGTTTAATCCTTCTGAAGCAAATTTCTGAAGCTGAATTACATCGGCATAACTTTCAAACAAAACAGTTTCTGCAGGTAAACCGTCACGTCCGGCACGGCCAATTTCCTGATAATAGCCTTCAATATTTTTTGGTAAATTATAATGGATAACCCAGCGAACGTTAGATTTATCGATTCCCATTCCGAAAGCAATTGTAGCACAAACTACCTGACAATCATCATTTATAAATTCATCTTGCGTTTTTGCACGAAGTTTATTTTCCAGACCAGCGTGATATGCTTTTGCTGTAATACCGCTTTTTTGTAATTTTTCAGCCAGTTCTTCAGTAGTTTTTCGACTTAAACAATAAATAATACCGGATTCATTGGGTTTGTTTTCTACAAAATCAATAATTTGTTTTACGCGATCGAGTGCCGGACGGACTTCTAAACTTAAGTTTTTACGATCGAATGAAGCTACAAATGTCTTTGGATTTTTTAAGTTTAATTGTTTTGTAATATCGGTACGTGTTGCTTTATCTGCCGTTGCGGTTAAAGCCAAAATAGGAGTAGAAGGAAAGCGGCTTTTTAAATATCCTAAATTGGTATAAGCCGGACGAAAATCGTGTCCCCACGAAGAAATACAATGTGCTTCGTCAATTGCAATCAGGCTGATTGTCAATTCATTGAAAATAACATCCAGATAAGATAAACTTTCAGGTGCAATATAAACGAGTTTAAAAGTATTCGATTTTAAATTCTCAATATAAAATTGTTGTTCTTCGCTGGATTGGCTGCTATTGATATAACATGCTGATATTCCATTAGCTTTTAAACTATCTACCTGATCTTTCATCAGAGCGATTAAGGGCGAAATAACAATTGTAATTCCCGGTAAAACCAATGCCGGCAACTGAAAACATATTGATTTTCCGCCTCCCGTTGGCATAATGGCCAATGTATCCTGACCAGAAAGAATTGTATTAATAATAGTCTCCTGATTGGGTCTGAATTTTTCAAACCCAAAATTTTCTTTTAGTTTGGCGTGTAGTATTTCTGAAGTCATTTGGCTTATATTTTTGTTTGCAAATGTAGAATAAATTATAATATTTTTCTTATAAATAAAAATTTATTTTTGAGTTTAACGCAGTAATGTATTTTGACTAATAAAAAAAAGGAACCCGAATAGAGTTCCTTTAGTATATTAAAAAGATGATAAATTAATCTTCGTCATCTTCATCGTCATCTTCGTCAGAAATATCATTTTTTTCATCATCGTCATCATCGTCTCCACCATCAACATCAGGTTTGTCCAGATTTTCGTCTTCCTCATCATCATCAATATCATCATCGATATCAAGACCTTTAACGGGTTCGATTGTATCAACATCAACGTCTACGTCGATATCATCATCTTCATCATAATTTTCAATTCTATCAGCAAGTTTAGTACTGATTTTTACTAAATAAATAGTGTCTTCAGTTTTTACTTCAACAGCTTCTATTAATTCGTTTTTAGCATTTCTAAAACGGATTACATCCGAATCATCATAACCATCAGGAAATTTTTCAACCAAAAGGTTCAAAATTTCATTGGTAAGTTTAGCGTAGTCTACTATAACTCTTTTCATAAATATTCTATAAATCTAATAAATAGGCAAAAATTAACGGAGCAACAATGGTAGCATCCGACTCAATAATAAATTTGGGAGTTTTTATATCTAATTTACCCCAGGTAATTTTTTCGTTTGGAACTGCTCCGGAATACGAACCATAACTGGTTGTTGAATCTGAAATTTGGCAGAAATAGCTCCAAAACGGAATATCATGCATTTCCATATCCTGATATAACATAGGTACGACACATATTGGAAAATCTCCTGCAATACCACCACCAATTTGGAAAAATCCAATACCGTTAGTGCTGTTTTTTGGGTACCAGTCGGCCAGAAATGTCATGTATTCAATTCCTGATTTCATAGTAGATGCTTTTAAATCTCCTTTGATTACATAGGAGGCAAAAATATTTCCCATAGTACTGTCTTCCCATCCCGGTACAATAATAGGTAAATTTTTCTCAGCAGCTGCATACATCCAGCTGTCTTTTAAATCAATTTCGTAATATTCTTCTAAAACACCTGATAATAGCATTTTATACATGAATTCATGAGGAAAATAACGTTCTCCTTTATCATCTGCATCCTTCCAGATTTTATAAATGTGTTTTTGTAAACGGCGAAATGCTTCATGTTCAGGAATACAGGTGTCGGTAACACGATTTAAACCTCTTTCAAGTAATGCCCATTCATCTTCCGGTGTTAAATCACGGTAATTTGGCACTCTCTCATAATGTGAGTGTGCTACTAAATTCATGATATCCTCTTCTAAATTAGCTCCTGTACATGAAATAATCTGTACTTTATCCTGTCTGATTATTTCAGCAAAAATTTTACCAATTTCTGCCGTACTCATTGCGCCAGCCATACTTACCATCATTTTAGCACCATTTGCTAATTGTTGTTCGTATGCTTTTGCAGCGTCAACCAGAGAAGCAGAATTAAAATGTAAATAATGTTTTTCAATAAACTGACTGATTGGTCCTTTCATTTTGTTTTTTTTGTTTTTTGTTTTTTTTTGAATTAAAAGTTTAACCTTTTAGATGTTACTGCAAATTAATGATTTTATAAATATTAAGTTTTTAATTTGCACTTTTTTTTTATGTTTTTTTTGTGTATCCTAAAATCTTTAATACGTCCTCAGATGTTTGTTGTTCTGAAAAAACTTCAGTTCCCAAAATTCCATTTTCATCACGATCAATCAAAATATGTTTAGGCTGTGGAATCAAACAGTGATGTAAACCTCCATATCCTCCAATTGTTTCCTGATAAGCTCCTGTATTAAAGAAACCAATATACAAAGGCTTTTCTTTGTTGTATTTAGGCAGATAAATGGCGTTCATATTTTGTTCCGAGTTGTAATAATCATCACTGTCACAAGTTAGTCCTCCTAATAAAACCCGTTCGTAAGTATCATTCCAACGGTTTACAGCCAGCATAATAAAGCGTTTGTTGATAGCCCAGGTATCCGGCAAAGTGGTAATGAATGAAGAATCAATCATGTTCCATTTTTCTCTGTCATTTTGTTGCTTTTGATACAAAATCTGATAGATAGCACCACCGCTTTCACCTACAGTAAATGATCCGAATTCAGTAAAAATATTTGGAACATCAACTTCAGCTTCGTCACATGCAATTTTAATCTGATTGATAATTTCATCAATCATATATTGGTAATCATATTCAAAAGCCAATGAATTTTTAATCGGGAATCCACCGCCAATGTTCAAACCATCAAGGGTTGGGCATTCTCTTTTAAGCGCAATGTATACTTTAATACATTTCACCAGCTCATTCCAATAATAGGCTGTATCATTAATTCCGGTATTGATAAAGAAGTGAAGCATTTTCAATTCTAATTTATCATTTTCCTGAATTTGTTTTTTGTAAAACGAAACGATGTTTTTATATCCAATACCTAATCTGGAGGTATAAAATTCAAATTTAGGTTCTTCCTCAGCAGCAATACGGATTCCAATTTTGAATTTTCCTTTAATTTCAGCCTGAAGCAGATCAAGTTCTTCGTAATTATCAATAATCGGAATTGTATTTTTATGTCCGTTATTGATTAATCTGGCAATATTGGTAATGTATTCATCTCTTTTAAAACCATTACAAATTACATAAGTACTTTTGTTGATTTTATCATTTTCGAGTAAATTCTCTACAATATTGATATCAAAAGCTGATGATGTTTCAACGTGAATATTATTTTTAAAAGCTTCATTCATAATGTATTCAAAATGAGAGCTTTTTGTGCAATAGCAATAGTAATATTTTGCTTCGTATTTGTTTTTTTCCATCGATTTTCTGAACCAGGCTTTTGCCTTGTTGATATTTTCAGAAATCTGTGGTAAATAGGTAAATTTTAATGGCGTACCATATTGTTCAACCAATTTCATCAAATCGATATTGTGAAACTGTAAGTTGTCTTTATTTAATTTAAATTCCTCTTGTGGAAAATAATATGTTTGATTGATTAGGTCAGAATATTTTGTATTCATTTAGTTTCAATATTTAGAGTTGTAATTTTTAATTTAGTAAACGCTGCTAAATCTTTAATTCAAACCCTGATATTGGCAAATACAATTTCCAGTTTTTCGTTTTCTGCCTTTAAACATAAAAAAACATCTAAACAAAATGGACTTTTACTATTATAAAAACGGTTCAGTATCCTTAATAGGGAACTATTGAGACGGTTTCTATAAGAACTGAAATGTCTTTGTTTGTTGTTTGTTTTCATTGTGGCAAATGTAAAAAATAATATATACCTAATGCAATGCTTTTAATTAAAAAAAGTTTAAGATTTATAATCCTGAAACGCATCCAGAATCAATTTATTTTCAACCAATTGGTTTATTTTTATTTTTCCGATGCCTTCAATCAATGCAAACTGAATCAAACCGTATTCGTTTTTTTTGTCGTGAACAAGTAATTCAAGGATAGGTTCAATGTCATTTTCTTCGAATTTCACATCATCATAAATACCCTGAATTGCAGTTTTAATTTCAGAATATTCTGCAGGCGTAATTAAGTTTTTGTGTAAAGAAATATAACTTTCCAGAATCATTCCGACAGCAATAGCTTCACCGTGTAACAAGGTTTTTTTAGACTCGCTTTCTAAAAAATAACTTTCAATGGCATGACCTAAAGTATGTCCGAAATTTAACGCTTTACGAATGTTTTTCTCCGTTGGGTCCTGTATAACAATCTCATTTTTGATTTCAACAGAACGATAAATCAATTCATCAAAATCAGCGTAATCAATAGATTCTAAATTTAAAAACTGTCTCCAATACGGAGCGTCATAAATTAAACCGTGTTTTAGCATCTCGGCAAGACCTGAACGCATTTCGCTTTGTGGTAAAGTTTCAAGATATTGAGTGTCAATTAAAACCATTTGAGGTACATTAATAACACCAATCTGGTTTTTAAGATTTCCTAAATCTACTCCGGTTTTTCCACCTACAGAAGCATCTACCATAGACAATAGAGTAGTAGGAATGTGAATAAAATCGACACCGCGTTTAAATGTTGAAGCGACAAATCCGCCAAGATCTGTTACTACGCCACCGCCAAGATTAATAACCAATGATTTTCTGTCGGCACCAAGTTCTGTAAGCACATTCCAGATTTGAATACAGGTTTCTATATTTTTATTGACTTCACCGGATTCAAATTCTATAATTTCAATAGTTAAATCGGTTTCCAGTAAAGGCAAAAATTTTGGTAAGCAATGCTCATTTGTTTCATTATCAACTATAATAAATATATTGGAATATTTGTTTTCTTTTAAATGATTGTTTAAAGCTTCGTATGCATTTTGGTTAAAATGTACTAGATAATTATTTGCTTGAATAGATTGCATAATTCTTCGGTTAATTGAATGCGCAAAATAAGGCATTTTTAACTAAATAATATTCAAATCCTGATTCTAATTTGTTTTAAAAATGAGTTTTTATAATCATTAAAAATAAATTTTGTTGATTAACTTTTAAGTGATTTGGTTTCTCTTTGAAGTTGTGAATTCTTCGTTTAATAATTTTCAGGCTGAGAGAATTCACTTAATTAATTTTGAATTGATATAATGATGTTATGAATTTTTAAAAATATCCTTCTTTTGTTAAATAATATTCAAAACACTCTTTATCTTTGCCCAAAAATTAAATTTAATGGAAAAAATATTCGACAACACTCAGGTTGCATTTTCGTTAAAAAGCGATACGGAACTTGACAGAGCTTATTTTCTTTTTAAAATGATTGACAGCCAACCCTTGGTGAGGATAGGAACAGCTGTTACAAATTTTGCTATAAAAGCAAATCTTCCTGTTGAAGGATTAATTCGTGCAACCGTTTTTGACCATTTTTGTGGTGGAGTAAACGAAGACGATTGTATTACAGTAGTTGACAAAATGTTTACTAAAGGTGTTTCATCTGTTTTGGATTATTCAGTTGAAGGAAAAGAAGAAGAAGAACAGTTTGATGCGGCTTTGGAAATGACATTAAAAACCATCGAATTTGCCAAAGAACGTCTGGCAATTCCGTTTGCAGTTTTTAAGCCAACCGGTTTTGGTCGTTTTGAATTGTATGAAAAATTAGGAGAAAAACAGACCTTAACTCCGGCAGAGCAAGAAGAGTGGGATAGAGTAGTAGCTCGTTTTGATCATGTTTGTAATGAAGCACATAAAAAAGATGTTGCTTTACTGATTGATGGTGAAGAAAGCTGGATGCAGGACGCAGCCGATGATTTGGTTATTGACATGATGCGTAAATACAATAAGGAAAAAGCGATTGTTTTCAATACATTGCAAATGTATCGTTGGGATCGTCTGGATTATCTTAAGAATCTTCATGAGGTTGCTAAAAATGAAGGCTTTTTCATCGGAATGAAATTGGTTCGTGGTGCCTACATGGAAAAAGAAAACAAAAGAGCAGAAGAGAAAAATTATGTTTCGCCAATTTGTGTTTCTAAAGAAGCTACTGATGAAAATTACGATGCAGCTGTACATTATATGTTAGAGCATTTGGATACGATGTCAATTTTTGCAGGAACTCACAACGAATTGAGTTCTTATAAATTGATGGAAATGATGGAGGAAAAAGGAATTGCCAAAAATAATAACAAGATTTGGTTTGGACAATTATATGGTATGAGTGATAATATTAGTTACAACTTGGCCGCAAACGGTTATAATGTAGCTAAATATTTGCCATTTGGCCCAGTAAAAGATGTGATGCCGTACCTGATTCGACGCGCTGAAGAAAATACTTCGGTTGCAGGACAAACCAGTCGCGAATTATCAATGATTAAAGCTGAACGCAAAAGAAGAAAAGGAAAATAATTTTTTTGGATGTGTGTCCTATAATAATGGATACAGATATCATTATAAAAATAATAATTAATAAGCCGTCTCATGATTTGAGACGGCTTATTTGATTTTGTAATTTTATTATTAGAATGACTTAAGAAAAAACTACTGTTTTATTGCTGTAAACCATTGTTTTACGTTCTGCATGAAGTTTGATTGCCCTTGCCAGAACGATGCGTTCCAAATCACGTCCTTTCATTATAAAGTCTTCAACGGAGTGAATATGGGAAACACGTGCAATATCCTGCTCAATAATCGGTCCTTCATCTAATTCTTCCGTAACATAATGACTTGTTGCACCAATAATTTTAACACCTCTTTTAAAAGCCGAATGGTACGGTTTTGCACCGGGAAAAGCAGGTAAAAAAGAATGATGGATATTGATAATTTTATTTTCGTAAAGCGAAATTAAACCAGGTGTGATAATTTGCATGTAACGCGCCAGAACTATAAAATTGATTTGAAATTTTTTCAGCAATTCAATTTGTTTGGCTTCACCTTCTTCTTTATTGTCTTTCGTAAAAGGGACACAATGAAACGGAATGTCAAAACGTTCTGCGATTGATCTTAAATCATTATGATTACTGATAATAACCGGAATCTCAACATTTAATTCCCCTGCGCTGTATCTTCCTAAAATATCAAAAAGACAATGATCATATTTAGAAACAAACAATGCCATTTTTGGTTTTTGTTCCTGATTGTATAAATCCCAGGACATATCAAAATCCGTTGCAATTGTCTGGTCAAAATCAGCTTTTAAACCTTCAATAGTAATTTTGTAATTTGTTAATTCACATTCTAATCGCATAAAAAATACATTTTGCTCCACATCAACATGCTGATCAATGTATGTGATATTTCCTTCTACTTTTGCGATAAAAGTGGTCACTGCGGCAATAATTCCTTTTTGGTCTTTGCAGTGAATAAGAATGGTTATTTTTTGCATTATAATATTTATAGTTTTGGTTGGTTTTATTTAGCGTCCTGCATTGCAAAAACACTTTTTAATAAAGGAGTTGTTCTGGCGCTAATATTGTTACGGATCTCTTTTTCTTCAACAGCAATCATTTTAAAAACGCCCAGCAAAGCCTGGTTGGTCGTATAATCAGTCAAATCCGGATTTACTTTTTTTACTAACGGAATCGTATTGTATTTGCCGATGATTTTTGTCCAGATCACATCAGCACCCACTTTTGAAAATGAATTTTTGATGACAGGATTAAATTTTCCGTATAAAGCAGTCGTAGTACTGTTTTGCAAATAACTCGTTGCAGCGCTGTCGTTTCCTAACAAAATATTTTTGGCATCTGTAAATGACATATTTTTAACAGCCGAAACAAAAATCGGAGTTGCTTCTTTTACTGCATCTTCAGCGGCACGGTTCAGCACTTTTATTCCTTCATCCGCAAGAGAACTCAAACCTATTTTTCTTAAAGTAGCATCTACTTTTTGTAATTCTGCCGGCATTAAAATTTTTACTGCTTCATTTTTATAAAAGCCGTCAACAGCAGTCAATTTACTTACTTGTTGCGTAATTCCTTTATTTAAAGCTTCTTTTAATCCAGAGGCAATATCAACACCGCCAAGACTTGGAATTTGCGAAGATAATTGTGGCAATTGATTTAGTGTTTGTTGTACCTGTGCACATGATGTAAGCGAAAATGTAACGGCTAATAGTAAAATCTTTTTCATTCGTTGGGGGTTTTTATAAGTTTCAAAAATACTACTTATTCAAAAATAAAGCCACAATTTTATTTCAGGAGCACAAACATTTTGTTTCATAATTAACTTTTGTCCCGCTGTTCATTAAATCTGCGCAGAAAAAGCGCAGGATATCATTGCCATCGGGGCTATTCTGGAAATTTCATTTTTTTTAAGATGCGAAGTTTTTTAGAAAAAAAATAAAGTTACTATTATGTAAAACTATTGGAAACTGCCTTCAATATTTTCTCTGTCAGTTTGTTTGATTTCAGTTTTTGTAAACGAATAAGTTGATTCTTCTGTCCATTTCCATTTTTTCGAATGTATCATATCTATACCAATTGCGCTATAAATAATTTTAATGGTGTTTTTATTAGTCGCCATTTTTAATTCAATAAACTGATCTCTAATTTTTGCTGAAGATTCGTTTTTTTTACAATCCTGTAAATCTTCCAGGACTTTTTTATCTTCTTTGAACCATTCTTTCAAAAACGACAAGTGCGTGTCAGAACATTGATAACCAAGGTTAAGAGCGGTAAGAAGTTTACACTTTAAATTGCTTTCATCAGTTTTTTTATCTCCATCCCAATAACACTCATTACCAATAAAAGTAACAATATAGCCTAACGCTGCACGCTGTTGATTTGTTAATGTTTTAATATAATTTTCATTCAGCTGAATAGTATTGTTTTTGTCCAGCCAAAGTATTTTAATGTAAGTGTTTTGTGTTGCTTTACTTTGATGTTCCTCATTTATTAATGTAGTTTTTTGATTATTTAAAGTTTGTGAGAAAAATGGAATGCTGAAACTTAGAAAAATTAATAGAAAAAGGAGTCGTAAATTCATGAGTGGATATGTAAAATTATAATGATAAAAGTACTTGTTATATTTTATTTTCTACATAGTTAATTTATTTATTGCGTAATTCTTTTCTTAAAGCATCATTTATAAATTGGCAGATAACAAAAAAGCTATCCAAATTAGGATAGCTTTTCTGTAAAATAATATTTTTTAATTAAAAAGAGCCACAAGTATTACCTGCAAATGTAGCACCTGCTCCAGCAGAAACGTCTGCCTTAACAGCTGATTTATCAAGTGTTACAATAGTGTATGGAGGTGTAAATGCAGTGTTTTTCCCAACCTGATTACCTGAAGTACCTGAAAAAAGATTGTCTATAGCTGATACAGCTGTTAAACCAGTCATTAAATCAATAGGGGTTTTTACATTTTCAAATGAATTTTTTTCTACACGGATATTAGCTTCAAAACCTGCTGCAATACATTTATTACTCACAGTACTGTTGAAATAACAGTTTATGATATGTACTTTTCCAAATCTAACTCTTGGCATTCTTTCTCTACAGCCAGGAGCCCACCAGCAACGTGCAAATGTAATTCTGAATGTTCCGCGATCTGCTGTAGCGCTGTCACTTGAACCAATTAAATTTGAAAATCTATGATCATCCGTACCTCCGGAACCTCCGGCTTTTGGAGTTTTCAAATAGCTGAATTTAGTATAAGAAAAAGTAATATAATCTGATTTGTTTTTTACATCAAAATTTCCATCAACACCATCTCTTGATTCACAGTGATCAACCCATACATTTTGGCAGTCATCTAAAGTTGCGTTATCCCAACCATCAGTATCATAGGCCCCCGGTCCTTCAAAAATCAGGTTTCTAATGATGATATTTTTACATCTTTTTACATATATAATACCTGAGTTTGCTTTAGTCTGATCATTAGATACTAATTTTGCACCACTGGTACCATATATTGTTTTTCCGGTTTGATCCTGAAAAGATATTCTTCCGCCTGAAGGTATAGTAATAGTACCGGAAACTTTAACAACTTTTACTGAAGTGTTTTCAATAGCTGCTTTTAATTGAGCATAAGTAGTTACAGCTGTTTCTGCAGACGTTCCTCCTCCGGTTGTTCCTCCGTTTTGTGATGCCCATCCCGGAACTTCAGAGCAAACCCCTACTCTTGAAGTAGAAACATTTTCAGTTGCTGAGAGAACAGCATTTTCAGCATTTTGTTCAGAAGCAACATCATCTGTATTGCAGCTTGAAAAGCCTAAAATAATTGTAAATAAAAAAATAGTTAGTTTGGTTTTAAAATTCATTAGTTAGTTTTTTTGTGGTTAATACTAAATTTTATAGCATTGCAAAGATGTTTGTTAATTTTCATAAAATTATTGAACTTGTTCAATAATAGTGCAATTAATTTGAATATTTAATTTTTTATGTTTATTTATTTTAAACATAACATAATTTTCATATTTTTGCGTAATCGATTACATTATTTAAATTGTTCAGAAAATCTTATTTTAGAAAATTAAAAAAACATGTACGAAGCACTAAGACAAAACATAGAAAGAAAAATTTCCCTGACTGATGAAGAGTGGGGGTGTATTCTTAGCAAAACAGAATTTATTAAATTAAAGAAAAATGAATTTTTGCAAATCCAGGATTCTAATAATTCTTATGAAGGTTTTATTTTGAAAGGAGCTTTTAAAACATATATTTTAAATGAAAATGGAACTGAAAGCGTTATTTTTTTTTCATTTGAGAATCAGTGGTTGTGTGATTTAGAAAGTTTTTATTATCAAAAGCTAACAAAATATAATATAAAAGCAATTGAGGACAGTGAAATATTAGTGATTAATAAATCAAAGAAAATGTTGTTATTCAAACAAGTTCCCAAATTGATTCACTTTCATATTTTAATGGTCGAAAGAGCTAATATTGCAATACAGGAAAGACTTTTAGATGTCTTAAACAAAACTTCTAAACAAAGGTATATTGAATTTGTAAAAAAATATCCTCAGAAAACTCAAAAAATAAACAATAAAAATTTATCTTCTTATCTGGGAGTATCCCATGAATTTTTATCAAAAATCAAAAAAAGCTTTTAAAACTTTCAAGACTAAAAGTTTGAATTAAAAAAGAGCTATTAATTTTCTTTTAATTATGTTTCATTAAGTATAAAAAACTTCTTTCCATACTTAAAATAACCCGTTGGGTGTAATTAGTTTTTTTCGTCAATTCGAGTGCGAAACGTATAGAGAAGTTTGTTCCGTTTTTCTCTACAAAAAACACTCGAATTGACGTTTTTAATAATTACACCTAATCGGTTTAAAACAGAATATTTTATTATAAACTCCTTTTAATCTTATCATCAAAAAAATATTTTGAATGATAGGAATCAGTGTGTTTGCAAAAACAATTCTTTTTTTGTTAACATAAAGCTATAGTTATGATCAAATATTAAAATATTTTGTAAATTGCCCCTTTAAAATTATCATATTCATAAAATGGAACAACAAAAACCATATATTCCTAAAAATAAAGTAAGAATTGTTACTGCTGCTTCACTCTTTGACGGGCACGATGCAGCCATTAATATTATGCGCCGTATTATTCAGTCAACAGGGGTCGAAGTGATTCATTTGGGTCACGATCGCAGTGTTGAAGAAGTAGTGAATACCGCTATTCAGGAAGACGCAAATGCGATTGCCATGACATCGTATCAGGGAGGGCACAATGAATACTTTAAATATATGTATGATTTGCTCCATGAAAAAGGGGCGGGGCATATCAAGATTTTCGGCGGCGGCGGGGGAGTGATTCTGCCAAGCGAAATTTCAGAATTACAGGAATATGGCATTACCCGGATTTATTCGCCGGATGATGGGCGTTCTTTAGGTTTACAAGGAATGATTAACGATTTGGTAGAACAATCTGATTACCCGATTGGTGATAAACTAAACGGAGAAATCGATCATATAGAAAATAAAAATCCAACAGCAATTGCGCGTTTGATTTCCGCGGCAGAAAACTTTCCTGAGATTGCAAAACCTGTTTTCGATCAGATTCATAAAAATAATAATGATTCTAAAATTCCGGTTTTGGGAATCACCGGAACGGGCGGAGCCGGAAAATCATCTTTGGTAGATGAATTGGTTCGTCGTTTTTTAATTGATTTCCCGGAAAAAACAATCGGATTAATTTCTGTCGATCCTTCGAAAAGAAAAACCGGAGGAGCACTTTTGGGTGACAGAATCCGAATGAATGCTATTAATAATCCTCGGGTTTATATGCGTTCGCTGGCGACACGTCAGTCGAATTTGGCATTGTCAAAATATGTAGCAGAGGCGATTCAGGTTCTAAAAGCGGCAAAATACGATTTGATTATTTTGGAGACTTCCGGAATCGGACAATCAGATACCGAAATTATGGATCATTCTGATGTTTCTCTATATGTAATGACGCCTGAATTTGGTGCGGCAACACAATTGGAGAAAATTGATATGCTTGATTTTGCAGATTTAGTGGCTTTAAATAAATTTGATAAAAGAGGTGCTTTGGATGCAATTCGCGATGTAAAAAAACAATATCAGCGCAATCATAATTTATGGGACAAAAATCCTGATGAAATGCCTGTTTTCGGAACAATCGCTTCGCAGTTTAACGATCCGGGAATGAATACGCTTTACAAAGCAATTATGGATAAAATTGTCGAAAAAACAGATTCAAACCTGAATTCGACTTTTGAAATTACACGTGAAATGAGCGAGAAAATCTTCGTGATTCCACCACACAGAACACGTTATTTATCTGAAATTGCCGAGAATAACAGAAGTTATGATGAAAGCGCACTTTCACAGCAAAAAGTAGCGCAAAAATTATACGGAATTTTTAAAACCATCGAATCGGTTTCAGGTAAAATTCCACAGATTAATAAAGCAGGAATCGATGATGCAACTGTCCTCCCAAGCGGAATTCAGGAACATGACGAAAACAGAATCTTCTTAAACCTTTTACTGAATCAGTTTGATAAAGTAAAAATGGACTTAGATCCGTACAATTGGGAAATTATCCTGAATTGGGACGAAAAAGTAAATAAATACAAAAATCCGGTTTATACTTTTAAAGTTCGTGATAAAGAAATTAAAATTGCGACACATACCGAGAGTCTGTCACATATACAGATTCCGAAAATTGCTTTACCTAAATATGAGGCCTGGGGAGATATTTTACGTTGGAACCTGCAGGAAAATGTTCCGGGAGAATTTCCTTTTGCTTCGGGATTATATCCGTTTAAGCGTGAAGGCGAAGATCCGTCAAGAATGTTTGCTGGAGAAGGGGGACCGGAAAGAACCAACAAGCGTTTTCATTATGTGAGCGCTGGGTTGCCGGCAAAACGACTTTCAACCGCTTTTGACAGTGTGACTTTATACGGAAATGACCCGGATATTCGTCCGGATATTTATGGGAAAATTGGAAACGCAGGGGTTTCGATCTGTTGTTTGGACGATGCCAAAAAACTGTATTCAGGTTTTGATTTGGTTCATGCTTTAACTTCGGTAAGTATGACGATTAATGGACCGGCGCCAATGTTGTTGGGCTTTTTTATGAATGCAGCGATCGATCAGCAATGCGAATATTACATCAAAGCCAATGATTTAGAAAAAGAAGTTGAAGCTAAAATCAACAAAATATATACTGCAAAAGGTACTGAACGCCCTAAATACCAGGGCGATTTACCGGAAGGAAACAATGGCTTGGGGTTAATGCTTTTGGGAGTTACCGGTGAACAGGTTTTGCCTTTGGAAGTATATAATGATATAAAAGCCAAAACGTTATCGCAGGTACGCGGAACGGTTCAGGCCGATATTTTAAAAGAAGATCAGGCGCAAAATACCTGTATTTTCTCTACCGAATTTGCCTTGAGGCTGATGGGTGACGTTCAGGAATATTTTATTACCAAAAACGTTCGTAATTTTTATTCCGTTTCGATTTCAGGATACCATATTGCCGAGGCGGGGGCGAACCCAATTACGCAGTTGGCTTTCACACTTTCAAATGGTTTTACTTATGTGGAATATTACTTAAGCCGTGGAATGAGCATCAACGATTTTGGACCAAATTTATCGTTCTTTTTCTCTAATGGAGTAGATCCGGAATATTCGGTAATTGGTCGTGTGGCGCGTAAAATCTGGGCGAAAGCTATGAAAAACAAATACGGAGCCAACGAAAGAGCGCAAATGCTGAAATATCATATTCAGACTTCAGGGCGTTCGTTACATGCTCAGGAAATTGATTTTAATGATATCAGAACGACTTTGCAGGCTTTGTATGCGATTTATGACAACTGTAATTCATTGCACACGAATGCGTATGATGAAGCGATTACAACACCAACAGAAGAATCGGTACGTCGCGCGATGGCGATTCAGTTGATTATCAATAAAGAATTAGGTTTGGCGAAAAACGAAAATCCAATTCAGGGATCATTTATCATCGAAGAGTTAACTGATTTGGTAGAAGCAGCCGTTTTACAGGAATTTGACCGAATCACAGAACGTGGAGGCGTTTTGGGTACAATGGAAACGATGTACCAGCGTTCTAAAATCCAGGAAGAAAGCTTGTATTATGAAACCTTAAAACACAACGGAGATTTCCCGATTGTAGGTGTAAATACTTTTCTGAGTTCAAAAGGTTCTCCAACGGTAATTCCGGCTGAAGTTATTCGCGCTACCGAAGAAGAAAAACAATATCAGATTACGATGCTGGATAATTTACACCAATTCCATGAAGAAAAAGTGAACGAGCATTTAAACAAACTACAGGAAGCCGCCATTAACAACGAAAACTTATTCGAACATTTGATGGAAGCTACAAAAGTTTGTTCGCTGGGTCAGATTACTTCGGCATTGTTTGAAGTTGGTGGGCAATATAGAAGGAATATGTAGAAATTTTTTAGATTTTTATTTTTATTGAAAAAGCCTCTCAGAAATGAGAGGCTTTTTTGTGATATTTAAAAAAAAAATTAAATTTAAATTCATTTTTATTGTATGTTTGATAATATTAAGGGTGTAATGAAAACGAATTCTGTTTTGATCGTAGTAACTTTATTTATGATAATTTTAATAAATGATTGGAGTTGTTTTTTTAAATTATAGTAATTATGAATGAACCAATTGCATTAATAAAGGACGGTAAAAATTTTTCTTCATATTATTTTTATAATAATTTTTTGAAAAGTGTTTCTCAATACTATAGAGAAGATAAGAATCAAAATACAATTCAATTTAGTTTAATTGTTGAAGAAGATAATGAGATTGTAGGAAACAAATATTTCATTGATCCGATTACGTTACCTCTTTTAGTAAGCTTAGCAGAACAATTAAAAAAATACCATCGTTCAAGTTTACCTTTACTACTTTCTAATAATAAAGCAACTAAAAGTGTATTGTCATTTTTAGACAAAGCAGATTTTTTTCATTTAGTGGGAGAAAATTACAATCCAACTTATCCTATAGGTAAAGAAATATTTTCATTTGATAAAAGATATTTAGGAGACTTAAAAGTTAATAATCAAAGAGCTGAACATAAATTAAGAGGTTACTCAATTAATGAAGAGGATTTATCTAATAAAATTAAGGAATTTGATTCTTCAGAAAGACAAAGAGATTATTTAGTTGAATATTATACATATAAAGTTAAAGATCATTTCGGGATTCTACTTTTTTCCAATAATCAAACTCAAATATTGACTTTTGAATTTATAGATATTTTAGCAGAGCTTATAACTAACGGAGTTTTACATTCTGGCTCAGATGCATATACTTTAATGTTTTCCAATAAATTTAAAACTAGTTTTTCTATTTCAGATAGTGGTATAGGTCTTTATGCTTCATTAAGTAATAAAGATACATCTAATAACAACTATTATATTAAGTTTGAAATTTTCAAAGAATTAAAAAAATTGAATAAATTAAAAATTTCAGAACAAATTGAGAATTCATTATTAGCAATTTTTGAAACATTATACTATTCAATGTTAAAGGACAGAAAAGGACTTTTTGACTTGATGTGTAATGTAGTTATTAATTGTGAGGGATATTTTAGGTTGCATAATGAGAATGCTCAAATTATTATTTCTAATAGAATGTTAGAAGAATTAATTATTTTATTTGAGTCAAGAAAAAAAATTATTCAATTGCATGATAATTTATTATTTAAAAGAATCACTAAGGAAAATTTTGAAGAAGAGATCAAAAAAAACGCAATTGAAGTAAAAACTAAATTTATAAAACTAGCAGTTTCAATTTTTGAAAGATATCATATAGATACAAGATTTTCTTCGATAAGATTATTTGAAGTTAAATTTAGAGGTGTACATGTCGAAGTTGAAATTCCTAATGTAAAGTAGTTATGATAATATCTAAAATTGAAAAAGATGTGTTTTTGTACTATAATCTTCATGCTGAGCAAACTATTACCGGTACTTTTTTTAATGATTCTATATGTTCAGGAATTTTTGATGAACAATTAACTATATCTACACTTGAAGTCATAGATAAAGATTTAGATAAAATGGTGGGCATAGATTCTAAAATTGTAGTTTTAGATTTGATAAGATTAAAAGATGCTTCCAACAATTTAAAAGTGCTTTTATTTAATATTTCAACCAAATGTCAAGATTTAATATTCACAAATATTAAGTCGAATGTTTTTTCAAAATTAGATCTAGAATTGTCTAATAAGCACAATGTAAAGAATGGTAATGATTATTCGATATTATATTATTCACCAGAAACTAAAGAATATACAATAGAAAAAACAGATGATTTATTTGATTCTGAGTTTAAAAAAATTATAATAAAATACAATAAAGATAATATTCCAGAATATCATGAGTCTTCATCAGTATATCTTACTAAATATATAGATATAAAAGAAATGATATCTGTAGATAAGGCATTCTTTATATATGCATTATATCAATTAGCTTTAAAAATTAAAAGTAACTGGTTAGATCATTTAGCTATAGAAAGTGAGAGGCCAACTTTGATTTGTCAAAATCTTAACAGTTCATATATTGCATCAGTACTGTCTAGTTTTTTAAGACTTGATATTTTAATTTTAGATCATTTAGGTCCGGTAAATACAATGTATAGTAGTTTAAATAATAAAATAGAAGAAGAGAAGAGCTACATTATTGTTTCCGATGTTGTTTGTTTGGGTACAGAAGTAAAAATCGCAAAAAATATCATTACATTTTTAAAAGGTAAGGTCTTCGGTAATATAGCTATTGTTAAAATTAATACATTATTAGAAGATCATATGAAGAAAGAAGAAAAGAAAATGAAAACTTTATCCGTTTTTAATATTTCAAAAGATAATAACGATGGAATTGATTTTGAAATTAAAACAGCTTTTACATTGTAATTTATGAATAAAAAGGCTATAATACATTTATCAGATTTGCATATTTCTATTCATGAAACTTTGAAGGGAGTTCCTATAGATTGTAATTCTATATTAACAACTGACAAATTTAATGAATCTGTCAATAATTTTATTAAGGAGTTTTGTAAAACCATAAATGAAAAATTTAATGGCACTGAATTAATACTTGTAATATCAGGAGATATTACTGATAAATCAATTGTTGAAGAATATAGTACTGCTAAATATATAATAGAAGAAATTACCTCAAAATTAAATATACCAGAACATAAAATATTGATAGTTCCTGGTGATCATGATATTAATAGAGATGACTGTAGAAAAGCACATGAAAACGGCAAGCGAAATGAAGATAATAAGAAATCATTTGAGTATTTCGATGAGAAATTTGAAAAGTTCAAAAGTTTTTATGATAGTTTTTACAAAAGCGGCTTGACCATTTTTGATTCAAAAAAAAGTATTATTAATTATATTAAACTTGATGATGAAAAATTATTATTGATTGGATTGAATTCAAATTTTAAAATAGATTATGATGGGGGAAATGGTTTTTTTAATACCATTCAACTTGAATCTGAATTAGATGAAATTAATAAAACTTATTCAGAATATTCTAAAATTGCTGTTTTTCACCATAATATTTTTGCTTCTTATGAAAATAAAATGAAAGGTCAATGGGATGATGAACACAATAATAGGTTAGCAGTTTTTCGCGTTTTTGAAAAATATCCAATTAATTGTCTTTTTTATGGCAATGAGCATACTAGAAGTTCAGCAATATCAATAAGTCATAGAATAGCATATAGTGATTCTGGTACTTTTGCTAATTCAAAAAAAAACCCGATTTCTTCTTTTAAAGTCTATGAAATTTTATTTGACAAAAAGAGTTTAAAATTGAAAAATAACCTCTTTTTGTTGTTAGAAGGTGGGTTATCGGATTTAGAATTTAAATTTGGTAAATGGACTTTACAACTTCAATCAGAATTAGATGGTGAGTTAGATGAAATTTCTATACGGATTCCAGAAGAATCGGAAGAAGTAAAAGAAGACTTATCATTAGATAAAACTTTTGAAGAACCAAAATTAATAGTAGAAGCAAAAAAGCCAATTCCAGTAAATTATTTACCATTTAGTAATGAAAACGAAGACCATAAAAAACTTTTAAAAATTATTAAAACTAAAAATTTATTTCATTCAGGACATTTTCATTGGAGTGAAACTTCAAGAGCTCATAATTGGATAGATATTTCTCAAATATTGAATGATAGGAATAATTTATTAGATTCAAAAAAAATGATCTTAAATATTATTTCTAAAAACAAACTCGAATTTGATTTTATTATTGGTTTAGGTATTGAGGGAAATATTTTAGCAACCAGAACCTCTGTAATATATAATAAACCCTATACATTTCTACCATATTCATATCGATATGATGATCATTCTAAATTTGAAAAAAAATTAAATTTTCAAAATAATGGAATATATGATACTATATTAATTGTTACTGATGTGGTTCATGATGGCAGAACGATTCGAAAATTATTGCACAAAAAAAGAGAGGATGAAACTTATAAGTTTTTCCAAAAAGCAAAAAAAATTATTGTTGTTTCTTTATTTTTTACTGGAGAATTATCACTTGATAATACTGAATACCATATTTTATTAAATAGATCTGACAATAATGAATTTGATTCAGTAAATGACCATGTTGAAGATCGAATTCAATTCCACTTTGTCTCTCACATTAAGGTAGAAACTTGTCCATATACTAAAGAAAATTATAAGACTGATTGTATCATAGTTAGAGAAGGATTATCATGTATTCATAAATTTTATACTGAAAAACAAGAACCTGAAGAAATATTAAAAAGTAATTAAAAAAATGGAAATAGATTCAGCAGAAATTTTTAATCAAAAACTTAAAGAAAAAAAACTTACTATAGTTTGTGCAGAGAGTATAACAGCAGGTTTACTAGCGAGTACAATCGCTTCAATTCCTGGAGCTTCTGATGTTTTAAAAGGAAGTATTGTGACTTACAGCCGTGAATTAAAAACTAGTATTCTAAATGTTGATCCGAGAATAATAGACGATAATACTGCTGAGTCAATTCAAACTACTATTGAAATGGCTTATGGACTAACCAAAATATATCCAAGTGCGGATATTTTTGTTGCCGTAACTGGAGTAGCTTCTGCACCAAAGAATGGTTATAAACTTGATAAAGAAGTTGGTCAAATATACATTGCTGTTTATCATAAGAACAAAATGAATGAACTTGGTAAAATTATAGACCAAAACGATATAAAAAGAATTAGCGATATTGCAAAACAAAATAATGTCGAAAAAACAAAAAGAAATATTATAAGAGAACTAACTGTTCAAAGCATTTTTGACTTTATTCTTAGCGTTATTTAAAATCATTGCAGCCAATTTCTATTTTGTAAGAATAATTTTTTTAGAGAAAGATATTTAGTAGTCAACTATAGAAACTATTCAAGAAAAAAGCTACAATAAGAAAGTATTAATTGATTTTCAAACCGGAACAGGTGGAAACGGTTTAAAATATAAATATCACCAATCTTTTTTGATATACACAAGCGGTAAGCTCGATCTAGCAAAAGCTTTAAATTTAATCAACCAGACAAGAATCGCCAACATGAATCAAAAACTCAAATTACTCTAAAAGGAAACAACTGAAGAACTGTTTCTAAAATAATTGATAATTAAGACTTTGTTTGAAGTAGGAGGATATATAGAAGAAATAGTAGCATATATGACAATCCAACAATACCTAGAAAATATAAAAGGTTTAAATGTCACAAAAAACATAAGCAAAAATTCTAATCATACCGATTTAGATAACCCTGCTATGAAAATTTCATTAGAAAATAATAAATTCTATTTTAACCTTTCTGATTTAGAATTCACAAATGATCAGCAAAAAGCAGATAGAGGGGAAGCTATATTAAATTCAGAAATTATAAATCAAGTTGCAGATTGTTTAGGTTTACTATTTATAAATGAAAAAGAAACAGAAGGAAATGTTTGTTTTGTCAATAGTAATGAATTGCGTCCCGAATTCAGACAAAATTTTACAAGTATAGATTTATTAGATTATTGTTATGCAGTTTTGCATTCTACAATTAATGAATTTTCAGAAATTAATTCTGCCAGGATTCCAATTACATCAGATACTTCAGTTTTTTGGAAATTAGTGAATTACGGAAGTGAATTACGAAATAAAAATTCATTAAAATAAATCATATCCTTGGATTATAGCACAAAAAAAAGCAGCTCAATTAAAAGCTGCTTTTTATAATGGTGGCAAAATCAAATAATTAACGGCGAAACGCTGGACTTTCGTTTACTGAATCATCAATTTTAACTGTTTTTGATTTTTTGTTTGAAACAATAATTTCATGTTTTACAACTTTGTTGTTCTCCTGTACTTCTAAATAGTAAGTTCCGGCAGGATAAGCTTCTAAACTTAAAGTTTTTGAAGTTTCCGATTCGTTTACAGCAGATTCTCCTGTGTAAAGTAAATTATGGTTTTCGTCAAAAATTGAAAAATTTGATTTTTCAATGGTGTTTAATGTAAAACTCACTACTTTTCCATTTCCGGTTTTTATATACAAAATATAATCTCCTTTTTTGTTACTTGCATAAGTACTGATTGCTGTTAAAAATACAGCTGCAACTAAGACTAATTTAAAAATTTGTTTCATGTTTTTAATTTTAATTTTTAATTTCTGATACGTGGTGCGGCAAAACTACAAATACTTCGCAGAATTCAAAATTTTTCCGATACTAATTATTAACACTAAGTTGTTGAATTAAAAGGGTTTCAGTCATTTTTCCAGTATATATGCAGATTTATTGATGTGTTAGGTTAATTTTTCTGATATATTTTTAAAGTTTTAACAATCAGGTACTTATATTTTGTTAAGTATTGATTTGTTAATTTTTTTACAGCTCAATTTTTAGGCAATCAAAGTATAAAATAAAAAAACAGCTCAAGAACCACCAAGAGCTGTTTTTAAAACAATTAAGTTTTAAACTTTACTAACTATCTAACCTCATTTATACTGTATGATAACAATATAACTTTTTTAGCGTACTGCTACGCTTGAACTTTTTGCAGAACCTGCTTTATAAACTGATGAAATTGCTTTTGATGATAAAACAGTTGTATCATCAGTAATAGTAATTTCATGTCTTACTTTTTTAAGATTGTCTTCAACTTCTAATATGTAAGTTCCTGCAGGAAATTCTTCAAAGCTGAAAGTTTTTAAAATTCCGTCTTTACCTGAAGCATTTTCAGAATAAATTACAGTACCGTCTGTAGAATAGATAGTTAAGTAAGCTTTTTTTACATTGTTTAATGCGAAAGTTACTTCTTTATCTTTATTTTTTCCTTTCATTACATGAAGCGTAAAATCTTCATTCCCGTCAATTGCATATGTACTCATTCCTGTGAAAAGTACTGCACATACTAAACTTAATTTTAACGTCTTTTTCATAATTATAGTTTTAAATTTCTTATCTATTTCTATACTGCTAAATTACTTCAATAATAGACTCAGGGACACAACCCTATTTTCTAATTTATATGCTATATTCTCATTTACGAAACCGTTATAGGTTAAAATTTGAATTATACTAGGTGTTTTTGTTAATTTGATTATTATTTTTCAATGTTTTTGATCGTATTGAGAATATGAAAACCAATCAAAAGATTTTATTGATTACTCGTAATTTTTGTCAGAAAAAAAATAATTAATAATAATTAATCTGTAAAAAGCAGAAAACAAAAAAAACAGCTCGAGAACCACCAAGAGCTGTTTTGAAAACATTTAAGTTTTTAAACTTTACTAACTATCTAACCTCATTTTATACTGTATGCGAGTATAAACTTTTTTAGCGTACTGCTACGCTTGTATTTTTAGCAGAAGAACCTGCTTTGTAAACTAATGAAACTGTTTTTGGTGATAAAATTATATTGTCACCTTTAACAGTGATTTCATATTTTGTTGTTTTTACGCTATCTTCTATTTTTAAGAAATAAGTTCCTTCCGGAAATTGTTCAAATCTAAAAGTTTTTAGGATTCCATCTTTGCCTGAAGCATTTTCAGAATAAATTTGAGTTCCTTCATTATCATAGATCGATAAGGTTGCTTTTGTTACATTATTTAATGCAAAAGTAACTTCGTTACCACCATTTCCATTAATTACATGAAGAAATGAATCTCCATTACCTTCAATTGCATATGTATTGATTCCTGCAAAAAGCACTGCTACTACTAAACTTAATTTTAACATCTTTTTCATGGCTTTATTTTTTTAAATTATTGTTCTAATTCTATACTGCTAAATTACTTCAACAGGGGAGTAAAACACACAACTCTATTTTCTGATATATATGCTATATTCTCATTTACGAAACCGTTATAGGTTAAAATTTGAATTATATTAGGTGTTTTTGTTAATTTGATTATTATTTTTTAATGTTTTTAAT
>NZ_AKJZ01000108.1 GCF_000282055.1 Flavobacterium sp. CF136
TCAGTGCAGAGTGGTTTAGTTTTACTCCAAGTTTTAGATTTTAAAGGTAGTTTTTTCGGTTTACCAACCTTTTAATTTTTCGTAATTCTCCTTCACTATAAAAATTAGTTCTGGTGCAAATGTCTGTTGATAAAAAATCCACCTTTCCCCACAGGGTATATTCTGTATAAACTGAATAAATTATATACTTCTCTCCAATTTTAAAATTAAATCCACAATCACCATTTCCAAAACCAGTATATACTTTCATTGTGTCTGTTATTGCTTTTCCTTTAATTCTTTCAGTTACTAGAATTTTATATTCCATCATCTCAACCGTAGAGGATGAATCCAATTTGATTTTGGTCTTTTCAGCTGATAAAACGTTTCCGACAAAAACTGCATCAGAAGCTTTAATTACATGTTTAATTTTACTCTTTCCAATACAAGTACAAGCGAAAGAAAAAGTTGAGAAAAGACAAAAAAATGTTAAAAGGGCATTTTTCCACATAAGTTTATTTTTGAATAGGTTGTGTCATATAACAAATCATTATTATGATCTATTTTATTTAGTTCTTCTAGGGCTTCGTCTTCTCCAGCTAATCAATGTTCAAAAAAATGAAAGATATTTAATTTTATAGATGGTTAATTCTTCCATGCATTAGCTTTCTTTTTGACTAATATAGCAATATCTCTTTTCTGAATAATCAATAAATATAATATTTGGTCTTATTTATTCGAGAGTTTCTTCAAATTATTTAAAAAATGATTCGTAAACAAGTTTTTAAGGTTAACCAACAAAACAAACCTCCAAAGTTATTGATTTTGAAGGTTCTTTGATAATTTTACATACCGGGAAACTGCTTCGGATCATAAAAAAACTTTTCTTCCCTTATAAGTTCATCATCCCATTTTTGATAGGCAATTTCTTCAATTTCAGAAATACTGCCATTTTTCCATTCAAACCGAAAAAACCATTGAATAATAACGTAATCACCATTTATAAAATACGGACGAATGCATTTGGATACTAATGAGCTGACTTTTAAAAGTGTGTTTTTTTCGTTAGCCACAAGAAGGTCTCTGCCTACTCGTGGTTCTGACTGATTTTCCTGCATTGAAGCATCAGCAGTATAAAATTTTTCAATTGCTTTATCATGTTCATTGGCCTCGACCATTGTGATAAATTGCTCTAGTGTTTCTAATTTAGGCATATATTCCGGTTTTTAATTTTTGAATAATTTCTAAATATCTATTTTCAAAAATGGATTGATCGACAGGTACGACAATCGATTGAAATAGTTTCATCAAATCATCAGAATGATTTGCAGCTTTTTTTGCTTGTATGTTGTATGGAACAAATTTTATCCATAGAATTGCTTTTAATTCTGTTTGATTTTCATTCCACATTTTCATTTCAACCAGCAGAAGGTTATCCGTGTATTGAATCAGTTGGGACTCAATTAATACTGTTTCCATCGTAAAGGCCGGTTTCAAATAACATATTTGATTAGATGCAACAACCCAGCTAAGCCCTGTTGTCTGCATGTATTTAAATACATCAAGGTCATAGTGTTCTGCAATTTGGTCTTCGCGGGCATTAATGAAGTATTCCAAATACTTTGAGTTGTTTAAATGATTAAAAGGATCGCAATCCTGAAACCTGACTTTTCTTTTTGTCTTTAATATTTTTTCCATTTTCTAAAATATATTTATGTCACATACCAATCGGTATTTAACGGGTTAAAATTTTTTTATTTCCTGATGCTGTCAATTATTGTGTTATCTATAAAGTCCATAGCAGTAGTAATGTATGTTTGGTCATTATGGGTAAATGCCAGAAGTGAGCTTCCTTCAATTAGTGATAAAATTATTTTAGCATATTTAACCGGATCGGTATTTTGCTGAATTTCATTATTAATAATCCCTTCATTGATAATATTAGTCAGGCCGACAGTAAATTTTTGAGATAAATTTTGTGCTGTTCTAAATAATAACGGATTGATAAATTTTGTATCAACTCCTGCTCGTAACATAGGACAACCACCTCTGTCTTTGACTAAATCATAATAGCTGCGCTGATAATCTGTTATGGTATACAGTTTATTTATACTACCTTCTTTAGTTGCTATTAGTTTGAATAAGGGTGTTATTGCCAGATTTATATTTAGTTGAAATGACTTCAATGCTAAATCTTCCTTGTTAGAAAAATTGCAGTAAATAGCACCTTTTGTAAGGCCGGTTGCCTTTGTTATGTCGCTTAGGCTGGTTCCAATATATCCTTGTTTGTTAAAAATAGGAGCTACTTTATCTAATATAAATTCGGAAGTATTCATGGATTTGTGTTTGAAATAAAAAGATTCAGAACAAATATAATGATAAATACCGATCGGTATTTAATAAATGTAAAAAAATATTCAATCATTAAGATGTCAGCAAAAGGGAAGGAGCGATGCAGTTAAATGAACTAGTTTACTGCTAGCCACCCATCCAAGAATATTTAATGTTGTTGGGTAATATGTGAAATAAATAATATATGATTAAAATTATACATATCTACTTTGATTTGGGTAGCTTTGTGTGATTTGTCACACATATAAATAAGTTGTAGCTAATTTTGAACCAGAATCAATAAACCAACAAATGAACAGAAAAAATAGACTTTCAAAATGGAAAAAAGATGAAAAATATCCCTTGGCATTTGAAAGTCCTATGGATTCTGATTTTGAAGAATTTTTAAACAAAAGAAATAATTCACAAGCAGATAAGAAGGTCAGTCTTGGTTCAAATTTCGATTTAATGAAAATGACCCGAGAATTAATCTTTGATATAAAAAAAGGAACACCAATATTTCATTATATCTGTCCAATGTTAGAGACAAAAGGACTTCAATTAACCTATAACCATTTAATTGATAGTGTATTTGAAGGAGGCAAAAAAGATATTGAAAGAGATGTTATAAATACTCTCGGTCTTGCAGTAGCTCTAGAAGTGCCGATTTATCCGAACAATGAAAAGGTTGAAAAAGAACTCTCATATTATTATCAAAAGCTAATCGAAAATGGATTTACTGCACCAGATGAGAATGGAAATGATGTCAAATTGGTTCCTATTAATTCAAAGAAAATGGAAGATTTCAAAATTGATAAATTTTCAAAAATCGATTTAACAAAATTCTGGTCTCCTACCGATTTATTAATTCTAAAAGAAGTAATTAAAGACGAATTCCTAAAATTAAATAATGCACATCGTACTTTAACAATGTTAGAACTTGCAATTAATCAATTGAAAAATCTATTAGACACTTCAGAGAGAAATGAAAATAGTCTTCAAAAATGTTTAACAGAGAATCCAATATTACTTGGTCTTGAATACGCAAGAATAATTCCGAAACATAAATTAGGCTCTGAGTTTGAAGTTGACTATGCCCTAGAAAAATTTAATGGATTAATTGACTTAATGGAAATAGAATCTAGTACACTAAGTATCTTCACCAAACAAGGGAATCCTTCTAGTTATTTAGTTCACGCAGAACAACAGGTCATTGACTGGCTCGATTGGATTGAAAAAAACAACTCCTATGCTAGAAACGGTCTTGAAGGTTTAATATCACCTAAAGGATTTGTGATAATTGGGAGAAATTCTAGTCTTACGGATAAAACAAAATTTAGCTTGATTAGAAGAAACAAAGCTTTTAATGGAAATATTTCAATACTGACATATGATGATGTTTTAGCAAAAGCAGAAAGCCTCAGAGACATATTGAAAACAGAAAAAAACTAGCTACAACAGATACTACAACTGATTTGGGCAATTGGCATAATGGAAAGATGGTTTTGTATTTGGGATAATTTGGCAAATCCGAATAATGGGCTTAATTTAGTCCCAAACCCGCTGTAGTACCAGAACGTTGTCAGACATTTTGACAAAAACACCTTTAGAAAATCCTAGTAATTTATAATTTTAATAAAATGACAAATGTTAATGACCTAAACGAAAATCAACAAGGCTTTTTAAATACGTTAAAACAATTATCAGACGAGGAAAACAGATTAAAATCAACATCTACATATAAAATTTTAGATGATTTATCAGATGTATATGTTGAACTTGGCATAGCGAAAGCAACTATCAAGAGTTTAGAAATTACTTCTAAAAATAAATTAGCAACTGAACAGTATAAAGATTTAATTGATATATATATTTACATACACAAACTGCTAATTAAAACTCCAAAAGATAAAGCGTTTATTGATGCAATTGAATTTATTAGTGCCAATTTTAACGAACAAGCTTTAGACTATTTAGAAACTTATGCTTTTAATAATTGTGAAGAACGAGTATTTGCGCTAAAATTTCTTTTATTTCAAGCACTTATAAAAGAAAGAAAACAATTAATTCTTGAGAAAATAAGATATGATTTTAACAATTTCGATGAAAACACAAAAGAGTTTGTAAAAGAATATTCAGCTTTGTTGTTTCCAAATGAGAGATTAGAATTTGGTAGAAATCAAATAAGTTTACCTGTATATGATTTTACAAAAGAGGTTCAAATAAAAAAATGGTGGGAATTTTGGAAATAAAAAACGCCTGCCAACAGCTACTCCAATGGATTTGGGCAATTGGCTTAATGGAAAGTTAGTTTTGTATTTGGGATGATTTGCTTCGCCTGTTCGCTATCGCTCGGGTGGCAAATCCGAAGAATGAGCTTAATTTAGTCCCAAACCCGCTATAGTACGCACTATAGCGTGAGTGGACTTTAATTATTATCAGTTTGCTATTCAAATGGATCAGTGGTTTACCATCTTCATTGCTCCTTCACTATAGCGTTCGCCAACTATAGGAAATCGTTTGATCAGTTCATCAATAGCTGTAAGATCAGCACTTGTCAGGTTAACTTCAATTGCACCTGCATTCTCTTCCAGATAATTTCTTTTCTTGGTACCCGGAATAGGGATAATATCGTCACCCTGCGCTAATACCCATGCAAGGGCAAGTTGAGCGGGTGTGCAACTTTTGGTGGAAGCAAAGGCAGCGAACTCTACGATAAGTTTATTGTTGTTAGCAATATTTTCCTTCTGATAACGAGGTAGAGTTTTCCTGAAATCATCGCTCGCAAGCGTGTCTATATTTAGTTTATTGGTAACCAGACCCCTCGCCAAAGGAGAATAAGGAACCAGTGAAATACCAAGCTCGCGGGTGGTTTGTAACATCTCATTTTCTACATCCCTTGAAAGCAGTGAGTATTCACTTTGCAGTGCCGCAATTGGGTGTATGGCATGTGCTTTTCGTAAAGAATTGGCAGAGACCTCACTAAGTCCAAGGTAGCGTACTTTTCCCTCTTTTACCAGATCGGCCATTGCGCCAACGGTTTCCTCAATCGGGATATTTGGGTCAGCCCGGTGTGCATAGTAAAGGTCAATGGAGTCAATTTTCAGGCGTTTCAGGCTCTGTTCAACTGCAATTTTCATCCAGGCAGGAGAACCATCAAAATACGTTCCTGAAGAACTGCTGGGGCCGGCAACACCATCCTTAAAACGGAATCCGAATTTCGTTGCGATGAATACCTTATCACGGTTTGGTACGAGGACCTTAGAAATGAGTTCTTCATTGGCACCATTGGCATACATATCCGCCGTGTCCCAAAAGTTGATGCCCAGGTCAAGGGCTTTCTCCAAAGTTGCTAAACTTTCTTTATTGTCTGTAGGGCCATAGGCGAAGCTCATGCCCATGCAGCCAAGGCCAAGCGAAGATAAACGCTCGCCTGTTGTTCCGAGTTTTCTGTATTTCATTGCTATCAAATTTTGTTCTTACAAAGGTAGACATGAAGAAGAATTCTGACTTATAGCCATCAAACAGATTGTTATAAAATTCAAACAAGCTACCTCAATTGGGTAGGTGTCAATCCGGTATGCTTTTTAAAGAAAAGGGTAAAATAGGAAGGATATTCGAAGCCAAGGCTGTAGGCAATATCGGCTATGTTCCAATCGGTGTGCTGCAATAAGGCTTTAGCTTCTTTAATGATGCGCGCAGCGATATGAGCAGTTGTAGTTTTGCCGGTGACCTCCTTTACTGAGCGGTTAAGATGATTGATATGTATGGATAAAGCAGTGGCATAATCTGCAGGATTTTTCAGTTTGAGTATGAGCGCAGGGGAATCGATAGGAAACTGTCTTTCGAGCAATTCAAGAAATAAAGCGGAAACCCTGGAAGAGGCATTGGTATAGGTCTGAAAATTTGTAGCAGGAATATTTTTCATGGCCTCATGGATAAGCAGGTGCAGATAGCTGCGCAGAACATCGTACTTATGTGGATAGGTTGAGCACATCTCTGACTGCATCTTCATATATATAGCCGAAAGTTCTTTCAATTGAGTTTCGTCAGGAAAGAATATCGGGTTACAGCCAATTTTGAACAAAGGAGAGTCCTGCAAACTGTTTATACGTTCGCTATGCTGAATGAAATCTTCGGTAAAAAGGCAATACCAGCCTGATTGCTTTTCAGACCCTGCTTCCCAGGAATAAGGTACCACGGGATTGGAAAAGAGTAGTGCCGGTTGATCGATCTGTATCCACTTGTCGGCATAATAAATCCTGCCCTTGCCAATGATCAGGGAAACCTTATAAAAATCCCGGCGGCTGTACGGACTTACCACTGAGCAGGTCTCTCTGGAGAAAACATTAATATGGCCGATGCCTGCATTATTAAGTGGTACACGTGTCGGTGCGTGGCCGGGTAGTCGTTTATAAAAATCGCTTACGCTCTCTGCTTGTTTCATACCGTAAATTTATAAAAATAAAACAAACGTCTAATATGAATATTTTCGGTTAATACAGATTAAAATGACTTTTTCAATATTTGCGTAATTTCTTGTTATGTAATTAAAAGTTTAGTTTTTTACGGCATAAATATTACAGTACCGCCATTTGCTGAAAGCTTTAGATTGTAACTGGTATTATTATCAAATTTCTTGTTGTCAAATTTAGATTCCGCTCCTTCACCATCTTGTATGATATTCGTTTTTTTACCTTTAAGCATAGGTAAATTTACAGTAATCTCTTTTTCCTTTTTCTCGCCATTGATAGCTGCGATATACCATTTTTCACCTTTGCGACGGGCTATAACACAGTATTTACCTGGATAACCGTCAATTAATAGTGTTTCATCCCATACGGTTGGTACTTTTTTAAGAAAATCAAATAAATAAGCCGGTTTCTCTTTTAAATTTTCAGGTGTTAATCCCCAATGCTGCACAGCTGAAAAAAACACAACAGCCGTTGCCATCTCAAAAGCATCTGTAGTCCTGCGTATTGTGCCTTTGTCAGGATCACGGTTTAGACGTTTATTAAGAAACACGGGACCAAAATCCATAGAAGCTACAGCATTTCTGGTAAAAGGGTAAATCGTAGCAGTTGATGCATATCTATCGCTGAAGGATTGTTGAAAAACCAGATTCTCAGAAGCCAGTACTGCTTCGCTGGTCATAAAATTAGGATACATTCTTTCCCATCCGCGAGGCAGGGTTGTGCCGTGAAAATTTATACTCAATCCAAAAGCTGCGGCATCGGTAAGTATATCCTGGTAAAGCTGCATTGTGGCTTGTTTGTCTCCGCCAAAAAAATCTATTTTTAGTCCTTTTACTCCAATTTGCTGCAGCCATTGCATTTCTTTTAGACGGGCTTCATGAGTATCCATTCTGTCTTTTGGTGTCTGCGGTGCAGTATTCCACTGGCCGTTGGAATTGTACCACAACAGTACGCTTACATTTTTAGATTTAGCATAATTTACCAGTTCGGCCATTTTTTCTTTTCCAATATTAACGTCCCAGAGGGCATCAATCAGTATGAATTCACATTTGAGGGAGGCCGCCAGATCTATATAAGTTATCTGATCATTATAATTGCAGCTTGCATCCTGCCATACAATCCAGCTCCAGCTCGCACGGCCGGAATCAAATATTTTTGATGAACTTACAAGAGGTTTTACAACATCGGTTGCAACCGTAGATTCAACAATGGGTTTTAAACTTTTTCCAAGCGTAATGGTTTTCCATGAAGTCTGCATAGGCAATACTGCTGTGGCTGTGGCTGCTCCTTTATTATTGTTTTCACCCTCCTGAGGGAATGTGACTGTATGTATTCCTTCTGCTGAAGCATCACTTAATCTTGTCCCAACATAATTACCGCTGACACCGGTCTCAGAAATTAGCAACCATCCTTTATCAGCCAAATGAAAAAGTGCAGGATAGGTATAACCCAGTCCATATTGTGATTTTGTGCCTACAGGCTCTTCTCTTGTATATTCTTCTTCATAAGATGGTTTTGTTTTTTCATAACCGCTTAAAGGCGGTGCCTGCGGTGTAATAAAAGCAGTTGCTCCTGCAGGAAGTTTAAAACCAGTTATTTCTTTGTCAACAGTACAATCGGTAGAACTTTGTCTGTTTTTTGGAATAAAATAGGTAAATGCCACATCGGTATTTGTGATCCTGAAAATAATATTTATAGTGTCATTGGCAGTATTTGTAAATAGGCATTTTATTTCATTGGCCTGATAGTTTACATGACTTATTTTAGAGCGGTTCAAATTATAGGATTCTTTTATCTTTCCGGTGGTGTGACTGATCATTTTAAGTCCTTTGGAAAAATCTCCTGCTGAACTTATAAGGCCGAGAGGTGATTTGTCCAGAAATTCATCTTTTAAGTAAAATACAGTATAATAGGCAGAACCATTAATTACCGTTATGTCGAGTTTTATATTTTTATCAGGACTGCTGGCAGAAACAGTCTGGGCATGCAGAATATTAGAAAATAAAATAAAAAAAAAACTGGTTACCAATGCTTTCATAAGCTGTACTATTTTTATGAGGTTATTATAATTTAGGTTTTACACAAAAGTGCAGTTAGTAAGTGTAAAAATAACACTTTTTTATTTGTTGACCTATAATAATAAATTCGGCTGCCATTGATGGATCTCAAATTGAAATTGTAAAAAAATAACAGGAATAAATCCTTCTGTTGAATTAAACGAACTTCAGCAATTGGAAATCTGAAACATATTATTAACATCCACTGCTGAATGTTAATAATATGTTTAGTAATGCAGTGATTTTATTAATGTAAACGTAACCTTTTAAACCTACCCACATATCTAATTTTGGAGACATAATATAAGAACCCAATACTTGTATATATGTCGTTTTTTAGAATAAGAATACATCGCAAAAAAACAATTAAAATAGATGTTTCAGTAAACATTATTTGTTTGATAACTACTGCAAAAGTGATGTGTAATGTATAAAAAATATACTGACGAGGAACTTGTTGAATTATTGAAACAGGGAAAAGACAGGGCATTTGATGAATTATATTTTCGGTATAGAGATTTACTCGTTCGATTTGTATATGTGAGGATGAAATCTGTTCCTGTATCTGAGGAAATTGTTCAGGAAGTTTTTACTACTATCTGGGAGCGGCGTAAAACGTTAGTCATTCAAAAGAAGTTTTCGGCATATATGTACACTTCAGTACGTTATGTAACTTTAGATTACATAAAATCAAACACGCTTACAGATCAGTTTATAAAAGAAGTTTTTGATCGGAATACCGTTATTGAGAACAGTAATAATACTACTGAAGAAGCTATCTATCATGATGAGCTTCAGGAGCTGGTTGATAAAGCAGCTTCATTACTGCCTAAGAAAGCCAAAGAGGTTTTTATCCTAAGCCGCATTAAACAGTATACAAATAAAGAAATAGCCGAAGAGCTTAATGTTTCGCACGAAACTGTGAAATATCATATCTCTTATGCTTTGAAATTTATGCGGTCTTATTTGGGCGAATTTAATTAGTAACAAATCCTGGACAGGAAGCGGTTTTTTTATTTCTTAACATAAGCGTAACCTGAACCACCTACCTGAAATCTGAATTCCTAAGACATAACTATAAAGCAATAAAAAATTATAATGCCTGAGAAATTACATCAAGATATAAAACTTTTTTTAGAAGGCAAGACTTCTTTAAAAGGGCAAGAAATGTGGAATAATTGGTATGACCATCCGGAAAGTATAAACGAGAATGAGGTAATTATATCATCGGATACTTCAAAATTAAAAAAAGAAATCCGGGCGATTAAGAAAACGAATAAGGTGATTTTTCTAAACAGTAGAAATTGGATGATGGCAGCTTCTATTTTACTGGCAGCAGGGTTATTGGGTTTCTTCTATATGTCATCAGAAACAATTACTACGAAGCAATATACTGCCGGACTGGGGCAACACACAATAGTAACTTTGAGTGACGGAACCAGGATATGGCTTAATGCAGGAAGTTTTTTAAAATGCCCAAGCAGGTTTAAAGGAGACACCCGCGAAGTTTATTTAACCGGTGAAGCTTTTTTTGATGTTGCCAAAGATAAAAAACATCCTTTTATTATTCATACCGATAAAATGGATACCAAAGTATTAGGTACAAGTTTTAATATACATGCCTATCCGGGACAAGCAACACAGGAAGTTTCTGTTTTGACAGGAAGGGTAAACGTAAAATCAACTGTAACAGATGAGAATGTTTATGTAACACCTGGCCAAAAAGTTGTTTTTAAATCAAAAAACAGCAGTCTGCATGCCTTCAGTAATATTCCTATGAATTCAATTTCGCTATGGCGAAAAAATATTATTGTTTTCGAGGACACTCCTTTACCGGAAGTAATTGCAACAATTAAGCGCAATTATAATATTACTGTTGCTGTTGAAAATAAAAATCTAAACAACCTCAGGATAAGTGCTTACTTCAAAGAACTTCCTGCCAATCAGGTTATTGGATTAGTATGCAATATTATTAATGCTAATTATAAACTCGAGTCGGGAGTTTACAGGATTGAGTAGCCATTTAAAAAAATGAAATAGTAAAAAACAAAATATTCAAGAAATAATCAAAACTAAAAATTATGAATGAAAAACAAATGCGGTACGTCGCAAAGAGTCAATGCATTAAAAAAGGTTTATTGACACAATTGATTCTATTCACTGCTTTATTTTTTGTCGGATTAACAGCAAAAGCCGGGAATATTGATATTGGTAAAAGAATAACCTTAAAAGTTGAAAATGAAAACGTAAAAAATATTCTTCAAAAAATTGAAAATCAAGTTGATGTACATTTTATGTACGAAGCAAATCAAATTAATACAAATCAAAAGATTAGTTTAAAACTTAACAATGTAACGCTGGAGCAGGCACTGGATAAAATCTGTACCAGTTTTTATCTAAAGTATGAGATTATAAATAACAATATCATCATTAAAAAAGATCGAAAAGTCAGTGATGCTGAACAAAATAAAATTACTGTTTCCGGAACTGTTTTTGGCAGCGATGACGGAATGCCTTTACCGGGAGTAGGAATTAAAGATAAAAGTTCTGATGCAACTGCAACAACGGATTTTGACGGAACTTTTACGATAGAAATCAACGCGTCCGAAGCGACACTTCTTTTTTCCTATGTTGGTTATATTACACAGGAAGTTAAAGTTACTCAGACACAAAAGAATCTAAGCGTCAAATTAACAGGAGATGTAAAACAGCTGCAGGAAGTTGTGGTAATGGGATACGGGAGTGTAAAAAAGAACGAAGTTCTGGGGGCTGTAGGGGCTGTTTCTATGAAAGAAACCTCAAGCAGGACTTATAATTCTGCCGCAGAATTATTGCAAGGCACAGTATCCGGTGTTACGGTTATTAATAATGGTGGTGACCCAACGAGTGAACCTACAATTAATATTCGTGGTATTGGATCATTAAATGCAGAAACGCCTTTGATTGTTCTGGACGGAATTATCTACAGCGGATCATTAAATACAATTAATCCAAATGATATTGCTTCTATAAGTGTTTTAAAAGATGCCGCTTCTGCAGCCATTTATGGAGCCAGAGCCTCCGGAGGTGTAATTTTAATTACTTCTAAAAGAGGAACTTCTGAGCGTATCAATGTAAACGTGAATTATCAGGGCGGTTTTCAGAATGTAGCCAAAAAGTTAGGGGTTTTAAATGCGGCAGAATATGCAGATGCCATGAATACGGCAAGAGACAATGCCGGATTACCCAGGATACCAGCTTTTGATCCTGCATTTGAGCCTACTGCCAGAACGACAAAAACGAACTGGATGGATGAAATTTTCCAAACAGGTGAAATTCATGACTTGTCAGTTTCGGTAAATGGTAAAACAGAAAAATCTAATTTTTTTCTTTCAGGAAGTTATCGTAAAAATGAAGGTATTTTATTGAATACTTTCGGAAGCCGTTATACAGCAAGAGCAAACTCTTCTTTTAAACTTGCACCAAATTTTACAATAGGAGAGAATTTGACTTATTCGTTAACAGACGGTCAGAGTGCTAATACTACAAATGCTTATACAGGAGCGATTTTAGGAGCGATTTTTTACCCTCCAAATGCGACAGTATACAGAGAAGACGGCTCCGGAGCTTTTGGCGGAGTACCTGAAAAATATATAGGATCTTACGGAGACGTCATAAATCCGGTAGCCTATTTGAAAAGACTGGATAACAGCAATCCTATTTCTACTATTTTGATTAATCCTTATGCCGAATGGGAGATTATAAAAGGCTTAAAAATCAAATCGAACTGGGGTTTCACAAGAATTCAAAATGATTCAAAAGATTTTACGGTAAAAATTACAGAGCCGGGAAAAATATTTGATTTCAACAGATTAACACAATCAACTTCTACAACAACAGATTTATTGAGTGAGCAAACGCTTTCTTATGATAAATCATTTGGGAAACACAATTTCAAAGCTTTGGCAGGATATACGTTTCAGGATACTAAAAGAGAATTTTACAGCGTACAGGGAACTGGTTTTGACAGTGAAGATCCTTCGCAGCGTTATTTGCTAAATGCTAAAGTAGTACAGCAGTTAGGAGCGGGATTATCAGAAGAAATTATATCTTCTTATGTTGGAAGGCTGAATTATGACTTTAACCAAAAATACCTATTCTCAGGAATTGTTCGTCGTGACGGGACATCAAAATTAATTTCTGCAAACCGATGGGAAGTTTATCCTTCAGTATCAGCAGGCTGGCTAATCTCGGAAGAAGGATTTATGAAAAGCATTAGTTCAACAGTAAACAGTTTAAAACTGCGTGCAAGCTGGGGACAAATAGGGAATTTAGGAAATTTAGGACCATACCAGTTTAGCGTACCGCTAACGCAGACTTCTGCATTAATCGGATCTGCTCCGGTAATTAATTATGGTTATTCGGAAAGCGAATTATCAAATCCTGCTTTAAAATGGGAAAGCTCAGAACAAACCAACGTGGGTTTAGATTTTAGTCTTTTCAATAGCAGTCTTACAGGATCTGTAGATGCCTATATTAAAAAGAACAAAGACATGTTGGTCCGTGATCAGTTGCCTGGACTTTCAGGAACACCATTAGGACGAATTGTAAATTCCGGCGATGTTGAAAATAAAGGTATTGAAGCAAGTCTTAACTACCAAAAAACACGTGGAGAATTTAAATATGATGTTACTGTTAATGCAGCATTTTTAGATAATAAAATTGTTTCGATCAAAGATGGTTTGACTTCTTTAGAACCGCTTAACTTAAGCAGAGTACGTAGTTTGCCTTTAGCAAATATTTACCAGGTAGGAAGTCCTGTTGGTGCATTTTACGGATATTCAACCGATGGATTGTTTCAAAGTAATGCCGAAGCTAAAGCATATGTAAACAATGCAGGTGTTGTTTATCAGCCAAATGCAGTTGCCGGGGATATCAAGTTTAAAGATGTAAACGGAGATGGTGTAATTAATAACAGCGACAGAGTAGTACTTGGAAATCCTTTTCCAAAAACAACTTACAGTTTAAACACCAACTTCAGATACAAAGGATTTGATATGAATATCTTTTTAAACGGAGCAGCAGGTAACAGTGTTTTTAATGCTGTGAAATATACTGGTTTAAACGCTTCTTTCCCTGGATATAATTTGCTTGCAGAATCGAAAGATGCCTGGTCTCCGCAAAATACAGGATCTACAATACCAGTACTTTCGGCCACAGACAACAATAATAACTTCGGAAGAATCTCTGATTTTTATATTGAAAATGCTTCATACTTAAGATTAAAAAATGTTTCTGTTGGTTATACCGTAAAAGACAGCTGGTTGAAGGGAAAAGCTAATTTGAGATTCTTTATTTCTGCACAAAATCTTTTCACAATTACCAAATACTCAGGTATGGATCCGGAAGTAGGACTTAACAACTTCGGTTTGGATTTAGGTAAATACCCGCTTTCCAGAATTTATATGACAGGTGTAAATGCAACTTTTTAAAAAATAAAAAACAAACAAAATGAAAAAAATTAGTATTCTATTATTGAGTTTTTCAATGCTGATAAGTATTTCAGCTTGTGAAAGTGAACTTGATCTGGTACCGCAGGGAGCTCCTTCGAGTGGGAATTTCTGGAAAACACCTGCAGATGCAAAGGCAGGAGTAAATGCTATTTATGCTTTGTACTCTGATGATAATATGTATGGACGCGGTTTTTTCTGGCTGAATAATGCAAGTGATGATATCGGAACTAAAACAAGACAAAATGCGGAGCGCATCAAAAATTTTATTGTTGATGGATCTGAATCTGATACTAAGGATATCTGGAGGCTTCACTATGAAGTCATGAAGCGTTGTAATGATGTTATCCGTAATATTCCAAATATTAGTTTGGACGATAAAACGAAAAACATGATGTTGGGAGAAGCTTATTTTAATCATGCCGTAATGCATTTGGAGTTAGCCTATCGTTATGGAGATGATCGTGCCGGGATTCCGATTCAGGACAGAAATGACCCAACAAATGTATATGTGCCGCGTACTAAAAATGTGTCTGAAAATTATGCTTATATCGCAGCCGATTTAATTAAAGCGGCTGATTTGTTGCCTTATTTTAGTGAACTTACAACAGACAATTACGGACGCGCCCATAAAACTGCTGCCTGGGCGTATTTAGTACGTACATATTTGTATGCAAAAGATTGGGACAATGCTATTAAATATGCCAATATGATTGTGGCAAGCGGTAAACATGCCTTGCTTCCTAATTTTGAAGATGTATTTAAAATCAAAAATAACTGGTCATCAGAATATATTTGGTCTGTTACTTCAAGTGCAGAAAATACTTCTCTGGGTTCTATTTTCCCGGGCGTATGTTTAGAAGATAAAGGATGGGGAGTTTACAACGGCTGGGGGAATTTTTATCCAACCAAAGAATTATTCGATGCTTATGATCCTGCTGACAAAAGACGCAGTGCTACGATTTTACAAAAAGGAGATCAGTTTATGTATTTTGGTGAATTAGCGACTTTTAACGAAGGTAAATATGTCGTGAGTTCAAGTAATAGGACAGGGTATCAGTTTAAGAAATATATGGAGCCTTTCGGTTACCCAAAAACAACTTCTGGCGGTATCGACATTCGTTATGTAAACGCCAATGGGGATAAACCTTCAACAGCTCTGAATGTACCGCTTTTACGCTATGCAGATGTTATTCTAATGTTGGCAGAAGCAAAATTAATGAAAGGTCAGAATGCCGATGCCGAAATAAATATGATTCGTAACCGTGCAGGTCTGGCAAGCATTACAGGAGTAACATTGACAGATTTAAAAAGAGAAAGACGCTGTGAACTTGCCGGAGAATGGACAGACCGTCATTTTGATTTAGTACGCTGGGGTGATGCGCAGGCGGCATATGCAAAACCTTTGCATCACTATAACGGAACAGTAATTTATCCTGCCCGTAATTTTAACCCTGCAATTCATCATGTATGGCCGATACCGCCAGATGAGATTGCAGTAAGTAAAGGAGCTTTGTTTCAAAATCAAGGCTGGTAATTAGTCATTTAGTTTGTGTTTGTTTTTTTTTACGCTGCAGGCTTTTGACGGGTCTGCAGTTGTAAAGAAAAAAACGATTTATAGATAACCTGATAAACCAGTCTTTTATTACGGACTGGTTTATATTTTAGAGTAATAACAACAACTTAAATTCATCTTCTTGAAGTTACCTACGGCTTTTAGGATGAATAAAATATATTTTAAATGAAAAAAATAATCCTCCTTTTTTGCCTCCAATTTGGTTTGCTCACGCAGGCACAAGAATACAGTTCTGCCAATATTCATTCTCATAATGATTATGCAGGCCCACTGCCTTTTTATGAAGCTTATGCTAATGAAACAGGTGTTATAGAAGCAGATGTTTTTTTAGTAAAAAACGATTTACTGGTTTCTCATACTTTAGAAGAAATTAACCCCAATAATTCGCTTCGAAGTCTTTATCTGGAACCGCTTTTATTGAAATTTAAAGCCTTAAACGGTAAAGCTTACAAAAGTGACAAACCATTAATCCTGATGATTGATATTAAGTCTGAAGCAGATGTTACTTTAAAAGCAATTGTGGAGCAGTTAAAAACGTATTCCGATTTGATTTCAAACAAAAACTTCAAAGTTGTGATTTCTGGGAACAGGCCATCTCCATCAAAATGGAGTGAGTATCCGGCTTTTATTTATTTTGACGGAAGGCTTAAAGAAACATATACTGCACAAGAATTGTCACGTGTAGAAATGATCAGCGAAGATATGAAAGATCATACTGCCTGGAACGGTAAAGGCGTTTTGACCCATGCAGATTCAGAGAAAATACAAGCCATAATTAAAGAAGTGCATAATCAGAATAAAAAAATCAGATTTTGGTCTACTCAGGATAATGTAAATACCTGGACGACTTTAATGAACCTGCATGTTGATTATATTGCAACAGATAATACTTCGGCATTAACACAATTCATTAAAAACATAAAATCAACTTTCTATCAAAATACCGAGTTTTACGACACCTATGTTCCCAAAAACGGATCGGTGTTTCCTAAAAACAAACACCCAAAGAATGTAATACTTCTTATTGGTGACGGAATGGGACTGAGTCAGATTTATGCTGGTTATACAGCTAATAAAGGAAGATTAAATATGTTTAATATTCCGACTGAAGGATTTTCGATAACGAGTTCTGCAGATAGTTATATTACAGATTCGGCTGCGGGAGCTACTGCTATGGCATCAGGACATAAAACCAACAATCGATTTATAGGTGTAGATGAAAAAGGAAACCCCTTAGAATCAATCACGGAAAAATTGGCTAAAAAGAATTACAAAACAGCCATAATTTCGTGCGGCGATATTACCGATGCAACCCCAGCAGGTTTTTATGCGCATCAATCTGACAGAAGTTATAATGGCGCTATTGCGGAAGATTTTTTATCTAATCCGTCTGATATTTTAATTGGAGGTGGACCAAACGAATTTAAGTCCCGAAAAGATGGTAAAAACCTTGTTGAGTTATTACAGAAGAAAGGGTATACTTTTTCAGATAAATTCAGTTCGTTAGATACAATCAGCAATAATCGTTTTGTAGTGTTAGAAGATGCTGCAGTAGTTTCCAGAAAAAACGGAAGAGGGGATTTCTTAGCCAAATCATTATTAAAAGCCACAACAACTTTCTCAAAATCTCCAAATCCGTTTTTTATTATGGCAGAAGGTGCGCAAATTGATTATGGCGGACATAGTAATAATGTAGAATACGTGGTTCGGGAATTGTTAGATTTTGACCGTCTTGTAGGGCAGGCGATGGAGTTTGTAGATAAAAACCCGGAAACATTATTGATTGTAACGGCTGACCACGAAACCGGCGGACTTTCTTTGATAGATGGAAGTATAGAAAAAGGATATGTACACGGAAGTTTTAGTACCAACGACCATACAGCTGTAACAGTTCCGGTTTTTGCATACGGACCAGGAGCTCAAAATTTTATGGGAGTTTATCAAAACATCGAAATTTACAGTAAAATAATGCAGTTGCTTTCTAAGAAGTAAAAACTTTGAAAAGAAAGAAAACTGATTTATAATTCCAGATTAAATAAATACCATGTATAAAATAATTCCAAGTTTAGTTTTATTGTTAAGTTGTATGTTTTGTTTTTGGACAATCAAAGAATAAAATTTCGGGGATTGTTTTTGTTGATACTAATAAAAAAGATATTCATGAAAAAGATGAAGTAACTGTTTATAATGTTTTGATTTTTAATTTAAAACAAAATAGATTCAGAAGGGAATATAGCATTATAAAAGTAGAAGGCAATACTGTTTTTGTAATTTAGCCTACAGGGTATATTTCGAAGAAAAACAAACAAAAACGAGGTTCAGTTTTATGTTCCTTTTTACGAAACAAAAAAGAGTTAAGATATTTTAATAAATATCTTAACTCTTTTTTGTTTGCACATATGCTGAGAAGAACCAGACGATAAAATCCTGGGGTTACTATGTTTAAATCATTCTGTGAGTTGAAAGCGTAAATATGTAAGTCTGCAAATTAGCTGTTTTGTTTTACAGATACGATAGAATCCAAAAGGACCTCCACATAAAATATATTTAAAAACAGGTAAAAATACCTACTCATTTTTTGAAATTTTACTTTACTATTGTAAGAATAAAATTCCAAAAAAATGTAAGGCATTCTAATATATAATTTTAAATCAGTTAAAAAACCGAAGTGTTTTTTAGAAGTTAATTATTATATCTTTTAGTAACATTAAGCTAAATAACGATCTGTTTAATAAGTAGTTGTGTTATGTTTAGTTTAATAAAAAGCATACAGGAAATTTTGCATGCAACTAAAAAGCCGTTGAAGGAAATCAAAAAGAATTGGAACAGGCTGTTGGTTTGATGAAACAGCTATTAGATTCTCAATACAATGCAGACCTAACTTTTGAATATACAGATTATTAATTTTAAAAAACGATATTATGCTAAAACGTAAAAACACTGAAGATGAGATAAATTTATCTCAATTAACTGCAAAATCGGTTGAAAAGGGAAAAGAAGTATTATTGGGAGCTGCTCAGAAAGGCAGCACAGGAATATTAGAGAATTTGATGAAAGGGTATGGAAAACTCCTAATCGAGGATCCAATTAGACCCTTTAATGAAAATGACCTGCAGGAAATTGTAAAGAATGTAGACTACGGTGTTTTAAAAGTATTAGAAGGTACCTGGGTTAGCTATAATAACAGTAATAATGATCAGAGTAAAAGTCAATTAATCGGAAGTGGGGTACATACTACCATTATGCCATCGCCAGGTACAAATTCAGGAGGTATTCCAGGGAAATATAGTTTCGAATGTGAAGAGTATATAGAAAAACTAACATTTAATTTAGTTCCGGGAGGAGTTCGTAATCGAGGTGGAGGAAATGAACAATTTTGTGGAGCTGTTAAATACGATCAAAGTATTAAAAGCGTAAACAGTGTAAAAGGTCAAACAGCTTTAAAATATACTCCAATTCACGAGGAGACCGGTATGTATTTATGGCTTAGTGATGTATTTAATTATGCAGCCACCGAAAAATCCATTAAAGAAGATCGTGGTATACACGCTATAACACCAGATAACCCGAATAAAGATTTATATAAAAGCGGATACCAGGACGAAACACTGTTTCTGGTTGTAAATGATCAGGGGCAAAAGGAATATGTAACTCTTGAAAATTTAAATGGACGACCATATTCTGAAATTATTGCATCCAAAGAGCTTAAACCGGGAGCAGGCCAGACAGGCCCGTATTTTATACCAGATTACTCTATTTCCCGCAGTGGCGTAATTCCGCATGGAAGTACAATAACTTTATTAGGGGACGTGGAGCCATCAGCAAAGCCGGTTAAAAAAGAATTACCTTATCTGGCAGATGGTGCGCCACAATTTCCGGAAGGTTATGCGGCCTGGGACTACGACCATCTTTCAATTTCGAAAACTATGGGAGGTGCCGATGCAAAAAATGATCCCATAAACCTTGATGCGCCTGCACCTGCATGGGTGTCCGAAAACCTTGACAATACGAATGACCCCAGAGAAAATAAAATCTATACACAGCGAATACTTGCTCATGATTTATATCCATATTCCGTAAGACCTGATTTACGATTACGCGATTCCAACAAAGGAGAAAATATAAAAAATCATATACTTATCCAGATGTCATCCAAAAATAAAACAGGAGCACAAGGAGGTATATTAAATGTTCCATTCGTAAATCGTTTTGTACCTACAGTCGAAATGAATATGAGAATGTGGATTGAAACGGTTGTAGAAGACGAAAAGGAAATCCTTCAGCTGCAATACGAACAGGTTATATTTTTTGAATTTGCTTTTGGAGATGATGGCGGTACCACGAGCTGGCCGCATATACAGATAAATACGCTTCGCAAAATAGAAGATGTTCCTTTTGATCAGAGACGTTTAATTGAAGAGCAATTTTCAAACTCCGGTAAAATTGAATCTTCTGCACCGGCTTCAGAATGTCCTCATCATAAAGAGTAAAACTTTTAAAAAAAAACTCTACGGTGTTTTGTATAGAAATACCGTAGCTGTTTAACCTCTAACAATTACAGATTTAACTAAATAAGATATTATGAATTTCAATCCAAAAAGAGACCATTTTATTTCACCAATATTAGAATGGGCAAAAGCCAATAATGATCCAAAAGTGAACGCTGCAAAAAATATGTTTATGGCTAGTGATAGTCCTATAAGCACTTTTGATAATTTAAGCAGTGCAAAACCTTTTGAGGTGCCTTCCGAATTTAATGGAAAAGACTACATTACTATGCTGCTTCAGATAGACGCCGAAATTGAGCAAGGCCTTATGTTGCAGTATCTTTACGCTGCCTATAGTATGGGCGGGGCTCAAATTCCGGAAAAGTATCAGGAAAAAGTGCATACCTGGCAAAACATAATTTTGGGTATTGCCAAAGAAGAAATGGGGCATTTCATCTCAGTTCAAAATGTATTGAAAGTGATTGGAGCCCCCTTAAATTTCGGAAGAGAAAGTTATCCTTGGGACAGCCCTTTTTATCCTTTTCCTTTTACTTTAGAAAAATTTTCTCTTAGTTCGCTTGCTAAATATGTATATGCAGAAGCTTCTTCTGACTGGCTGGAAAGTGATGATCCTTTGGCGGCCGAAATTAAGAAATCTGTAAAAATAACCGTAGATGATCCGCATACTGTTGGGGCATTGTTTATAGTACTGCTTCAATTAATTAATGATCCGAAAGTAATCTCGGATGAAACTTTTCAGGCCGCAACTTATAACTGTCAGGCTAAGTTTGATGAATGGGGTCGGGGATATACCGGAGGTAACAGAGGAACGGACGGAAAAAGTATTTATACAAAAAGTCCCGATGTATTAGTTGCGCCATTATTATCTCGTGATGATGCTTATAATGCATTGAATGAAATAGCTGAGCAGGGAGAAGGTTTAGATACAAAGGATACTATGCCATCTCATTTTGAGCGGTTTTTGCATATTTACAAAGAGTACAAAGAGATATTGAAAGAACATGATAAGTTTGAACCTTCCCGTAATGTAGCTACTAATCCTTATGTAGGCTCAGAAACAGATATAAAAGTGAAATCCGGATCTGATATTCCAAAGGAAGAAGATCAAGGTGATAAAATCACAGATCCACAAACAATACTTTGGGCAAATTTGTGTGATATTCGTTATCGATTATTGCTTAATTTCCTAAATCATAGTTTTTTATTGGATAACGGTTATAATAATTCGGGGAATTCTTCTCCTCGTGGTATGATCATCAATTCGGCATTTGGAGAAATGTATAATTTGAGAAGCCTGGCTACGATCTTAGTTCAGTCTCCTATAGCTAAAAACAGCAATAAAATGGCCGGACCTCCATTTACACTCCCTTATACATTTGATCTGCCTTTCGGGGAACATAATCGATGGAGATTGCATAGAGATCTTCTGGAAGCATCAAATAATATCATAAAGGAATTAAAGAACTTTAAAACTCAACCTCATATTCAATATTTGAATGGATTACAGGAAGCCGATCAAAAACTGCTGCAGGCAATTGTAAATTTAACACAAGATAATCTGGTATAATTTCAAATTAATTCAATTAAAATATTTAAAATACTACGATATGAAAATTATAGAATTAAGAATTCTTCCGCCCATTGCAATTGGCAGATTAGGAGAATCAAATGAACCAATGGCCGCGTATGATCTTGAATTATCAAAAGAAAAGCCGCTTGACTATAGAGAAATCATTCCAAAAACGACTTTATCCGTAGATCCCATTACAGGAGAAATTATAGCTCATGATCCTATAAATATAAAATTCAAAGATGTTTCAAGTCTGGCGAATAGACATGGGAAAATACATCCCGTTTCACCTTTTCTGGAAGTGTTTGCCATAACAGATCAAAAGCCGGACGAATTAGTGCCCCTTACAGAAGAATTACTTGTTCAGTCCGGATTAAGCCTGAAAGACATCAGTTGGGATGTAAATGTTGCTAACATAAAAATATTCAGAAGAACCACGGATATAAATGATAAAATGGCAGCAGTAATTACGAACATTAATTCACACGAACTGAAACCATTGTTAGCTGAGTGTAACAACTTTCTGAAGAATAAAAAATTGCCGTTAGGATCTGTTCAGTATATAAAACCAACAAAAGAGTTTCCAGGATTAAGATTGCGATATACACCTGCCGGAGGTAAAGTGTATGGTTCAAGTTTATATAGAAAGACAGGTACTGGTGAAAAAGATATAGAAGAGGATCCTACTTTTAAAAATGACGAAAACCTAATATTATATGATATAACCAAAGGTAAATGGCAAGGTTACAAAGAAGGCAGTGTTCCTAATATATTCTACACTGTTCCGGCACAAATTTTTGCCGGTTATTCTTATACAGATGATAAACAACAAACCTGGCAGGTAAGCTGGGGATATATTGATGATGAATGTGATGGTTTTGTAACCGTTAAACTAAAAGTTTCAGACGAAAAAACATTAACAGCCAAAGCACATATTAGTGCCGGACCTCCATCTTTTGCTCCGGATACTTTGCCAATTCGCGTGGTGTCTGATGAGTTAGAGCAAATTATATTAAGCACAGAAATAGAAGGAGAAGTAAGTATAGAAGAAGCCGAAGAAATCATTCGCAGGGCTTTTGAGACCATTCGTATGATGAATACAACGATTATGAATGGGAATAGTTACGAAGGCAAACAAAATGTGGCCAGCACAATGGTACGTCAGAATACAAATGATTTTGGACGTTTTTTTGAACCTATTATGGCAACCTCCCTTGTCGATAATCTTGCTTTGCAGATGTTACACGAAAGAGTGTTTAACGGGTTAAGTTCAGGTGCATCGCCATGGTTTGGTGATTTATTGCGAAAACCTACAGAAATAGGTGATTTATCAAGTAAAGCGCTTCGAAAAATGCCGGCATTGATGCGTGGGGCCGACGGCAGGTCGCTTACTTTTACCTATCGACAAATCAATATGATTATAAAGGCGGCAGCTACTTCCATGTTCAAGGATACTAATCCGGATACGTTGCCAGTATCCTATGGTTCACCATTGAAAGCCACAAATTTAACGGCACAATTGCATTATAGAGGAACTGGAAATCCTATTGCTGTTTTGCCAAGAACAGCAATTTCGAATTGCTTTCCCGGATTGGAATTTGATTTTAGAAATCTTTGGAGAAGAGCATTTAACGGAATTGTACTTATTGAAAATAATAATTATGTACTTGAAGCTACCGATCCAAAACTTGAATATTTAAAAGGACACCGATTGGTAGCTATAGAAGGTAAACCTACAATGGTACAAACATTTGGGCCTGTTTTTCCGGATGGTGATAATGTGCCCTTAAAAACAGATGCGAATCCGAATGGTGTTTCCTTTATGGAATGGTCAAATTCTATGGTTCATGTTTTGCAAAAACAAGGGCAAGAGGTAATATGTCATTTTACAGCAGAGAAATCAAATGAGGAAGTAGTGGTTGATTTAAAAAAATTGGATGATAAGGAAAAGTATATTGAAGTAAAATTAACAGTTAATAAAATATTCGACGGCAATAGTGCAGCATTTTCAGATACTATTTTACAACCCGGGGAATTAACTCAGGGCTTGTGTGCGCCCTGGCAAAATGACTACCGTGAATGTTCCTGTTATTATTGGGCAGCCAGCAGACCAGATTTTGTAAATATTGTTCCGGATGAAAATGGTTTGAGCACCGGGGATTTATGGATGTCAAAAAAACGAACAGGATCCTATATTCCGGATGATTGGCAAAATTCAAGATTGATTTCCTATCAGGATCTCTTTGAAAATTGGCAAGGAGAACTCAATTTTATTATTGAAGGAAAAGATGCAATAGAAAGTACCATAAAACCCAAATCAACAAAAAAGAAATGATAGAAGCTGTTGATAGGTTCGCCGAAGAGAAAAAAAATGTGCCAATTGCAACTAAGTTGGCACAAATGATTGTTCCGCAATCCAGACCGCGTTCTGCTAAAGCGCATTTAGTAAAAGGAGGACAATCGACTCAGATTTTTATTCCAAATGGAAGCCGGCTTTATACTATTTCTCAGGAAGTAGAACAAAAATTAGCTTCTTTAATGGATAAAAAGGATGATAAAGGCCTGCAAAAGGAGCTGATTCTTTTGGGACTGGATGCTCCGGAATATATTACGGATGAGCCATTACAGAGTCCTCCATTACATGCTTTATCATTAGCAATAGCTCAAAAATGTAATATGGGGTGTACGTATTGCTATGCAGATCAGGGTGATTTTGGAGGACCAACAAAAAACATGTCTTTGGAAACTGCTTTTAAAGCCATCGATTTATTATTAAAAGATTGCCCGGAAGGAGGGAAAGCGCAGCTTACTTTTTTAGGAGGAGAACCCCTGATTAATAGGCAGGCAATTAGAGAAGCTACTGTTTATGCCGAAACAATTGCAAAGAAAAAACAGATACAGGTCAGTTATTCCATTACTACAAATGGAACTTTGGTTACAGAAAGTGATGCTGTTTTTTTTGAAGAATATGGTTTTTCGGTAACTATTAGTCTTGACGGAATAGGTAAAGATCACGATCTTAATCGCCCAATGAAGGGAGGCAAGGGAAGTTATGATACAATCATAAAAAACATTCAGCCTTTATTGGCTTTGCAAAAAAAAATGCAGGTATCCGCGAGAGTAACAGTTACTCCGGAAAACACAAATCTTCCGGCTGTTCTGGACGAGTTTATTCAAATGGGTTTTCATGGTGTGGGCTTTTCTCCTTTGTTGAGGTCCAGCAACGGACAAAATGAAATGAACCAAGAGCAGCTTGCTGTCATGTTAGAAAATATGATTGCTTGCGGACTTAATTTTGAGAAAAATGTATTAGCGGGAAAACGTTATCCTTTTTTGAATATGGTAAATGCATTGAAAGAAATTTCCAAAGGAACCCATAGACCTTACCCATGTGGTGCAGGTGCAGGTTATATGGGCGTATCTGCAGATGAAGAATTATTTGCCTGCCATCGTTTTGTAAACGAAGATGTTGGAAAAATGGGAGATTTAAATAAAGGAATACAACCTGATTTGCAAAACAATTGGCTTGCTTCCCGACATGTAAATACGCAAGAGCCTTGTTCACAATGTTGGGCCCGTTATCTTTGTGGGGGTGGATGTCACCATGAAGTAATTGAAAAAGGAAGACCTGCCTGTGATTATATAAGATCATGGCTGTTTTATACCATACAAGCGAATGAAAGATTATCACGATTAAAACCCAATTGGAATAATTAATTGTAAATGAAAATGTTACCGGAAATTTTTGACGTATTTATCCTTGGAGCAGGTCCTGCCGGATTATGTGCTGCGATACGCTTATTAGATATGGGATATTCAGTTGGAATGCTGGAACAAGAAGAGTTTCCCAGACCACAAATAGGAGAGTCTCTTTCACCCGGAATTCACAATATTTTTGAATATTTAAATGCAGATCATTTACTGGAAGATTCAATGTATTTGAAAAATATTTCCGCCAGGGTTATTTGGGAGAATGCAGCCAATATATACGATCGTCCCGGCCAAAACAGTGGAGGGATAATTGTTGACAGAAGCAAGCTCGATCAGGAATTACTTAAATTCACTGTTTCTAAAGGATTATATCTTATACAGCCCGGGAAATTAAAGAACTCCATAAGCTCCAAAAAGGGATGGGTATTAGAAATAATAAATGGTTCGACAGAAATTAAAATTAAATCAAAAATAGTATTGGATGCACGGGGTCGTAAAGGGACACTTTTAAATGAAAGAGTCCCAATTGCACCCTCGGCTGTTGCGGTATGGACCCATATAGACAGTAATTCTATTTTTAACGAAGCATTTATTGAAGCTGTTGATGATGGCTGGTTATGGGGATCTCCAGTTTCGGATAACCGTTATCGTATTATGACTTTTACAGATCCAATCACATTAAAAAAGAATAGCGAAACGCATCTTTCAGATTTAGTAAATAAAACAAAATTATTTTCGCCATTTGCCAGCAAAATAAAGAGTAGTCCTATAGAGACTTGTTCCGTTACTTCGTTTGTTAATGAAGATCCCTGGAATAAACAGTTTATAAAAATAGGGGAAGCTGCCTTTACATTAGACCCACTTTCTTCTACCGGTGTAGAAAAGGCAATGCGCTTTTCTTTGCAAGTTGCTATTGCAATAAATACCTATTTGAAAGACCCGGATTCACAACATCCAAAGAATTTCTATGAAGAAAAATTGATAGAATCGGTTGTAAATCATGCACATTGGACAGCTGATTATTATCGTAATGCATGGGCTTACAGTGAAAAATCAGAATTCTGGATGAAAAGAGCCGGCTTTCAACTTGAAATTTCGAAAAATAAAACCGATTTTATACTTAAATTAGAAAAGGAGTTTAATAATAACAGACCTGTATTTGAAAAAAAACAAGCAGAACCAATTCCTGTTGATTATATTTTATATGGACTCTGGAATGAGGAAATTGTTGTTTCTTCTAATGTTACATTTAAAGCTGTTTATGCAATTGATAATGATTACATAGTAATAAAACAAGCACTGATTCATCCTAATTTGGAACAGCCATTAGTTTACCTGGATCAGGTAGAATTATTTTCGTTATTTAAAATGATGAATGGTAAAGCAGTTTCAAGTATTGTAGCAAATTTGAATAAATTTATGGCAATAGAAAGGGCAAAAAAAATACTTGTATTTCTTTTGTCAAATCAACTGCTTGTGGTTGGCTAAAAAATGTATTGAGAACCATTTTAATGAAATTTTTCTTGTTCTCGATACAATTTTCTATCGAAAATCACTCGAACCGACGAAAAATCATCATCAAAAATTAATTTCACCCAACGGGTTAATTAATTCTTATCACGTTAAGAATTTGCCCTTTTGTATTATTTTCTTTTTTAGAATAGTGAATCGAAATCATATCGTTAACTTCAATAGGGAAAGTTGCATTTGCATATGTGATGTCAAATTGTTCATTACCAAAACTTATTATAGTTTCCTCATCTTTTCTTATCTCAGTAACAATTCCTGTAATAACAATTTTAAATTTTGTCATTTCTTGTTGAGTTGAAAGATAATTCTTAGTGAAAATGATATTGCACATAATTACAAATACTGCAAAAATCCAAAAATACAAGGCTCCCCAAAAATAAATAATTAATAAAAGGGGTAATAATAAAATATTCATTTTATAGGAATCAGAAAGTGTCTTGCCTAACTTATTGATATCCTCCTGTGTAAGGGGTAATTCTGTAACCTTGTAAGGTATTGATTTATTTATTTCGACATTTTCACACATGTAAAAGACTGTTTAAGAGATTTATGTGAACATGACCACTAGTGTCAGTCTGTTAAAAAACTTCCATTTTTATTGGTGACAAATATAATAAAGTATTGACGTAAAACAGGTGTTTTTAGGAATGTAACATATCACAGGGATTTCCTGTCATCAGATGATTTTTTCCCTGTTTAGACATGTTATAAGTCCCCAATAACCAGTTTCAATTTACTGATATTTTTGTAAAAGATATAGAGGAGTACTAAGCAGTTAAAAGTTTAGTCAGAATTCCCTTGGCAGGCAATAGGGATTTCATTGATTTTTTTATCTTATAGAGAATAAAACAACAACAATAGCGTTCTTAAACAAAACTATATTATGGGCTTATTTGATTTTATGATAGTGGAAATAGCTATGGATTTGGGGACAGCTAATACTTTAATAATTTACAACGGGAAAATCGTAGTAGACAGCCCTTCTATTGTGGCCAGGGATATTAGAAACGGGAAAATTATCGCAGTAGGTAAAGAGGCGAATTTAATGCAGGGTAAGACACACGAAAATATTAAAACAATCCGTCCGCTTAAAGACGGGGTTATTGCAGATTTTGATGCCTCCGAGAAAATGATCAGCTGGTTTATAAAAAATATACCTGAAGTAAAGAAAAACTTTTTTACTCCTGCATTGCGAATGGTGGTATGTATTCCCAGCGGTATTACCGAGGTAGAAATGAGAGCCGTAAAGGAGTCTTGTGAACGGGTAAATGGGAAAGAAGTATATTTAATTCATGAGCCTATGGCTGCTGCTATTGGAATTGGTTTAGATGTGATGCAACCAAAAGGAAATATCATTGTTGATATAGGAGGAGGAACTACAGAAATTGCGGTTATTGCCTTAGGAGGAATAATTTGTGACAAATCTATTAAAATTGCCGGAGATGTTTTTACAAATGATATATTGTATTACATGAGAACGCATCATAATTTATATATTGGAGAAGCTTCTGCAGAGAGAATAAAAATTGATGTTGGTGCTGCAATGGAAGAACTTGAGGAGGCTCCTGATGATATAACGGTCCGTGGAAGAGATTTGCTTACCGGGAAACCTAAAGAGGTCAGAGTTACTTTTAGGGAAGTTGCAAGATCTTTAGATAAATCTATACAGAGAATTGAGGACGCTATTATGGTAACGCTTTCATTGACACCACCAGAACTTGCTGCCGATATTTATAATACGGGATTGTATCTGGCAGGTGGAGGAGCAATGCTGCGTGGTCTTGATAAAAGGATATCACAGAAGACCGATTTGCCAGTCTATATTGCAGAAGACCCTTTAAGAGCAGTGGTTATAGGTACTGGTATTGTCTTAAAAGACATATCTAAATATAAAAGCGTACTTGTAAAATAAGTTTCTTGACTTTTACAGTCTTATTTGCCGATGCAGAAATCTCTTAAGAGATGAAAACGTTTCCGGCCAAAAACACTATTATCCTTATTGTAGGTCAAGTATTCGGCAGAGAAAGAGGGTTGAAACCTTTATAAAAATCCCAGTAAATACAAGAGTTACGATATATTATTTAAGTTAGGGTCACTTAACATTAAGCGTATTAAATTATTACAATATCAAAGATAGGAAATAAACAATTGTTGCGATAATTATCAACTCAGAAATTAACCACATAAAATGTTTGTTGAATTATATATAGATTATAAGTAAAAAAAACAGAGTATACTGTGAGCTCCTTGGTGCAAAATCTGAACATTATACTAAAAAAAAAACACCTTATTTTTAGCGGTTTTACAGAAGAGATAAAAAAAATGATTTTTTTATCTCTTCAAAGTAAAATGTCCTTAAACTTCTTCCATCTTCTAGTCTAATCGAATACCAATAGTCGGTAGCAGGCATTTGTTACCCAATGTAAGCACCATCCCAACCTTCATTCATGGGACGGATTTCTTTAAGTAATTTTCCATAGCGATCAAAAATTTGAATTGTTATTTTTGCATTAAAAACAGAATTGACCCCTTTTAAATTCCAAGTATCGTTAGAACCGTCCTGATTAGGAGTAAAGAATTTTGGAATCCTTAAAATGGCAGCTTCTTTTGGAATGATGCCACAGCCATTCAGGTCTTTTACATAAACAGTATGAATTCCTGACGGAACATTTTCAAAAATATTATTATTTTGATAGTCGCCAAATTCATTATCCAAAGAAAAAACATAGTCACCTGATCCTGTTGTCAAAACAGTTATGCTGTTTTCTACGGATAAATCAACAATATCGACTTGTACTGTTGCTTTATCGGATGCATTTACGGTAATAGTTCTTGTTCTGGAACACCCAACACTATTAGTGGTTTCTACTTTATAGATACCTTTTTTATTGACTGTTAAATCATACTGATTTTCACCAATAATTAAGCTTCCATCTAATGTCCAAGTGTAGGTATAATTTGTTTTTTGAGTTTCATCTATTAAACCCGCATTGATTGTTTTGGTGAAAGTTGGCAAATCACTGCATACTAATTCGTCTTCCGTTAATAGAATAGTTGGAACTGGATTCACTTATTAAAATCTAATCCTGCCTTGTAACCAAAATACCAAATATTGGCTTCTCCTTGTGCAAATGAATTAAATGAGATAAATAATATAATAAGAAGTATTTTTTTTGTCATGTTTTAAGTTAAGATAGGATAATGGGCTGCTAAGGTATGAAAAATGAAATTCACCGAAATCAAAGTACTTTCATTCATCGCCTTTGATGTTCATAAAGGCAAAAAAATGTGTGTCAAATAAGTTAGAATAGCATTCTATTCTGATAAAATAGTATTATAAAATAGAAATTAATAGAGGTAGGTTTGGTGAAAAATTTACAGGAAAAATACTATTTACAAATCTCTAAAGAATGCTTAAAAATGCACTTTCTTTTTATTACCTTATTTATGTTCCAGGTTTAAATTGTCTTCGGTCAAAATTCAACAAATGACAGATCAATACTTTTGTAATGACATTAAACAATGTTGGTCTATCAAAAGTAAAAACTGCAATAAAGAAGGATTTTTATTATAAATAAAACAGACTTCTTGCTGACCAGTACAAACTTGAAAATGAACTCAATATCAAATATCCTTTTGTACTCATAATGAAGAAACAATGACTAGCAATTTTAAAATTATTATGAGGAATATAAAATTCAAGAAAAACATTTCCGGCTCCATTTGACTGAAGAATTACGAACAATAAATTTAATCTTAAAAAAAGATATGAGCTCAATTCAAAAATTAGTTTTAAGGCCGATAAGGAAAGTCAATAAATAAATTAAGGCTGGAATTTTAAAATTTACCCATAAAGAGGGACAGGATATTTTTATTATAGCTTATCCATGCATCTGTAATTTTTTTTTGTATTAACATTGAATATAAATATTAAAAAATCACACATTAGATTATTATTAAATAAATTAAAACAGTAAATATTTTCATGAAAATTATTAAATTAAGTTTTGTATTTTATTTTTTTTACCAATTAGGGTTTGCACAATCAACCCCTCTTCCCAAAATCCAAAGTCCTAATGCAGCAGCATTAGGGACGTACGGAGACGTTTCCGTCAGTTTGTTTACCGGAACACCTAATATAAGTATACCCTTGTATACGCTTGAAACAGGAACTATAAGTGTTCCATTAAGTTTAAGTTATCATCCAAGCTCAGTGAAACCGGCTCAAAATCCAGGTTGGGTTGGTTTAGGCTGGAACCTGAATTGTAATGGATCAATAACAAGAAGAATTCGGGGGCGGAAAGATGAGTTTTCGAACGAGTCAATGCCTACTGCTCAAAATTATATACCTTTTTTCCCCTGCAGCACAATACAATCAGGAGATTCAGGCAGTGCTGCTATTCAAAATGCAGACTGGTATAATAAAGACTGGCTAATATATAAAAATACCTCTCATAATGGGGATATTAAAAAGTACGATATTAATTCCGATGAATTTTCATTTAATTTTTTAGGACATAGTGGTACTTTTTACTATGACAATGGCAAATGGGTCGTTGCTTCTGACGAGCACATAGTTGTAGAATTTAATAATGATTTTATTTATCCTCTGGAAGTAACAACTATTATTAACAGTTACAATCCTACCACTGGTGTAATTTGTGATGAAGTAGGCCGAACATTTAAAAAATTTACCTTAATTACTGATGATGGTAACAGATATACTTTTGGAGGTGATGATGCATTGGAATTTTCATCAAGTTATGCTCCAGAGCATATTAATTACGCTTGTAGTTCCTGGCTTTTAAAAAAAATAGAAAACTACAAAGGTGAATATGTAAATTTTGAATACAAACGAGATTATATAACTTGTGTATTAGGATACTTTGGAAACGCTGTTTCCTTTGCAGATTTGAGGGATGGTGGTGATTCCGCAGGAAATGTAACCCCACTTGTACAAGATCAGTTAGCCGGTCAATATGTTTTTCCTGTTTATTTGTCGAAAATTGACACAAAAAATCAGACAATCACATTTGATAGTTCTGTAGCAAAAACCCTTAAATACAGTGACAACCAACTTAATCAAAGAATTACGCCTAATCATTCTCTTTTTCTGGTAGATTATAATTTGAACCTGCTCCAGATAAAAAAATTAGATAAAATAACTATTAAAGATGTTTCAAACAATGAGGTGAAACAAATTAATTTTGGATATAACGAAAGTACCACAGAAAGATTTACATTAACCAAATTAAATGAAAACAATAGTAAATTTTATTCTTTTGGATATAATGATGTAGCCGGGATGCCAGGCCTGGATGGTAATAATACGGATCATTGGGGCTTTTTTAACAATATTGATATTTTACAAAGCAGTCTCTCAACTACATTTCAAAAAAAAGAATCTGGTCCAAGTTATATCACCAAAGGCTTAATTACAAGTATTAAATATCCGACAGGAGGTTATACAAAATTTGCGTGGGAACCCCATTATTACTCAAAGGTAGTTTCTCAAAAAAGAGATGCATTGACTGATAAAACGGGTTATGCCGGTGGTTCCAGGATTCTCTCAATTGAGAATTTTGACACTAATGATGTATCACTATCTCAAAAAAAATATTATTACGTCAAAAATTATAATAATATTACAAAATCAAACCTAAGCAGTTTGTCCTCAAGTGGCGTACTTAATGGTATACCTCAATATGATTTTTATATCACAAATCGTCCTACTGTAAATAATTCAACTACCGTCTCATTAACGTTGAGGAACTACAATTCTTTAACTAATTTTGGTTATTCAACGGGATCTCATATCGGGTATGATGAAGTTGTTGAAGTAAATAAAGATGATTCATATAGGAAATATTATTTCACAAATTTTGGTCCGGATTTAAATGGAATTAGTCATTATGACAAAGCTCCTCTTATGACCCTTGGCTGGACTATTGATGATGGACCTTATATACCATCATCATCTTTAGATATTGAAAGAGGTAAAACTATAGGAATACAAGATTATAATTCAGCTGACATCTGTGTAAAAAAAATAAAATCTGTTTTCAGAAATGACAATAATAGATTTGATGATTATGTCAGACAGATAGTAAATTCGGGATCATATAGCGTTTCACAAGGTGATGCCCTGGTTTTTTGTTCTGCTTTAAAAAAATATACTTACAACTACTATCCTATTTCAAATGAAGAAATTATTTATGATATTAATGGTCTAAATCCAATTACCAAATCAACTGAGTACAAGTACAATTTAAAAAATCAAGTTGTTTCTGAAAAAACAATCAACAGTAAAAGCGAAACATTAGAAAACAAAACTTTTTATCCAACTGATTTAATTTCAGGAGTGCAGTCTGTCGCAATGCAGCAGTTAGTAGATGCCAACAGGATTAATTTTCCTGTAACGACTCAGGTTTTAACCGCAAATCAAAAAATAAGCGAACAGACTACAAAGTTTACAACAGATGCTGTAAAAACAAGTGGTTTACTTTTGCCTACAGCAACATATTCATTAAAAGGTACAGGAACTATAGATATACAAAAATCAGATGACAGGAAAGTAACCTATGATCTATATGATAGTAACGGTAATCTTAATCAGTATACTCCTGAAGGGGGTACACCTGTATCAATCATCTGGGGATATAATAAAACCCAGCCAATTGCCAAAATAGAAAATACCACCTATAATACAGTGGAAACTTATGTTGCTAATTTGCAAACCTTATCAGATACAGGTACCGAAACCAATTTATTGATTGCATTAAACAGTCTGCGTGCTAATCTGCCAAATGCCATAGTTACCACATATACCTACAGGCCACTAATAGGAATAAGTACTATAACCGATTCTAAAGGTGTAATTACTTATTATGAATATGATAGTTATAAGAGATTAGCATTTATAAAAGACCAGGATTTTAATGTTTTACAAAGATATTGTTATAATTACTTTGGACAGCAAACAAATTGTACAACAGTTTTCAGTCCTATAACTACATATACAAATATTGCGAAGAATGCTGTTTTTACTAAACAGGCTTGTGCGGCTGGCTCAGTAGGGTCATCCTGCGTATATTCAGTTCCGGCAGGTACTTATTCTTCAACTGTCTCACAAGCAGATGCAGATACTCAGGCAGCAAATGAAATAACCGGGAATGGTCAAAATTTTGCTAATGCTAATGGTACTTGTATTGCAGTACCGCCAATGCCAACAGGACTGACTCTCACTAGTGCTACAGCCACATCAGTAAACTTCTCATGGAGTGCTGTTACTGGAGCTGACAACTACAAAATTTATAAAAATGGCATTTATGTGAGTACTATAACTGCGACCACAGGTTCCTTATCCGGATTAACAGCCTCAACAACTTATAATGTCCAGGTGTTGGCATCTAATGTAGCAGGAGATAGTGTTTTATGTACTGCTGTATCGATGAGTACATTGGTCACAGCACCGACAGGATTAACTTTTACAAGTGCTACGGCAGCAGTTGTAAACTTTTCCTGGACAGCTGTTGCAGGAGCTACCACTTACAAAATATATAAAAATGGAGTTTATAAAAGTACTGTGACAGCAACCACGGGTTCTTTATCAGGGTTAACAGCCTCAACTGCTTATAACGTTCAGGTTCTAGCCTCTAATACCTTAGGAGATGGTGTTTTATGCACAGCCGTATCGATGACTACAGCACCGGCAGCACCGACAGGATTAGCTTTCACTAGCGCTACGGCGT
>NZ_AKJZ01000109.1 GCF_000282055.1 Flavobacterium sp. CF136
CCTTTACAGAAATGACAAAAAAGACCGAATAATAATTATTTGGAATTTGGAACTTAAAAAAATTGAATTTGATTTTAAGAAAAGTCTTTTTTCTATAATCTATTCTCTTTCTTCTAAAATCTAAAATCTAAAATCTAAAATAACATAATGAAATACTATAGTTTAAACCATAATGCCCCAAAAGTTTCGTTTCAGGAAGCTGTAATACAAGGATTAGCAAGCGATAAAGGATTATATTTTCCGGAAAATATCACGGCTTTAGATCCGTCTTTTTTTGATAAAATTGAAAGTTTAAGCCACGAAGAAATTGCTTTTGAAGCAATCAAACAATTTGTGGGTGATGAAATTCCCGCAGAAAAATTAAAAGAAATTATTGCCGAAACTTTGTGTTTTGATTTTCCGGTAGTGAAAGTGGAAGAAGGAATTTATTCTTTGGAATTATTTCATGGACCTACAATGGCTTTTAAAGACGTTGGAGCGCGTTTTATGTCACGTTGTCTTGCCTATTTTAACAAAGATAAAAAAGACAGTAAAAATACAGTTTTGGTAGCGACTTCCGGAGATACGGGCGGTGCTGTCGCCAGTGGATTTTTAGGTGTTGACGGTGTTGATGTCGTGATTTTATATCCTTCAGGAAAAGTGAGCGACATTCAGGAAAAACAATTGACGACTTTAGGGCAAAATATTAAGGCGCTTGAAGTAGATGGCGTTTTTGATGATTGTCAGGATATGGTGAAAAAAGCATTTTTAGATGAAACCTTGGCGCATAAAAACCTGACTTCCGCGAATTCTATTAATATTGCACGTTGGTTACCTCAAATGTTCTATTTCTTCTTTGCTTACAAAGCTTTGAAAAGCCAAAACAAACCGTTGATTTTCTCTTGCCCAAGCGGAAATTTCGGAAATATCTGCGCTGGAATTATGGCTAAGAAATTAGGTTTGCCAATCGAACATTTTGTAGCGTCTACCAACGTAAACGATACCGTACCAAGATTTTTGGAAAACGGAAAATACGACCCAAAACCTTCTAAAGCAACAATTTCTAATGCGATGGACGTTGGAAACCCAAGTAACTTTATCAGAATTCAGGAATTGTACAATAATGACTTAAAAGCTTTTGAAAAAGATTTTTCATCGTACAGTTATACCGATGAAGAAACTTTAGTTGCCCTAAAAAACATCTATGAAGTGGATGGTTATATCGCAGAACCACACGGTGCTGTTGGTTATTTAGGTTTGAAAAAAGAACTGCAAAAAAACGAAAATGCTATTGGTATTTTCTTAGAAACCGCTCACCCAATTAAATTCTTAGATGTAGTTGAACCTGCTTTAGGAATTACACTTCCGATTCCAACACAAATTGAAAGTGTTATGAATAAGGAGAAAGTAAGTGTGAAGATTGGAACTTATGAGGAGTTGAAGGCATTTTTGGGGTAATAATATTTCTTTTTATAAAATTTTAAAGCCACAAATTACACTAAAATTATTAGTGTAATTTGTGGCTTTTTTTATTACTAAAGAATTAGTTTTTTGTAAGTTAAATTGTTTATGTTTGATAAAGATCCTTTGTTTTATAATCAATACTATATGGAATACGAAAGAATATATACTGAAACTCCTAAAACAGCTATTTGGGATAGAATCGACATACTAACAACCTTGAACGGTGTTAAAAAACAATTAGAAATAAAAAGCTCTAAATTAAATATTAATTTGTCCGAAGAATTAATTGTTGAAAAAGCAAAAGGAGTTGCATTTTGTATTCGAAGTTCAAGAGATTTGTTTAATCAATCAAGTTCTAAAAATTTAACACCAAGTTTAACTTCACTTTATTATGGAACATATAACTTTTTAAGTGCTTTAATGATTGGAGACGTTACTAATAACTTGACTTTAGAAAATATAGAGAATTTTTCTAAAAATGGTGGTCATGGCATAAAATCAATTTATAATTCTCCTACTATTGATTTAGCAAATGATGAATTTATCTATTGTTGTAATAATGGTTTTTATAAAGAACTCTTAAAAAATTTTGGGTATGAATTTGAAAATATTGTAATGCTTACAAATTATAAAAAAATTGAAGGGATACCAGATCCTGAAATCCATAAATTAATTTCATTAAAAGATCTACTTTCCAGAATACCTGAGCTCAAAAATATTTATGTTGAAATTTTTCAAGAACAACCCAATTATTTAAATTATTTCGCAACAGAACTTTACGACAAAAACAAAGGCAATTATTCAATTTCCATTAGTGAGAATCAAAATACACATTTTTTAAAAGCTGAACAAATAAATACCATCTTAAATTTACCTGAAGAGTATGTTTTCGAGTATAAAAAAACAAACTCAGCTCCTTACGAGCAATTTTATTGTGATAATTTACCTGATGAATTAATTAATCTCAATCCAAAATATAATTCACCTATAGCAAATGATTGCCAAATAAAACCGTTGTTAGGAATTGATGATATGCTTCTACTATATTTTAAACTTTTTTATATTTTAAGTATATGGACTAGATATAGACCTAATTTATGGAGAGAAGTCTGTGAAGGTAAACATGATCATTATCGTTCTCTTTTTAGCATTCTAACAGATGTTGCTGAACGTGTAATTCCAAATTTATTTTTAGATAAATTTTATGGAAGAAGGTTTTTATTAGCAAGTCACTCATATTGGGGCTAATTTATAAATCCCCCACTTGGCGCGAGCGTCCTGCTCGTGAAGGCAAAGAGAATCAAGTTCCCTTGGATCGGGTACACTAGCAATGAAATAGAATTATCAAATTTTAAAATTATGGAAAATCTCTTTTTGATAATATTAATTATCCAAATGTTATGTTATGGCTTAGTTGATTATTTAAAAATCAAATACGGTCGTTTCATTATACTTTCAATATTTCTATCATTATTTTTAATAATATTTCCTTTTTATTTTCATTTACCAGAAGAAGCTATTCAAAATTACTGTGGTTTTTACTATTACTTTGATTATTTTCACACTTATTGGAATATTGGAATCACCACAGTTTTAACAACACATGTTATTTATTGCTATCTACTTAATAGAAAATCAAAAAAAAATAATTAAATTTTGTTTCGAGCGTCCCGCTCGTAAACGCAAACAAAGTCAACCAAATTATAAAAATCATATGCTAAAAAAACTCATCATCCTTTCACTTATCCTTTTAACTGCTTGTGGAGGAAATGAATCCAATAATGAAAATCCAAAAAATGAAGTTCCTAAAGCCTTGCAAGAAGAAGGAGGAAGTAAAATTTTAGGAAGATATAGAAGTAATGATGAATTAACAGAAGAACTATATCAGGAACTTGTGAGCAAAAATACTGAATTGAAAAACCTGGAAACTGACTTAGAAAATTTTAATGCGCATGATACGCTAAATATTTTTTATAACTATGATGGAAAATCAGAAGATTATTATCAGACTGCCAATAATAAGGCAAATTCTATAAAAGATAGTATTTTGAAAAATAAGATTATTGTTTTATTAAAAATGAGTAATGAAAAATATGCTGAAAAAACTGCAGGATTAAATCAATTAGTAAAAACAATTCATCAAAAGAAAAGTGATATAAATGATTATCATAATGCATTGAAAATTGTTCTGACACTTCCAATTATTAAAAAATATCAGGATGAAAATTTACCTAAAAAATCTCCGTTTGAAAAAGTAATAAAAGATGAAAATTTATTAATTGAAAAAATAAAAAAGAATACTCCGGAATACTAATTTTAGAATAGATATTACTTATAAAATGAAAAATAATCCCCGTCGCTGGTGCACGTCCCGCTCGTGAACGCAAAAAAAATCAAATCCAATTGGAAAGTTCACGAGCGGGACGCTCGCGATAGCAACTGAGAGAGTTAAACAAAAACTAATCACTTCCTCGTCCCCAACAAATACAAAATCTTCCCAGGCCCTGATTTTACTTTTCCAACTTCCCAGTTAAAGCTTTCCTTATTGTTTAAACTGGCGATTAGTCCATTCATTTCATCTACAGAATACGTTCTGAGCGAAGACACTACGCCATCCCACAACACCAACAAAGGAACAATTGGAATAAAATAAATAAAAATTATTCTGCCTATTTTAAACGGACGTATAAAAGGTGTGGTTAATAAAACGCTGATTGGCGAAAAAATCATCGCTATGATGCTTGGTAAACTTCTTTCCTGTGCTTCAAAAATAGCAATGGCACTATTGCTGTCAACAGCATTCTGCAGAATCTGCTGAGCGTCTTTGGGTTTAAAATGATGCAGCGACAAAAACTGTGTTCGGAGTCCGGATAATTTTCTGGGAACATTCCTCGCGTCTATTGGCACTGAAATGAATTTGAAATTATCAGCCTGTTTTTGTGTATACTGAAAGGCTGAAATATTAGGAAAATAATCCGTCAGTAGAATTTTAAGACCTGGATTATTTCTTCTAAGTTCGTTGTTTAACCAAATCAATCCGCCTCCTCCACCCGATCCTAAATCTACTATTCGGTTGGTATTACTTTCTTTCAAACCTTTTTCTATAATTGGAACTATGCCTTTGTACATTCCAGTTTTATTGGACAGAAATTGCAAAAAATCGGTCATATAATTTCTAATGAATTTCGGAAGCCATTTTTGGTCCTCAAATTCGAATAAATGAATTCTTCCCATACTATTAGTTTTCGATTCCATTACAAATTTCTGTATTTTTTTAGATATTTTCTTATATTTATTTGAATTTAAATCAACTAATTATTTGAATTTCAATCAACTAAAGATCTAAATGAGGCGAATCAAATTCACTGATACCAACTTCAGACAAACCTTTAAGTCTGATTTTTCTTAAAAAAACGCAAAAAAAACTGTGTAGTCAAATAACTTCATATATATTTGTAGTCAAATAACGACACAATGAATTTAAGACGAGATGTATTTCAGGCCATATCAGACCCCACAAGAAGGGCAATACTTTTATTGGTCACCACACAATCTATGACAGCCGGTACGATAGCTTCAAATTTTGAAACTTCGAGACCAACCGTTTCAAAACACCTGCAAATACTTACGGAGTGCGAATTACTCAAACAAGAACAAAACGGCAGGGAAATTTACTATCACTTAAACCCACAAAAAATGAAAGAAATAGCAGATTTTATAGAGCCATTCCGCAAAATGTGGGATGACAAGTTTAATAAACTGGAGTCAGTCATGAAAAAATACATCCAATAATTATTTGCAGCTATGGAACTAAAAACAAAAATAAATGCCGAAGACGGCAAACAGGATTTGATGATTACAAGGGAATTTGATCTTCCTTTGGAATTATTGTTCAGAGCCTATATCGAACCTGAAATTGTGGAACAATGGATGGGTACGAAAGTCCTGAAGCTTGAAAATAAAAACCACGGCAGCTGGCAATTTGAAACAACTGATCCTCAGGGTAATGTTGTATTTAAGGCAAATGGCGTTATTCATGAGCTTGTTTTGAACCAAAAAATCATCAGAACATTTGAAATGGAAAATACTCCTTTTCCTGTTCAGCTTGAGTTTTTAGAATTCGAAAAACTCACTGACACTACCAGCAGGCTCAATATGCAGATCATATACAAATCCGTTTATGACAGGGAGCAAATGCTGAAATTACCTTTTGCACAAGGTATCAACATGGCTCACAACCGATTAGAAAGTATCCTAACTAAATTAAAATAACATATTATGACTAAGCGAAATAAAATTATCTATTGGGTTGCTACTCTTTGGCTTGCTCTGGGAATGCTTTCAACCGCAATCGTACAATTAATTAAAATGGATGAAGAGGTTAAAAACTTTTCCAATTTAGGTTATCCACTTTATTTAATGACCTTACTGGGAGTTTGGAAAATTTTAGGAGTTATAGCAATCCTTATTCCTAAATTTCCTCTACTGAAAGAATGGGCCTACGCAGGATTTTTCTTTGCCATGTCGGGAGCACTTTTTTCTCATATAATTAGCGAAGATGATGCCATTGCCCTTTTTGGACCAGCTTTATTACTAGTCCTGACAGTGCTATCCTGGTATTTCAGACCTGTTGATCGAAAAGTAATTTCAGTTACACATTAAAAGATATAACGATGAATCCGAAAGTCGATTTTTATTTTAGCAAAAGCGAAAAGTGGCAGAAAGAAATTGAGAAATTAAGAACAATCGTCCTTGACTGTCAGCTTAATGAAGAATTAAAATGGGGTGTTCCGTGTTACACTTTCCAGAAAAGCAATATTGTTTTAATACATGAATTTAAAGAATATTGTGCGCTTCTGTTTTTTAAAGGTGCTTTGCTGAATGATGCCAACGGCATTTTAATACAGCAAACAGAGAATGTACAATCGGCCCGCCAGGTTCGGTTTACCCATATTCAGGAAATTATTGATCTGGAACCCGTCTTAAAAACGTATATTTATGAAGCTATTGAAGTGGAAAAAGCCGGTTTGAAAGTGGAACTAAAAAAAACAAAAGAGTTTAATGTTCCTGAAGAATTTGAGACTAAATTAAACACAGACACCGACTTAAAAACTGCTTTTTATGCTTTAACACCTGGCAGGCAAAGAGGGTATTTACTGCATTTTTCGGCACCTAAACAATCGAAAACACGGGAATCAAGAATCGAAAAAAGCATTCCTCAAATTCTCAACGGAAAAGGACTGGATGATTAATAAATCCGGTAAATCTTTGAACAAAATTTAGTAATCATGAAAAGTAATAAAAAAGAATTGTCAACAGAAGAACGCACCGGGCTTTTAAACACATTGAAAACCCGTTTCGAGAAAAACAAGAACCGTCATATCGGTCTTGAATGGACTAAAGTACAGGCAAAACTGGAAGCAAATACAGCAAAACTCTGGTCGCTCAATGAAATGGAAAGAACGGGCGGTGAACCCGATATTGTAGCATACGATAAAGAAACAGAGGAGTACATTTTTTATGATTGTGCAGCAGAGAGTCCAAAAGGGCGAAGAAGCATTTGTTACGACCATAAAGCACTTGAATCAAGAAAAGAACATAAACCCGCAGACAGTGCTGTTAATATGGCTTCTGAAATGGGCATTGAACTTTTAACAGCAGAACAATATCGGGAATTACAAAAACTCGGAAATTTTGATTCAAAAACATCAAGCTGGATAGCTACGCCATCTGAGATCAGAAAACTTGGCGGAGCACTTTTTTCTGATTTCCGCTACGGAACGATCTTCGTATATCACAATGGAGCTGAATCTTATTATGCCGCAAGAGGTTTTCGCGGTTTACTAAAAGTCTAGATTTATAATAAAAAATTATTAAATATTTGGTGTCAGGCTGAGCGGAGTCGAAGCCCTTTTTAATGTCTAAGCCAAGCCCTTTTTAATTTGATAAGCCTTAAGCCTTTAATTTGATAAGCCTTCGACTAAGTTTATCCTGAGCGAAGACGAACGGGCTCAGGATGACACTTTGGTTAAAAGATATTTAGTGTCAGGATAACAATGATTTCCAGAAGTTATTGATATTCACTTAAATTTATTTTTTTATATGAAATAAGAGTTATAATCAATTACATCTAACGGATTAAAACACTCATTCCTGCCTAGTTTAAAGCAATTTAAACTAGGTTTGTTTTTTTTAAAGTTAATTCAGGATTAGTTTTTTATTACGGGAGTGTTAGTATGTAAATTAATTGTTTTTTCTGACAAATGATCCGCTATCAATAGTATCCTTTTGGTAATATACAATTCATTTTTAGTTTAAATGTTACGCATTTCTTTGTAAAAAAATTTAAAACCAACCAAAATGAAGAAAACTATTTTACCACTGTTATTTTTCGCAACACTAATTTCCTGCGATAATAACGATAAATCCGATACTAATACTGGTGCCAAGACAGATGTTGTATTGAGTAACCAATCTGTAACACCTGTATTACTTAAAAAACAAACCGGTTTTGAAAATCTGGAATTATTTTCACTGTTAACTTCAGATGATGTTTTACCGGAAAGCCCAGGTTATGTTTTTGGAGGTTCGGCAGACGGTTCCGGTTTATTAAAAAATTCAGATGGTACTTTTACCTTTTTAGTGAACAACGAAGATAATTTTGCGGTTTCAAGAATTACTTTAGACAAAACATTCAAACCGGTAAAAGGAGAATATTTATTAAACTCTAATGGGGGAACCTGGAGATTATGCGGTGCTACTATGGCAACACCTTTGGAACATGGTTTTGGTCCTTTGTATTTAACTTGTGGGGAATCCGGTGAAGAATCCCGTACGCATGGTGTAAATCCGTATGCCAATGTGGGAGGAGCATCGGTAACAAAGGAATTATCAGGATTAGGCAGGTTAAGTGCCGAAAATGCTTTGCCTTTGCGTAAATCTGCTTATTCAGGAAAAACAGTTATTGTAATTGGTGATGATGATTCAGGAACTTATGGCGGACAGGTTTTTATGTACGTATCCAATACTGTGGGTGATTTAGAAAATGGTTCGTTGTATATGATGAAAAGAAATGACGATAACCAAAAAGAGAAAGATATGGTTACGGGGCAAACCTACCCTGTTACTTTTGTAAAAATTGACAATCATACTACAATGACAGGCGCTCAGATAAATGCCTCGGTAAATACACTGAAAGCTATTAAATTTGGAAGAGTTGAAGATTTAGATTACCGCAAAGGCGGAAATGATGCCGATCGTGAACTTTATTTTAATGTAACCGGACAACCTATTTCGGGAACAAATGCTGATGCTTCAAGAACTAAATACGGCAGAGTTTATAAATTGAATTTAGACAAATCAAATCCATTAATCGGTAATCTGGAAGTGATTCTTGATGGTGATGACCGTACAGGAATTGCCGGAAAATTTCAGGATCCGGATAATATTTGTGTGACAAAAAACTATGTTTACGTTGAGGAAGATGCTAATGGCTATGGAGACGAAACTCATGATGCTTACATTTATCAATATGATATTGCCAAAAAACAACTAAAAGTGGTTATTGAATTAGACCACCGTCGTACAGCAGCAGATGCAGCTAAATACAACGTAGGCGCAACATCTGCTTTTGGATCCTGGGAATATGGTGCTTTAATTGATGTTTCTGAACAATTAGGAATCGAAGATACTTTTTTATTAAGCGTACAGCCTCATACCTGGACAGGAGATAAATACAAAGGTGTTGACGGAGGTACTCTTCGTACTTCTGAAAAACAAGCGAGTCAAATTGTGGTAATCAAAGGATTAGCCAGATAAATTACACCATTTTTACACAAAGTCCACGGTTCTATTAAAGAATCGTGGTTTTTGTTTTTTATAATCAAGCTCTTTTTTTAAATGAAAAAATTTTTCCTCATCCCCTTATTTTTACTCCTATTTTCTTGTAGTGATCATAAAACAACAGTTGAACTGACCAACAATTTGTTTAAAAGTGATATTGCTGCTTTGAAAAAAGAAGTTACGCAACTGGAACATCTTATTCAAAAAGACGCTTTTGCGAAACAAATTCAACAGCAATTCCTAAAATCACACGAAGCATACAAAAAAGTGGAGATTTTAAGTGAATATTATTTCCCGACTGTTTCAAAAGCCATAAATGGTCCCGCTTTAGATGAATATGAAACAGATGAAGGCATAACAGTTCCTCCGGAAGGATTTCAGGTTATAGAAGAATTTATTTTTCCGAAATACAATAAAAAAGACAAATCAGAACTTTTAAATCAATTAGGAATTCTTAGCGCCAATTTGAATCGGCTGGAACTTGTTTCTCAAACGAATACTTTGACCGATTCCCATATTTTTGACGCCATGCGACTGGAAGTTTTTAGAATTGTTACTTTGGGAATTACCGGTTTTGATTCACCAATTGTACAAAATTCTATTCCGGAAACTGTAGCATCATTAGAAAGCATTAAATCTTATTGTAAAATTTACGCTTCACAATCCAAAATAAAAGAACTGCAAACCACATTGGCTACCATAGACAAAGGGGAAAAATATCTACAACAGCATCAAAATTTCAATTCTTTTGACAGGGCTTATTTTATCAAAGAAATTACGAATCCATTGAGCAAAAGCATTTATCAGGCTCAAATAAAACTACAAATTCCGTTTCTTAAAGAAGTGAGAGGTCTCAAAACAACAGCACAAACACTTTTTGAAAAAGACGCTTTTGATGCAGAAGCTTTCTCAGGATTTCCGGATTACAAAACCACTCCCGAAAAAATAAAATTAGGGCAGGAATTATTTAACGACCCTATTTTATCCGGCACCAATACCCGTTCCTGTGCTTCCTGCCATCATACTGACAAAGCTTTTACAGACGGTTTGGAAAAAGCAACAACCATAGACGGCAAATCTTTAATCAAAAGAAATACCCCTACCCTGTCCAATATTGCTTTTCAACGTGCTTTTTTCTCAGATTCACGGGTAAGTTATCTCGAAGATCAGGCAGTAGCCGTTATTATCAACGAAAACGAAATGCACGGTTCTTTAGAAAAATCAGCCAATGCTTTAAAGAAAAATAAAGAATATGCCGCTAAATTCCAAAAGGCATTTCCGAATAAAGAAATTGACGCCTTTGCCATAAAAAATGCTTTAGGTTCATACATCAGGTCATTGAGTTCCTATGACTCCAAATTTGATAGTTATATGCGCAATGAATCTTCATTTACAACTGAAGAAAAAGCAGGTTTTAATTTATTTGCCGGTAAAGCCAAATGTGCCACCTGTCATTTTATTCCGTTAACCAATGGAACTGTCCCGCCCGGTTTTACAAAATCAGAAAGCGAAGTACTTGGAGTACCAAATAAGCACAACCAATTAGATACTGATTTAGGTAAATATGAATTGACAAAAGCAGCGATTCATAAAAATTCCTTCAAAACACCAACAATCCGAAACATAACATTGACAGCTCCTTACATGCACAATGGCGTTTTTAAAACCCTCGAAGAAGTCATCGATTTTTATAATGAAGGAGGAGGAAAAGGTTTAGGCTTTTCATTAGAGAATCAAACCTTGCCCGAAGACAAATTAAAATTAACAGATCAGGAAAAAAAACAGCTTATTGCTTTTATGAGAACCTTAACCGATAAAAAATTTAATTATTAATAAATACTAAAATTTTAATGCGTTGGGTGTAGTAATACAAGAAGATGTCAGGCTGAGCGGAGTCGAAGCCCTTTCCATATA
>NZ_AKJZ01000110.1 GCF_000282055.1 Flavobacterium sp. CF136
GTAATCGATAAAGCAGCTGATGGCTGAGTAAGTGTTACTGCATAAGTAGCAGTACATTTAGTTTTTCTATCAGTTGCTGTAATTGTATAAACTCCTGCAGGCTGTGCAGCAGTAACAGCAATCGTAGTTATAGTTTCACTAACATTATTAGCGCTCTGAATAATTGTATTGGCAGCATTTTTAATTACATAGTCATAACCCCTGTCTTTAACTCCATTAACTGTAAATTGAATAGTACCCGTACCACCAAAACACTTTATTGAAGAAAGGACACTTCCTCCTGCAAGGATATCCGGTGCACTATTTACTGTATATGGTTTTGTAAAAGAACAATTAGTTTTAGTATCGGTTGCCTGGAAAACATAGCTTCCCGGAGTCAATGATTTAAATTCCCCGTCAGCATTAATTGTCGCGTCATATCCTACAGGTCCTGAAATAATTTGATAACGAATCGGAGATGATACTCCTCCTTTTACAGCAGCAATATTAACATGGCCGCCGGCAGGTGTTGTAGAGCAATCATAACCACTATCCGTAATGGTAATATCTGTAATTTGATTTATAGCACTTATCGTTACAGACAATGGTCCAATTTGACAATTATTGGCATCCTGGATATAAGCCGTTACTGTTCCTGCAACAGATGTCGAAAACGTATTGGTAGCAGTAAAATTAGAAGTTCCGTTGAAACTGTATTTGTAAGGTGCTGTTCCACTTCCACCTGTTACAGTTACTACTGCCGGAACTGTTCCTGATGCACTACATTGTAATTCAGTAGCGCTAATAGTTCCGGTAACAATACCCGGATTTGTAATAGTAACATTACTTACAGCAGATTCACAGCCTTTGCTGTCAATTACTTTGATATTATACGTTCCTGCAGACAAACCTGTAAATTGATTTGTAGCCTGAGTTGTATAAGCAGCACTTGAACTTAATTTAATAGCATAAGTATAAGTAGTTGTAGCTCCATTCGCAGCAGTAACTGTTATCGTTCCATTATTAGCATTATTACAAGTAATGTCAGTTTTTGCTGTTGTTAAAGTTGGTGTTGTTTTTGGAGAAACAACAATAGTATTACTTGTTGCAGGACAACCTTTAGTGTCTGTAACCGTAAAAACATAATTTCCTGCAAGTGTAGCTGTATAAGGGAAAGAAGTCACTGCAGTTGCCGCTCCTCCATTATAAGAAACAGTATAGGTATAAGGAGCTCCATAACCACCTGTTACAGCAGTAGTGATTGAAGCATTAACTAAACATGTTAAATCTTGTGTCAAAGTTGCATTCAATTGCAATTGAGGCTCTATAATAATATTTGAAATTGTAGTTGTACAATTATTACTATCCGTCACTAAAATAGTATGCGTTCCAGGCGCAACATTATTAAAAGTATTCGTATTGATTGGAGTATTACTATCTAATTTATAAGTATAAGGTGCTAGTCCTCCAGTTACAGTAACAACCAAACTGGCAGGGTTAAGAGGCGTATAACACCAGTCTGTAGCAGCTGCCAGAGTTGCAGTTGGTCCAGTTGGAGTAGTTATTGTAATAGGAGCAGATGCCGGAGATAAACAGTTATTGGCATCTTTTACCTGGACAGTATAATTTCCTTGTGGTATATTGGTGAAAGTTTTACTTGACTGAAATGGTTTCACAATCCCAGAACCATCACTTAGTTGGTACTGATAACTTCCGGTACCTCCTGTAACGGTCGTAACAGTAATTGTACCTCCTGTTGTACAAGTTGGTGCTGTTTGATCTACTTTAACAATAAGTATTGCCTGAGGAGCTTTAACTTCTGAATCAAATGAAAACTTACAAGTTCCTGCAACGTCATTTTTTACAATTACTTTATATATTCCTGCACCCAATCCAGAAACGATTACCGGTGAAGTAGTTGATGTATTCCAGGTCGAACCATTATTAACAGAATAATAAAAACCTGTAGTTGTATTAAAATTAGTTGCAGTAATAGTAATACTTCCATCAGTAGAACCACTACATTTTGCATCTTGAATCCCTGGAGTAGGTGCGCTAAAAGCACTATTGGCGTTAATAACTATTGGGAAATTTTTTTCGTTACCACATGATTTTGGTATCTGACGTACCCAGATGTCATCAATCAGTACATCATTCCCATGAAACTCATTATTATATGAACGAATAACAAAACTTAAATTATTGTAAGCCCCTGGGTTTAATGACAGTTCTTTAAATTCCCATTTCTCTGATTTTGGCACTCTCCAAGGATTTGAAGTATCAGTGGTAGCAACAATAGTTTCTGTACCACCTACCCCATTCAGATTATTTATTAACTGAATAGTTAATTTTGGATCATCATGACCTGAATTAACTGCTTTAATTAAATTTTCAGCCCATAATGAAATAATTACGGCTTGATTAGGTATAACATCATAAATAGGTTTACTATATAAAATACCTCCGATTCCAGCTGTACCTCCAACATTCACACATAAAAATCTACTTGTTGTATCTGTTGGATTGGTGTGATCTCTAGGGTCACTAAGCCATACATTACCAAAAGTAGTTCTTATTTTACTGGCTACTGCATATTCTCCATCATTAATCCATTCGTCTTTATTACATTTATAAGAAGGGTCTAAATGTGTACTAGATTCATCCTCAAAACAATAAGCAGGATTAATTCCCGGAGTAGTGGTAAAACCACCTTTTCCAAAATCTTCCTGTAATAAATTACTATAGGTAGAAACTGTTGTAATATTATATTTAACCTTTACCGTATGAGTACCTGAAGGCACATTTAAGAAAGTATTACTTGGTGTATTTGTATTTAATACTCCATCTAAATAATATTCATAAGTATAAGTTGCCCCTGTAGTAGTTGGTGTGTTCACCACAACAGTCGCGGTAGCAGTACCGTCGCAATTGAATACCGGATTAACATTGCTATCAATTACCGGATCTTCCGGCTTAGGATCTAAAATAACATTATAAGGAATTTGATAAATACATCCTACATTATCTTTTACACGCAAATCATAAGAAACAGTAGATGAAACTACATATTTTTCATTTGAAGTTTGCCATGTAGCTCCGCCATCAAAACTGTATTGGTAAGGAGCTGTACCTCCCTGTACATTGGTAAATCTGATCAATCCAGTAGGCTGACCTCCTTGTAAAGGTCCACAACCCGCTAATTCAGCAACACCTGCAGAAGCAGTTACAGCCGAAGTTGGTCCTGCTATAATTACTTGTTGTGCAGGATCCTGACAATACTTGATTTGTGGTTGAGTTTGCCATTGAGGTATATATGAAATACCATATCTGACAACTACATTATAGGTACCAGGCTGTAAATTAGAAAAAACAGGATTAGTTTGAAAAGTTCCTCCATTATTAATGCTATAAGACATACTGTATCCATTAGGAACAATATTTGTAATTCTTATTTCAGAATTATCATTATAACAACTACTATTTGTATGAGTTACATCGTACGTTGGTTTTGTATTGCTCGGAACTGTAATAGAAATTGTAGTTTCACAGTTTTTAGAATCAACTACTCTAATAGAATAAGTTCCTGGAGCTGTTACTATAATTTCGTTAGATGTTTGAAAAGTTGAAGATCCATTAATAAAATAAGAATACGGAGCCCAATTTCCACCTGATGCACTTATTACAATTTTTCCGTCACTACAAGCTGTTAATGGTTCAACTAAAGCTGCTGTTGCATTTATAGCTGATACCGGTTGTTGAATATAAATATATTCAGACACATCACAATTTGGAGCCGGTGTACCAGGAACAGGTCTGTTTGTTACCCTAACCCTATAGGTTATTCCTGGAGTTAAATTTGCAAAAGTATAATCTGAATTTGGTACAGGGCCTGAGCTGTTTACAAGTGTATTACCATCATAAAGATAATAGTAATATTGAGGATCAATATTTAGAGCTCCAACTTTTATAGTCCCTTTTTCACCAAAACATGCAGGTTGAGTTACAACTGTACTTATCTGCAAATCTCTTTTTCTAATAAGGATATTAGGTATTGTAAAAATACAAGGATTGCTCGTTACACCAATCTGTCTGATATGAATAGTATAAGAGTTAGGATTAGTAATGTTGAAAATATTACTCGCTTGATATGCTCCTATTGCTCCGTTCGGATCTGTACTAATCGCATATTCATATCCTGAAGGAACACCATTTACGGTAATTTTTCCGGGTGTACCACAAATAATATCTTCATGTGTTTCTGTTGCGGTTAATGTATTTTGATAAACATTAAAATAAAAACGATTAAAGCAACCACCCGTATAATTTACTGTTAAACGATATTGTCCCGGGGCATTAGCAGTATAATTTGCACCTGTACCAACTTGTGACCAGGTACAACTCGTCCCTTCGTTTGCACAATTCTGATTTGTTATTGCGGTACAACTGGCTGTGTTTAATTTTTCCCAAACAATTGTAGAGTTTTCAGTAATATTTGTTTGTATAAGTCTTGTTGCAGTACCCCCGCATAAGAAAATATTTGGTAATGGTTTTCCATTATCAGGACAAGTTACAACATTATCAGCATAAGGAATTACCGGATTTGTAGTTGTAGTTCCAAAACGGGTAACTGTAAAAGCCTGATAAATAGATCTACATGGTGCTGCTGCCAAATTGTACACATAATACGTTCCCGGGTCTTTTACGTTAAGTGTTTGACCTGTTCCGATTTGAATTGTACGTGCCTCATCACTATACCAAGTGTAAGCCGAATAACCGTTTGCCGCTACTAAATCTACATTCTCTTTACATAAAGTAACATTTGCTGTAAATTTACAACCGTCAATACCAACCAAAAAGTTCGTAGCCTTCGGAACCAGTATACAACCTGTATTAATATTAACACTTGGGTCATCTGAAATTACAAAACTAGTATTTTGCTGACCTCTATAAGTTGCATAAGCTGAATTATCAATACTGTTAGAACACGCTTCGCTCAACATACTACAATCAGGCACTACCTGAACCTTAAAACTAATTATTTTTTCAGGATCTCCAACTTCAACAATACTGTTATTAACTGCAAAAACAATATTTCGTGTTGCAGCATCATAACTTTGAATAGTTACACCAGCCGGTAATGAAACAATATCACCCGGATAATTAAAAACAATATTAATTGGCAGCTGATCTCTAATTGTAAATGATGTAGCATTATCATTACCTGTATTTTTAAATCCAATTTCATAATTTAACTGTTGCCCTAAAGTTACATTTTGACCACCAATATTATTCCCTGCGGCATCTTTTACGATTTTGGTTAAAACAATTTGGGGCTCAATAATTTCAACATTAAAAGCATTGAAAAACAATCCATAACCATCTCCACCTGTACTCAGTTTTAACTGCGCTGAAGTATCATTATTTTTAATAATGGAATTTGATGCATTATTAAGATTAATAATACCGGCTTCAAAACCAAGAGTGTTCCCACTTGCCGGACTTCTATTTGTATAGGGTCCGTTAACATCGTTAATTGTACTATTAAAAAAGTTATCAATTGCACGCTCATTAGTAGAAATGTCAGTATTATTTATGGCATAACGATCACCAGTAAGATTAACATCCCCTTCTAAAGCTGCAAAAGCCAATTTTGCTTTTACTGAACCTGTTGGAATAGTTTTAAAACCCGAGATATCATATGTCACAGGTACACTTCCAGACTGAATCCATCTCAAACCGTCAAATGTAGTAATATATTTTGCTGATGATTTTGGATCCTCATATACAACAAATAACGACCAACCCGCAGAAAATCCACCGTTAATATTACCTCTTGCAGAAATAATATTGGCAACTGTATAGACTCCTTCAGGATTAGTTAATCCTTGTATTAATGATGTCGCATCATAGTAATATGCATACGGCATCTGACTTCCGTTGGACGTTGTCGGATAATAATCATAAATTAATGTCCCTGTAATATCATTGTAATTAGTTTGATTCGCAAGTTTAAATTTAACTTTACCCAAATCAGCACGGTTTACAGTACTATTATTAACAGAAGCTTGACTATAAATACCAGCCCAATATAGCCCCGCATATACAATTTTATAACACTCCCTACTAGCTGTTGGTACTGCCAAAGTTGCAGAACTTGAACTAAATGTTGAATTATCACTATCAACATCAACATATTGCATGTTAAGGTCATTATTATTCTGAGTCGTAGAATTAAAAGCATCATTTGGTCCTTGACTATTTGTTTGTCTATTCAAAATATTATTACCTATCAAAAGCATATCACCTTTTAAACTCGTATCAAAACGAGCAGCGAAATCCTTTTGAGAGAATACAATAAAACTTTGTATAAAAAATAATACAACAAAAACTGATTTTAAGGTAGTAGGTCTTTTCATGATATTATGGTTTTCAGTTTAACTAATCATTTTTTGAAGGGGCATTCAAAAAAACGACATGTAATCTTATTTTTATTCTTTTTATTTTTAATATGCCTTCTTTAAAAAAGAAAGTTGCCATCCATATTTATTATTCAATATTCCTTTTTAGTTCTCCACTTTTACGATAACCATTTTGCTATTGTAAGGTTTATTCCCTTTTGTTTCTAAGGCTTTCGTTGCTTCCGCTAAGCCTTCGAATTTTTCGTAATAAATATAATATTTACTTGTTGTTACATTATAAAAGAAATTAACATCTGAGCGTCCTGCAGCAACAGCTTTAGTTAAAAATTCGTCTCGTTTTTCAACACTGCTGTGAACTGCAATAATTAGATAATAGCCACTCTCAGAATTTTTAATATTCTTAATAATTTGCATGTTTGACTGGTCTTCACCAAAATCAAAATCACTTTCTGTTAATGGTGTACTACTTAATTTTGTTGTTTCTTTTATACGTTTAAGAGCGGCAAGATCCTGGGCATATCTTCCCTGATCATTTTCATATGCTGCACGTTTAATTCTACGTTTTTTCTCAATTTCAGTTTCCGTTTTAATACGTTCCAAATTAGAAATCAAAGTAAGATTATCCTGTTCTGCTTTTAATTGTGCCGCTTTTAATTGATTAATTTTCTCTAAATAAGCTTTATTTAAAGCATCATTTTTATTAGGGAATTTTTTAAGTCTTTCGTTATATAGGTTCGTCAAATTAGCAATAGCATCTTTTTGAGCTTTATTAGCATCGGCTATTTGTGCTTTCAATGATTCTATCTGACTATTCTCAGCTGCAACACTCTTGAAAGGCTTTGGTTCTTTATAAATTCCTTTTTCACTCAAATCATTTTCTTCTTTCAAATCATTCAAATCTTTTTGCTTATTAGCAACTGTCGCATTGAATTGAGCGATTAAATCTGATTGTGTTTTGCTTGAACTTTCAATTGATTGGGTTAAATTATCAATCTCTTTTGCGCTTTCATCTTTTGTAGCTGCTGCTAATGCATCTGCTGCAAGTTTTG
>NZ_AKJZ01000111.1 GCF_000282055.1 Flavobacterium sp. CF136
CCGAATGGACTCAGATGACATTGATTTGCAAGAGATCATCTTATTCTAAAACCAAACCTATTTGTCCATCATCGTCCAGTTCCGTTTCAACAGATTCATCATCTGATAATTCTGGTTTTTCCGGTATTTCTTCAACAGGCTCCTCATAAGGTAAAGGATCTAACAAATTAACTTGTTTTAATTTATCCGTTGTGAGCTGGTTTCCGATAGCTTTAAAGCCTTTTACGGCAATAAAATCTTCGACATCAATATGTAAATCTTCTTTCTGAACTCCTTTTACTTTTGCAAAAACCAATTGAGCAACCGGACGATAATCCGTCGATACAATTTCTAATTGCGAATTAGGGTGCTCGGTAATAAAACTTTCCTCTTTATTTTCATTTTCAACAAGGAAACGCTTTAAGAAATAACGTTCCTTTTCTCCATCATAGTAAATAGCCGAAATTGGTTTTTTAGGATTCCATTTTTCCAGAACAATCATGTCTTCATCAAAATGAGTCGATAATTCAGGAATAATAACTTTTAATTTACCGCTTTGATTAATGATTAGGATTTTATCACTTGGCTTAAATTCACCCAGTAATTCTCCTCTGGCATCTACATTTAAACGTTTTACCGTATCATCAAACCAAACTTTTCTTGGCAATAAAGTAGAAATTCCTTTTTCTTTTAATTCAATTTTCTTGATTGGATATTTCGTTACCAGATTTCCTTTTGAAGCACGTCCTTTAATGGCTAAATTGGCAAAATCAATATCGAATTTCAATTTCTTTATAGTTCCAACCTGACGTAATAAAATAGTAATAACTTCCGCTTCTCCGTTTGGATTATGCGAAAAATAAACTACTTGTGAGCCAGCCGTTTCATTGGTCAAATCATAAGGTTTGTCACGCGTTACACCTGTAACATTGAAACGTTTAATGTATGAAGGCCCTGATTTTCCGTCGCGGTAAATCATATTGTAAATCGTTCGTTTATCGCTCTTGTCAAAAATAGCAACGTGAATAATATCTTTACCCACAAATGTTTTGGCATCAACTTTTGTAATTATCATTTTACCATCGCGTAAAAACACAATTACATCGTCAATATCAGAGCAATCCGTAAGATATTCGTCTTTTTTCAGACTGGTTCCAACGAAACCTTCTTCACGATTTACGTATAGTTTTGTATTTCTTAAAACTACTTTTGTAGCCTCAACATTGTCAAAAACACGAAGTTCTGTCTGACGCTCGCGGCCTTTTCCGTATTTCTCCTTTAACTTGGTGAAATATGCAATTGCAAAATCTGTCAGATTCGCTAAGTTAAACTCGACTTCTTTCATTTCATCTTCTAACTTGGCGATAAAATCATCGGCTTTATCAGAGTCAAAACGGGTAATACGAATCATCGGAATTTGAGTCAATCGCTGTAAATCATCATCAGTAATATCTCTGACAAATGATTTTTTGAAAGGCTCAAAACGATCATATAAATATTTGTAAAGAGATTCCCTGTCAGAATACAACTTGAAATCAATATACATTTCTTCACGAATGAAGATTTTCTCTAAAGTAGAAAAATGCCACTTATTTTTTAGTTCCTCTAAATGAATTTCTAATTCCTGACGAAGTAAATCAACTGTTCTGTTAGTCGAAATTTTCAACATTTCAGAAACTCCTATAAACAATGGTTTGTTGTCTTCAATAACACATCCCAAAGGTGCTACAGAAGTCTCACAAGCAGTGAAAGCAAACAAAGCATCAATTGTTTTGTCTGGTGAAACGCCCGGAAAAAGATGAATTAAAATCTCGACTTCAGCGGCAGTATTGTCTTCAATTTTCTTGATTTTGATTTTGCCTTTCTCATTGGCCTTCAAAATACTGTCGATCAAAGTCGTTGTATTTGTCGAAAACGGAATCTGCGTAATCACCAAAGTATTTTTGTCTAATTGGGCAATCTTCGCACGTACACGAACACGTCCGCCACGTAATCCGTCATTATAATTGGATACATCGGCAATACCCTGTGTCATGAAATCAGGATATAAGGTAAATGCTTTTCCTTTTAAAATCTTGATAGAAGCATCAATTAACTCATTGAAGTTGTGAGGAAGAACTTTGGTAGAAAGACCAACTGCAATACCTTCAGCTCCCTGTGCCAAAAGTAACGGAAACTTTACCGGAAGATTATTTGGTTCAGCACGACGGCCATCATACGAAACACCCCAATCGGTAATTTTTGGAGAATATAAAACCTCCAAAGCAAATTTAGACAAACGCGCCTCAATATAACGAGAGGCTGCAGCTCCATCGCCTGTTAAAATATTTCCCCAGTTTCCCTGACAGTCAATCAATAAATCTTTCTGGCCAATTTGCACCATCGCATCCCCAATACTTGCATCTCCGTGAGGGTGATACTGCATCGTGTGACCAACAACATTCGCAACTTTATTATAACGACCGTCATCAAGTTCTTTCAAAGAGTGCATAATACGACGCTGAACGGGTTTAAAACCATCCTCAATAGCCGGAACTGCACGTTCCAGAATTACGTATGAAGCATAATCCAGAAACCAGTCTTTGTACATACCGGTTACTTTCGTAATTACATCTTCGCCTTCTTCTTCCTGATTTTCGTAAAAATGCTGCCCTTCAAAATGCTTGGCATCTACATCGATAATTTCATCATCATTTCCTTCTTGATTATCATCAAATTGGCTTTCGTCAGAATTATTTTCTTCGTCGTTTGGAATTATGTTGTCGTCTTCTTCGTCTTTCATTTATTGATTCCGAAATTATTGATTCTGTATTAATATTTTCAAATGTTTTGTGATTCTTAGAATAAAATCATTTTTTGATGTAAATTCCTTATTGAAATTTTATTCTTAATTATTCTCCTTTCTGAAATTATACTTTTTTGTCTTTCTTATTTTTTACAATTCAGTCAATCACAAGAATGATTAAATCAAATAATTAATTTTAGTTTTAATTATTCTTTAAAAAATTATTCTAAAATCATTTTTCTCAAGTCTCCTTCTATCCAATCACTGACAAAAAGAGTTCTTCCATCTATATTCATAGCGATACTTCCTGGCTTATAAAATTCATTAAAATTTATAGTTATAACATTACCTTTAGATGTGATCATTCTTATTCTATTATTATCCGGTTCTACTATATATAGATTATTATATTTATCAATTGTTATTTCTTGTGGAAAGTTAAAAGTTGCCTCAGAAGTTATTCCATCCTTATTTCCACGTATACCTGACCCTGCAACTGTACTAACAGTACCATCTACAGCTATTTTTCTAATTCTGTTATTATAGCGATCTACTACATATAAATTGTCCATTTTATCAAAAACAATCCCACTTGGTTTACTAAATTTTGCTTCTTTAATATTTCCGTTTTGAAACCCAGTTCCATTAGCACCTGCAAATATAGTTAGTATTCCTGTTGGTGTTAGTTTCATAATTTTACTAGTAGCATCCTCAGAAATATATAAATTATTCTTACTATCAAGACACATTCCTGAAGCAGCACCAACTCTTATCAAAGCTCCTTCATTGTTACGAGGTCTGGTTAATACTCCTGAAGGTGTAAATTTATATATATATCCATTGACATCAATTACATAAATATTATTGTTGCTGTCTGTTGCAATTGCATTTGCAGTGTCAAGAACACCATTTAAAAATTCAGGATAATATTTTCCACCTGAATCAATTTTATCAATTCCACCTGTAAAATATATATTTCCTAATTTATCAATGGTGATCATACCTGGAAATAATTGAGTATTAGCATATATCTTTTCATCTTTACGGACATAACTAAAGGTCACTGTTGGAATATAATCAAAATTAGTTAATTTAAATTCGTTATTATTCTTAACAATTCTTATGGTTGGATCTGTAACTTTATTGGGTACAAGAACTGTGATCTCATTTTCCTTAACCGATTGGACAGAAGCCTTTATTTCTCCAAAAAAAATACTAATATCTGATACATTTGTTCCAAAATTAGTGCCCGTTATAGTAATAAGTGAGTTTCTTTTTGCAATAACTGGACTTACAGAAGCAACGGTTGTTTCCTTATTCTCAATATTAGTTGGATCATCCGTCTTAATATCTTCGTCACTACTATCATTGGAAGAGCAAGATACTAATATTGTGCAAAATAAAAATAAAAGCAGTATTTTTTTTACCATTGTAATTTTTTGAATATTTATATTAATTATTTTTAAATCAGAACACATTTAATTAAAATCATCTATTTTTTTAATTTTTATCAAGCATCCTCAATCGTATCCAATTCCACCTTCAAATTCTTGATAATAAATTCTTGTCGGTCAGGAGTATTTTTTCCCATATAAAAAGACAATAATTGCTCAATCGAAGTATGTTTGTCCATCATAATTGGGTCAAGTCGAATTGTATCTCCAATGAAATTTTTGAACTCATCAGGCGAAATCTCTCCCAAACCTTTAAATCGTGTGATTTCGGGTTTTGGTTTTAATTTTTCTATGGCATCTTTTCTTTCTTCTTCAGAATAACAATAAATAGTTTCTTTTTTGTTTCGAACCCTGAAAAGCGGTGTCTGTAAAATGTACAAATGTCCTTCTTTGATTAATTCAGGAAAAAATTGCAGGAAAAAAGTAATCAAAAGCAAGCGAATGTGCATTCCGTCGACATCGGCATCGGTGGCGATTACGATATTGTTGTAACGCAATTTTTCCAGACCGTCTTCAATATCCAAAGCAGCCTGCAGTAAATTGAATTCTTCATTTTCATACACAATTTTTTTGCTCATTCCGTAGGAGTTCAGAGGCTTACCACGTAAACTGAAAACTGCTTGTGTATTTACATCACGTGATTTGGTAATCGATCCGGAAGCTGAATCTCCCTCAGTAATGAAAAGAGTGCTTTCTAAATTTCTTGGGTTTTTTGTGTCCGGAAGATGTGCACGGCAGTCCCTTAATTTTTTATTGTGAAGATTGGCTTTCTTAGCACGATCTGTGGCCAATTTTCTAATTCCGGATAATTCTTTACGCTCACGTTCCGCTTGCAGAATTTTACGTAATAAAGCTTCTGCTGTCGGAGTATTTTTATGTAAATAATTGTCTAATTTGTTCTTTATAAAATCATTTATAAAAGTACGAACCGATACTGCAGGTGTTCCGTCATCAGAACCCATATCCATTGAACCTAATTTGGTTTTGGTCTGAGATTCAAAAACAGGTTCCATTACCTTGATACTAATAGCACTCACAATCGATTTACGAACATCAGATGCTTCGAAGTTTTTGTTGTAAAACTCACGAATGGTTTTTACAATTGCTTCTCTGTAAGCTGCTAAGTGCGTTCCTCCCTGTGTAGTATTCTGACCATTGACAAAAGAGTGGTATTCTTCGCTGTATTGTGTTTTACTGTGCGTTAAGGCGATTTCGATATCATGATCTTTCAAATGGATGATTGGATATTCTAAATCTTCTTCGCTGATGGTTTCTTCTAATAAATCTCTAAGACCATTCTCAGAAATATATTTTTCTCCATTAAAAATAATCGTCAAACCATTGTTTAGATAACAATAGTTTTTGACCATTTTGATCACATATTCTAAACGGAATTTGTAGTTTTTGAAAATCGTTTCGTCTGGCGTAAAAGTTACTTTTGTTCCTTTTCGTTTTGTAGTATCAATTATATCTTCTTCTTGAACCAGGTTTCCTCCTGAAAATTCCGCTGCTTTTTGTTTATCATCACGAACAGATTCTACACGAAAATAGTCCGACAAAGCATTCACGGCTTTTGTTCCGACACCGTTTAAACCAACTGATTTCTGGAAAGCTTTAGAATCGTACTTTCCACCTGTGTTCATTTTCGAAACAACATCGACAACTTTTCCTAACGGAATTCCGCGTCCGTAATCACGAACTGAAACTGTTTTGTCTTTGATCGTCACCTCAATAGTTTTTCCGGCACCCATAACGAACTCATCGATACAGTTGTCTAAAACCTCTTTTAAAAGAATATAAATACCATCATCCGGTGAAGATCCATCACCTAATTTTCCGATATACATTCCGGGACGCATACGAATATGTTCTTTCCAATCGAGTGAACGAATATTATCTTCGTTATATTGATTTTGCTCTGGCATAAATGAATTAGGATTTTTGGCTAATGTACCATTTCTCTGCAAAAAATGAAAGGGTATTATTTTAAAGTTATCAATAAAAATAGCTTTTCAAATCTATTTAAATTAGTTTTAAAATAATACAAAGGCTAAAAATATAAAAAATCAGTATTCTAACAAAAAAAATACTATTTGATTCCAAGTACTTGTTTTGCCAAAGCAATCATTTCGGGTGTTCCCGTACTTTTGTTTTTTTCATCTGAAAGTTTCACAACGCCTTGCCAATGTATATTATCAGGTTTGGTTTCGACTAATTTTATGACCATATTCATAGATGGAAGACCCACATCATTGGTGAAATTAGTTCCGATTCCGAAAGACATCCTGATTTTATCTTTACAAAAATCAGCAATGGTTTTTACTTTATCAAAATTAAGTGAATCCGAAAAAACAATGCTTTTCGATTTTGGATCGATTCCCATTTTAGTGTAATGCGAAATTACTTTTTGGGCAAATTCTACAGGATCACCGCTATCATGCCGAACACCATCAAAAAGTTTGGAATATTTTTTATCAAACTGATTGAAAAATATATCTGTTGTATAGGTATCTGTGAGTGCAATTCCGAGATCTCCTTCGTAAACTTGTGTCCAATGTTCAAGACTCATTAAATTGGCCATTTTAAAACCATATTGTGCAGCATGAAACATAAACCATTCGTGTGCATGTGTGCCTAACGGGCGTTTATTATTGACCATTGCAAAATGTACATTACTTGTCCCAATGAAACTTTGATTACCAAAACTGTTTAATGTTTCATTTACTAAAACATGTACATCGTAAGAATGTCGGCGCCTTGTTCCAAATTCCAAAACAGAAGCACCCAGTTTATTATAATTATCTATCTTGTTTTTGGTAAGGGTTTTAATAGCTTCATCATTTAATCGGATCAAATGATTTGTTTTATAAAAAAGTTCGGAAATCAAAGCCATCAAAGGAACCTCCCATAAAATGGTACGATACCAAAAACCTTCAATAATTATTTTTATTTCCGATCCTTCCTGTGTGATTTCAACTTCTGCGGGATCAAAACTATATCCTTGTAAAAAATCTAAATAGGTGGGATCGAGATAATGACAGTGATGAGATAAGTAACGTTTTTCTTCTTTTGTTAATCGTAAATCTGCCATAGCATCAACCGATCTTCGAAGCAAATCAGCAAAACCCGGTGGAAAAACATGTTTACCACGATTGATAAAAGCATATCGAACTTTTGCCTTTGGAAAAAGCTTTATTACGGCATGCTGCATCGTAAATTTATAGAAATCGTTATCTAAAATTGATTTTGGAAATGTTGTTTCCATGACTATTTGTGGTATTATTTTTTTTTCGAATTCCTGATATGCTAAGATACGCCAATTCAATAGAATAAGAAAATTACAAGCAGTCTGATACTATATTTATTTCTGAATAACTTTAAAAGAAACGATGCTGTTAGTGTATAAATAAAAAGTGATAAACTGACCGATATTTCTGTTGAAGGTTACCTGGAATTCTAAGCCGCCTTTCTTTTCTTTTGGATTTTCAATTTTTACAGGCTGGTTCCTTTTATTCAAATAATAAACCTGATCTGATTTTGAGATATTTTTAATTCTAAAAGTAACCTTGTCGCCATTTTTAACTTCAATAATACCAGAGTCCGGTGCTGTAATTTCAGAATCGTTTTCGATTAGTTTATTGTAAATTAAAGGTCCGTTCAGAAAATCATCCTTACTTAATTTTTCACCAAGAAAAGTTCCTGAATCAGGGAAATGTTTAGCAAAGAAATAGGCCGGAGGAGTATCGAAATAAATAGATGAAAACTCTTTGATCATTGCTCCTTTGTTTTCATTATAATATCCCTGTCCCCAGGTCACATCTATTAATCTCCATTTTCCATCAATTAAAACGATATTCCAGGCATGATTTGATTCAGTATTTTTTCTCCCAATATCACTCAGTCTGGTTTTAGAATCTCCACGGATGATCTGGGATTTTAAACCAACCAAAGATGCTAAATGACTATAAAGAAGTGTAAAACCTTCACAAACCGCTTTTTGAGATTTGAATGTCTTTTGAAGTATTTCATTATTAAACTCTTGTATTTTTCTTTGCTTTTCAGCCTCACTGCGATAAGAAAAACGCTGTGTTTTTGGCGGATTTAAAAAAGCGTCAAAATCATATTTTATATTAAAAGCAATCCAACAGTAAATGGCCCTTGCTTTGTCATAATCGGTATTGAAATCTGTATCGATTCTCTTTGCTAATTCTTCAGTACTGCTAAAATTTTTCGGGTATTTTAAAACAATATTATCCACAGCACTATTTTTTTGTGCAAGGGTATATTGTAGAAAAATTACATTTAAAAAAAGGAACAGAAGAAAGAGTTTTTTTATTTTCATGAAATTAAAAACTATCTTTAATAATATCTCTGAGTTCTTTATCTAACTCAATATTTGAGATTTTATTTTGTTCTAAATCAAAATTCGCATTGAAAGCAGGCAATGAAAAGGTGGCTTTTATTTGCGCACCATATCTGGGCAAAGCATTACGTCCAATTTCTAAAACTGAAGCACCGCCTCTTGAGCCGGGTGAAGTCGCTAGTAACAACATTGGTTTTTGCTGAAAAACTTCCTTGGTAATTCGGGAACACCAATCGAATACATTTTTAAATGCTGTCGAATAGTTATTGTTATTTTCAGCTAAAGAAACTACTAAAATATCTGCGCTTGCAAGTTTAGCAAGAAATGCTTTTGCAAGTTCGTGCTGTCCAACTTCTTTTTCAAGATCAACACTGAACAAAGGCATTGCAAAATCATTTAAATCTAAAACTTCAACTTCTGCATTTTTGAATAAACTTGCTGCGTAAGTTGCTAAATGTTTATTGATAGATTGTTGGCTGTTGCTTCCTGCAAAGGCTATAATTTTCATGGTATTAATTTTTATTAAAAGTAATGAAATTAAATTATAATTAAAAGCGTCTTCAATTAAATGAGGTAATTAAGTAAAATAAAAGTCCAAAAAAGAATCATTCCTTTTTGGACTTTTTATGATTTTAAACTAATAAAATTTGGGTTAATTCTGTTCTAATTCCTTTTGTGGATGATAACCAAAAAGGTGATGTTCTTTTATAATTTCCGGAATACCTGCCGGTAACATATGTTCCCAGCCAGATTTTCCCTGACCAATCATTTTTAAAACTTCGCGGGAGAAGACTTCTAAATTATGCGGATCATAATCAGCAATATCAACTACTTTTCCATTGAATTTAAAGAATTTATACAACTCTTTCATTCTAGGATGTACTTTTAAGTTGCCAGAATTCATTAAAACTCCATTTTCATCCAACATTGGATATAAGAAAACTTTCATGTCACGGTAGAATAATTTTCCAAACGCTTCAAGAATCCCACCACTTAAATGACGGTAGTATTTCTCATCAAAAATATCAACCAAATTGTTTACACCCATTGCTAATCCCATTCTGGCTTTGGTATAATTAGCAAAATATTCAACTACTTTATAATATTCCTGAAAATTCGAAATCATTACGGTTTGTCCCAAAGAACAAAGCAATTCGGCCCTGTCCATAAAATCACGTTCATCGATTTCACCATCTGAGCGTAAATTTGAAAGTGTAATTTCGAAAACGACCAAGGTATTATCTTTTTCAACTTTGTTTTCTTCGAGAAACATTTTTAATGACTTCTCATACATATCCATGTTTACCTTCGTAACCGGACGAAAACTTCCTCTTAAAGCAAGAAGGTTCTTTTTATATAAAATGGCTGCCGGCAAAATGTTTTTTCCTTCAGGATTAAACATTACGGCATCAGTCATTCCGTTTTTAACCAATTGTAAACTCATTAATCGATTATCAACATCTGCAAAACGTGGGCCTGAAAAGTTGATAGTGTCAATTTCGAGTTGGTCTTTATCTAAGTGATCATATAAGTAACGAAGTAATCGTTTTGGATCATTGTATTTGTAAAAAGCACCGTAAATCAGGTTTACCCCTAAAATTCCCAGCGTTTCCTGCTGTAATCGGGCATCAGTTTCTTTAAAACGAATGTGCAGGATGATTTCGTTATAAGCCTCATCAGGCTCTATCTGGTATCGGATTCCAACCCAGCCATGACCTTTAAATTGTTTTGCAAAATCTATAGTTGCAACAGTATTGGCATAACTGAAAAAAAGTTTATTTGGGTGTTTTTCTCTGCTTAAACGTTCCTCAATAAGTTCCCCTTCAAAGGTTAGCATTTTTTTGAGTCGGTTTTCAGTAACATAACGTCCATCGCCTTCAATTCCGTAAACAGCATCACTAAAATCTTTGTCATAAGCAGACATCGCTTTTGCAATTGTTCCCGATGAACCTCCGGATCTGAAAAAATGTCTGACAGTTTCTTGTCCGGCACCGATTTCGGCAAAAGTTCCGTAAATATTCTCGTTTAAATTAATGCGTAGGGCTTTGTCTTTTATAGAAGGAATCTGAGCGATGACCTTGTCACCTTTGAGTTTTATTTCTGTACCCATTTTATTTTAAATAGATTTGTTACAAAGTTAGCAAATTAGGTTTCTAATGAAAGAGAAATAATCCCTATTTTTGTAAAAAAATCAAGTTCAATTGAAGATCTATTTTTTAGGTACCGGTACTTCTCAAGGCATCCCGATTATAGGGGTTGACCATCCTGTTTGTAAAAGCACTGATGTTAAGGATAAAAGGCTTCGTGTATCCATCTGGATTACGTGGGACGAGCATTCGTATGTCATAGATTGCGGTCCTGATTTCAGGCAGCAAATGCTGTCTTGCGGGTGCAGAAAGCTCGATGCGATTTTGTTTACACATGAACATGCCGATCACACAGCCGGTTTAGATGATATTCGTCCGTTTAATTTCAGACAGGGCGAAATACCTGTTTATGCACATCAGCGTGTGATTGATAATCTCAAAAGCCGCTTTGATTATGTTTTTGAAACGGTTAATAAATATCCGGGTGCACCAAGCGTAAAAACTATTGAAGTAATCAATAACAAACCTTTTGCAATTGGAGACAAAACAGCAATTCCTGTCAATGTAATGCATGGTGATTTGCAGGTTTTTGGTTATCGTATAGATGATTTCGCCTATCTGACCGATGTAAAAACTATTGAAAATACAGAAATTGAAAAACTAAAAAACCTAAAGGTTTTGGTTGTGAATGCTTTACGTGTTGAACCTCATGATACACATTTTAATTTGCAGGAAGCGCTGGATTTTATAAATTTGATTCAGCCGGAAGTAGCCTATTTAACACATATCAGCCACGTTTTAGGATTTCATGAAGAAGTACAAAAACAGCTTCCGAAAAACGTTTTTCTGGCTTACGATAATTTAGAAATTACCATTTAATTATATTACAAAATGAAAAAATCCTTAATGCTTTATCTTTTTATCCTTGCGATATTAATGAATATTTTTACCTATATGTTTTACAGCAGGGAAGTAAAATTCGGAGAGGAGCGATATGATAAAACAACTAAAAAACTGAGAGACAGCATAAGTTTAGTTTCAACAAAATTGGCAGAATCAAATTATTTTTCTTTGGAAAATAATGAAAATGCACAAAACTATTTTGATAACAGTGCTTCCGGAGGAAAATTTATTCAATACGAAAAACTGATTCCGGTTGTGACCGAAAAATTACTTGACTTAAATTCAAATCCCAATGGGAATCCTTATACAGGACAAGATAAAATTGGAGATAAAAAATTTATAATAAATAAAATAAAAATCCTTAACCACAGATGGATTATTGCAGATTATAGCAATGGTGAATTATGGGGAGAAGTATTATTGAAATACTTTGTTAACGATGACGAATCGATTGATTTTGAAGTGAATCAGTCGTTGTTGTATCAGAAGTAATTTAGTTTCAGCCTCGGTTTTTCAGTCGCTAAAAAAAACTGAAAACTGAGACTGAACCGAATACTAATTAAGTAACCAATTCTTAAAATCAAAGAAATTCTGAGGAGCCACACCATGACCAACAGGATATTCTTTATAGACTGCAGGAATATTAAGTTTTTCTAAAATTTCCGGCGTTTTTCTAGCCCAGTCAATCGGAATAACCTGATCTACAGTTCCGTGTGATGCGAATATTTTAAGGTTTTTAAAATCGTTTTTTTCGTAACCTTCTTTGATGATTTCTTTATTAAAATAGCCACTCATCGCAACCACTCTCTGAATTTTTTCAGGATAAGAAAGTGCTGCAGCATAACTCAAAATAGAACCTTGGCTAAAACCTATTAAAGTAACATTGTTTGCATCAATCGGGTAATTTACAACCAATTCATCAATAAATTTAGCAATTAAATCACGTGAAGTTTTAGCTTGTTCGTTATCTGAAAATTTGTTTTGGTCAGCATCAAAATTAATAGCGTACCAGGCATATGCGCCGTATTGCAAATCGTAAGGAGCTCTTGCTGAAATGATATAATAGTTATCAGGAAGTTCAGTTGCAAACGAAAACAAATCGGCTTCGTTACTGCCATAACCGTGTAATAAAAGTAAAACAGGATTCTTGTCTAAGATAATTTTAGGTTCTCTTATGTTATATTCTAATGATAAATTCATTTTTTGTTGTAAGTTATTTAAGTCTTCGTTCAGTATCAATTGAATTTTGACATTGCTATTACTATTGAAATTTTATCCTATAGATTTAAACCATTTTTGAAATAATTCTCCAACTAAAGGAATTGGTCTTGTATGACCTTGTATGGCGCTAAAAATTCCATAAGCCCATAAAACAGAAATACAAATCCACATGGGGAAAGTGATAAAAAAGCTGTCAAAGTTGCTTATAATAGCCCCAAATGAAATGAAAGCCAGCGATAATCCCAAAGCCTGACGAATATGGAAAGAAGCAAAACTATTTTTGTTTTCAGAGTTCATAGACATGGCAATTAATACACCAACGATTAAAATATAGCTCGTAATTGCGGCAGTTTTTCCCTCTTCGATCGAATTATTCATTGTAATTATTTTGTGTTAACAAGTTGATTTTGATTTAAAATTCCATAGACAGAACCTTTAATTTCGGTTCCTAAAAATGCAGAATTTTTAGATTTTGAAAGAATGTTTTCTTTTGTAAAAGTTGATTTTCCTTCTGGTGTAAAAAGAGTAAAATTAGCCTTAGAACCTTCAGCGATTGAGTTATTTTTAATTCCGAAAACTGCTTTTCCAAGTGTTAGCTTTTCAATTATGGTTTCTAAAGGTAAAACAGTCAATAAAGCTCCAAAAGCACTTTCAAGTCCAATTGTGCCGTTTTTAGCGGTATCAAATTCCATTTTTTTGAATTCAATGTCAATCGGATTATGATCAGAAGTAATCATGTCGATTGTTCCGTCAAGAACAGCTTTTACAAGAGCAATTCTGTCGGTTTCAGTTCTTAATGGTGGTGTTACTTTATAGCGGGTATCAAAACCTTCCAGCTTTTCATCATTTAAAACTAAGTGATGAACAGCAACACTGCAAGTCACATTCAGGCCTTTAGCTTTTGCTTCCTTAATCATAGCAGCAGACTTTGCCGTAGAAATTGTCGGAATATGAAGTTTACCTCCTGTATATTCTAGTAAAAACAGATTTCTTGAAATTTGCAATTCTTCGGCTAAGTTTGGAATTCCTTTCAGGCCTAATCTGGTAGAAACAATTCCTTCGTTTACAACACCATTTCCTTTTATATTGGCATCTTGCGAATAAGAAATAACCAAGCCATCAAAATCCTGTACATATTGCAAAGCAATTTTAAGCAGATTGGCATTGTCAAGGCTTTTATTATAATCTCCAAAAGCTACAGCACCGGATTTTTTCATGTCAAATAATTCTGCCATATCCTTTCCTTCGCTTGATTTAGTCAAAGCTCCGATAGGGAAAAGTTCTGTTGCAAAACCATTTGCTTTGTTTTTTACAAAATTGATTTGCGATTGATTGTCAATAACAGGGAAGGAGTTTGGTTGTAAAGCAACACCTGTAAAACCACTTTTTGCAGCGACATTCAATCCGTTTGCGATGGTTTCCCTGTCTTCGTAACCCGGCTCTCCAAAAGAAACACTGCTGTCAAACCAACCTTGTGAAAGATGAAGATTATCAAACTTTACTTCGATTGTATCATCGATATCGAGAATTGAAGTTCCTATTTTTTCTATAATACCATCTGCAATTAAAAGATCAGCAGTCTTGTTATGAAACGGACTTTTTGAATCGATAATTTTGGCGCTTCTGATGATTATTTTCATATGTAGATAAATTTATTTTAAATTGGAATCGTAATTTTTAAACATATAGAAACATAGATTTTTCTTTTTTGTGTTAAGGCAAAAAATAAATGATATATCATTTACACATAGCTATGTGAATTTCAAAAAAGTGAAACGCCTTTTTTAAGCTTTAAATATCTATGTTTCTATGTGTTTAATTTATATAGAACTTTGATTTTACTTCACAAATTTGATGATTGCCATTTCTAAAGCTAAAAATAACAGTGCAAAGATAACAAACCATTTCCAAATTTGACTGTCAGTTCGCTCTGTTTGTAACGTGTTAAAAATAGTTGAAATAGTATCGGCGGTTTTAAAACCTGAAACTACATTTGTATTTATCTGACTTAAATCACTTTCGCTTCGTTTGTAATTGAAGCTCAGGTTTTCTACCCAATTTTTTTTATCGAAAACACTATAATTTCCGGCTGTTTCAGGAAAATCATTAAAGACTAATTTTACTTTATTATTCAGGATTTGCTGAATTGGAATAAAAGAATCGTCATTTCCTTTTACTTCTAAAATTGCATCTTTCGTTAACAAAACATCTGTGAAATAAGGCTGATTATTGCCAATCGTCAATGCATTAACTCCAGTTTTCTGATTGTTCTGACCCATTTTATAAAAAAGAGGAACAATTAACGGCGATTGCTGAAAGTTTGAATTCACAGTGTTAATAGGTGCTGAAAAAACAGAAACCCCAGAAACCGGATTTTGAACCATTGTCAAAAATACACTTTGATCTTCATAGGATAAAACGGCTGGATATGGACTCGTTATATCAAATGATTTGGCTGTTTTTGGATATTGGAAATTACTTATTTTATTTTCAAAAACGCCGGAAAACAAAGGATGATCAAAGTTGATTTTGGTAATTAGTTTGCTTGTATTCTGAAGATTTTTAAACTGAATTTTTCCAAAATTATTTAAAAACGAATTTAGGTTTGTAACTGAAGTTTTTTCAGAAGGAATGATTACTAAATTTCCTCCTTTTGATACAAACATTTTTAAAGTAGTCTGCAAAGCCTGTGGAATTTCCTCTAATTCATTTAAAATAATAGTATTTTGTTTTTCTAAACTATTATAATCTAAACTGCTGATAGAATAATTGTTGAAATTGAATTCTGCCGGAGTGTAAATTCTTGATAAGAAATTACTTTTTTCAGGATCACCAATACTGATTACATTCGTTTTTTTAGTTTTCGAAATGCTGAAATAAAGCTTGTTGTCATAAGTCAAACCGTTGTCTTCAATAGTTACATATCCGTGAAAAATTTCTTTTGGGATCGTAAAATTGATTTTCTTTTTCTTGTTATCAAAATTGATAATCGTTTTGGCAATCAGCTTATTCTGATTATAAAGCGCCATCGAAATTGGTTTAAAATCTTCACCATAAGCAGATAAATTTACACTGATTTCGTAAAAATTCTCTAAAGTCTGATTGATGAAAACGCTGTCAATAGAAACATTGTTTTTTTGCTCAGCTTCAGGAATTATAAAATAAGGTTTCTCTTCAGAATCAATGTTTTTTACATCTTTCTCAGTCAACCCAACGGCATCGGTAATAATTACAATATCTTTTTTATGTGCGGATTTATGTGCTTTTATTTTTGCTATTATTGATGAAAGTTCCAGCGGAGTTGCGCTGTAGCTTAAATTTTGTAAAGCACTTTTAGATGATTTAATATCTGTATTCCAGTAGTTTTCGGTATTGGTAAGTAATGAAAATTGAGCACTTTCGGGTGTGTTTTCCAATAATTCCTGAACGGCACGTTTTAGTAATTCGCCTTTTTTACCTTTTGCCTGCATACTAAATGAATTATCCAGAACGATATACATTTCATTTGCAGCATTTTTACTGTCTTTTGCTTCGAAAAAAGGCTGGGCAAAAGCCAAAATAATACAGGTAAGCAGTAATAAACGTGTTGCTAATAATAATCTCTTTTTAATTTTTGAGCTTTTACGAGTCTGAACAGCAAGTTCTTTTAAGAAGCGGACATTCGTGAAATAAGAGGTTTTAAAACGTCGTAATTGAAATAAATGAACCAAAATTGGAACAATCAATAAAAACAGAAAGTATAGAATTTCGGGTTGTTTAAAATGCATTCTGGCTTTGATTTACTTCACTACGTTTTATTTTTCGTGAAGACGCTGTCAAAAATACAAATTTGTTTTCAATTTTTTTTTGTTTAACCATATAAGTAACATAAGTTCATTTAAATTAGTTTTGCTAAAGCTGTGCTTATAATTACTTACATGACTTATATGGTAAATAATCCTAAAAATGTAAGTTTTCTAATTTTATTTGTAATGATGAAAAAGATATTAATGTGTATTTTAGCTAATTAAATAAAACAAAAAAATATGAAAAGAATATATCTGGTACTATTTTCAGCTTTGGTAATTACAACTTCAAAAGCCCAGAATAAATTTAACTTATTGGTTGGAACATATACCAATACTTGTCAGAGTAACGGAATTTATGTTTACGAATTTGATGCCGCTTCCGGAGATTTTAAATTAAAAAATTCTTCAGAAAATGCTGTGAGTCCAAGTTATTTGTCAGTTTCTGCAGATAATAAGTTTATTTATGCCGTGAACGAAAACGGAACCCAAAGTACAGTAAGCGCTTTTGGTTTCGATTCTAAAACAGGAAAAATAAATTTTATAAATAAAAATGCTGCTTTAGGAGCTGATCCCTGTCATTTGATTAATGATGATAAAAATGTTATCGTTGCTAATTATTCGGGTGGAAATATTGTAGTTTTTAAGAAAAAAACTGACGGAAGTATTTCTGAAGTACAACAGGTAATTCAGCATGAAGGTAAAGGACCAAATGAAGCACGTCAGGAAAAAGCCCATGTGCACATGGTAGCTTTTTCTCCCGATAAAAAGTTTGTTTTAGCTAATGATTTAGGCTTGGATAAAGTTTTTATTTATAAATATAATCCAGGTGCAGCACATGAAGTTTTATCATTAAAAGGAAGTGTTGATGTTAAAAAAGGAAGCGGACCAAGACATTTAACTTTTAGCAAAGATGGAAAATTTGTGTATTTGCTGCAGGAATTAGACGGAACACTGACTACTTTCGCTTACGATAAAACTGGAAGTCTAAAACTTTTGAATGAAATCAATATTATTCCCAAAGGATTTAAAGGAGCAAATAGTTCAGCAGCTATAAAAATTTCGCCTGATGGTAAATTTTTATATGTTTCTGACCGGGGTGATGTAAACTCGATTTCAGTGTATAAAATTCTTAAAAACGGAAGCCTGGAATTGGTGGAACAAGTAAATACTTCAGGAAAAGGACCAAGGGATTTTGCTATAGATCCGTCAGGAAATTACCTTTTAACGGGACATCAATATACGAATGATATCGTTGTTTTTAAAAGAGATAAAACTACAGGAAAGCTTACAGATACTGGAAAAAGAATCAAATTGTGTTCGCCTGTTGGATTGGTTTTTACGAAGATTTAGAAAGTTTTTAGTCTCAGTCACAGTTTTCAGTTTCTAACAGACACTGAAAACTGTGACTGAAAACAGAGACTATTTATTACTGTCTTTTCTTTTCTTATCCCTGGTCTTCAGCATATTTCTATTAACAGAACCATGAGTTTTCTTTTTGGTTTTTGAAGGTCCTCCAAGATTGACTTTTTTATTCTTTTTATCTTTTTCGTGAAAAGCACCATCACCCGAGAGCTTTGGTTTTTTGGTTAAAAATTTAATTGGCTGACGATCTTTTTCAGGTTCAATCAGTTTTAGTGAAATTTCAACTTCTTCAGGGAAATCAGCAATTTTAAGTTCCTGATTCATTAATACTTCCACTTCAATTTTAAATTCTTCTTCACGAGGCGTGATGAAGCTAATTGCAGTTCCGGTTGCATCGGCACGACCTGTACGGCCAATTCTGTGCATATACAATTCCGGGAATTCCGGAAGCTCAAAGTTGATAACATGTGAGATATTAGAAATATCCAAACCTCTCGCCATAATATCTGTCGTAATCAGTCCGCGCAGATTTCCTTCCTGAAATTCTGCCATCGTACTTAAACGGTAATTTTGAGATTTATTAGAGTGAATTACTCCAAACTGACCTTCAAAATCTTCTTCGATACGTGTATGAAGCATATCTGAAATCTTCTTATTATTCACAAAAACCAAGACACGTTCCATGCTTTCGTTTGTTTCTAATAAGTGTTTCAGCAAGTTTACTTTTGTATTAAAGTTCGGAACATTATACGTAATCTGAGTAATATTTTCAAGTGGAGTTCCTGAAGCAGCAAGTGTAACTTCTTCCGGAAAATCAAAAAAGTCATTTAAAACAGCATCAACTTCATCGGTCATTGTTGCCGAGAATAAAATATTCTGACGTTTGGTTTTCATCATTGCCAAAAGTGCTGTCAATTGTGTACGGAAACCTAAATTCAGCATTTCATCAAACTCATCAATAACTAATTTTTGAGTTTCATCAAAACGAATAACGGCATCCAAAGCCAAATCCATAGTTCTTCCGGGTGTTCCAACTAAAATGTCAACACCTTCATAAACAGCTTTTTTTTGTGTATTAATGTTTACTCCACCAAAAATTCCGAGTGTACTAACCGACATATATTTGGTTAGTTTCTCGACTTCTTCCACAACCTGAACCACTAATTCGCGAGTTGGTACAAGAATTACAATTTTAGGTGTATTGGTTGGTGTAAATTTATATAATTTTAAAAGAGGCAATAAATAAGCAAATGTTTTTCCGGTACCGGTTTGCGCAATCCCCATCATATCACGGCCTGACATAATCACAGAAAAGGATTTTTCCTGAATAGGAGTTGGGGTAACAAATCCTAATTCGTCGATTGCTTTTTGTAGGGATTTTGGAAGATTGAATTTTTCGAACGTGCTCATTTGCCTTAATTTTTTTGCAAAGATAGCATTAAATCCCCTTATAACAGATAAATACTGAAGACATCGTTAATCGATTACTGGTTTATTTACTAAGATCTTATTTTTAAATATCTTTTGGCACGTAATAATAATTCGTTCGGAGTAAATGGTTTAGCGATAAAATCATCAACTCCTAATTTAAAAGCATCAGAAACGGTTCTTTCTTCTTCACTTAACGCAGACAAGGCGATAACCGGGATATCAGGATGATTATCTTTAATGAATTTTATGACTTCAAGTCCTGATTTCATTGGAAGCATAATATCTGTTATAACTAAGTCGGGCAGTTCTTTTGGAATTCTTTCAATAGCATCTAATCCGTCTTTTGAAATTAAAAGTTCATAACCCTCTTTAGTAAATATGAATTTTAATATTTCAATAGTCATGTTGTCGTCTTCAATAATGAATATCCTTTTTTTATCCATTGTTTTTTCTTTTTTGAGTATTTTTTATTTTTGCAGCAGTACTATTTCATCTATCATCAGCATGGGCTTTTTATTTTTTCTTTCTCGCCAGGCCGGAATTTTTTGTTCAGGTATAAGAATAATCTTTATTTTATCAAAAATACGAAAACTAATCTTGCTAAAATTATAATTTTCTATATTTAAATTATAATCCTCTGTTAATTCTTTGCTTTTTTGTTCTTTAATGATTTTCCACTTTTGATTTCGTAATCCTTTTAAAATAATTTTAGAAGGCAAAAATATCCAATGCCTCTGATCTTCTAAACATTGAAATTCTAACGTATTAAAATCAGTATTATTACAATCAATAATAAGCTCTGCATTCTTTTCATACCAGCCTGTCCAGTTAATATTAAAATCTTTGTAGCCTTTTATTCCATCTTTCAGCCCGTTTTCTTTTTTAGCATTATAATCAGATGATGGCCGGGTTACAAATTCATATTTCATATTTTCACCTAAATGGTCTATTACATTATTTTTTGCTATGTATTTCCATTGCGTAAGATATTCTTGTGGGCTGAGACCACCCTCGCTAAGTTCATAAATTCCAAATTCGGTACAATTTTTTGTAAAGTCCTGAACACGATTTTCCAAATTGTCCTTCACTGAAAAAGTCCCGTCTTTTTTTTGATACATTCCGTGAGGTTCTTTTCCGTAAAATTTTGCCTGCTCAAAAAATACATATTCCAGGTCCAGACGTAATTTTTTGATTCTTTTTTTAATTAGAATATCTTCATCGGCATTCTCTGCTTTAGAAAGTAAATTATCATAAAGCGCCATGTTTTCAGAAGATAAAAAACTATTTCGCTGCTCGACAGGATTGGAATAAATATCCAGATAGGTGTTTTTTTCTTTTTGATTTTTGGTCAGGTTTTCTAAATATTCCTGAATAAAGGGAGCCGCTTTTCCATAATAACCCCTTAAAAAATCAGATGTTGTTTTTTTTACATCAATAGTCGAATTCCATAGTAATTTTGCTAAAAGATATTCTCTCAATTCGCTAAAACTTCCGGGAACATCAGCATATCCCTGAGTAAAAACACCTTTTATTCCTATAGTATTTAAAAAGGCATAATTGGAAGAAAATGTGTGAAGGTTGGGGAAAGGCGATACATAATTTGAAAACTCAACAGTATAATCCCAGAACATTACATTTTTGGAAAGTTTAACCCATTTTTGAAGAACATTTTTAATACCATTATTTTTGCCTTCATTTAAAGCTTCATCACGATTTGCTTCAATTGGACAAACCATTGGATACAAATTTGGAGCTAATATTAAGTTCTGTGGAGGCTGATAACTATGTAAATAAGCTAATGTTACAATTTTAGTTTTTGGAAATTGTTTGGCTATTTTGTTTAAAAAATAATAATGTGCTCCCTGAGGCGAACCGTATTTTTGATTTAATTTTTGACAATCACTACATTCACAATATACAACATCATCATTGTGGCTAATCGAAAAATAGGAGGCATTTGGTTTTTCCTGAATAGTTTTTGATATATTGTTTTGCATTATTTTAAAAACCGTATCATTTGAATAGCAAATAGATTCGCCACGCCGTTTATGATCGTAAAGTGCAAACATTTTTGGATTTTCCTTAAAATGTTCTTTGATAGGTACAAGTTGTTCAAAAGTATGGCCCCAAAGACCAAAATCATCCAAATACCAATCTATTTTGTGCCATTTTCTAAAAGCCTCATCATAAACCCCGGGATATAATAATCCTCTGAAATCAAATGAAGGCTGTTCTTTTATTTGTTTATTTTTTGGGTATTTTAAGACTTCAAATTTTGGATAATAAGTATACTCAGCTGTGAATTTCCGTATTCCCCAATATTCCAGTAAACTATAAACACCATATTCTAAAAATAATGCAGATGTTGCTCTTAAAGTTATTTTTTTTGTGTCTGAATTAATTTCAAAAAAATCTTTTTCTTTAGATTGAAAAATTTCCAAAACAATTCCGTTTTCTGCTTTATCTGCAGCAATTTCAAAAGAAGCCGGGCTAATTTTACCTAAATTTTCCTTAAGAATTTTTGCAGCTGTCAAACATTGGGCATCCGTATAATTGATATGGGTATTTGATGCGGATTGTTGAAATATAATCTCGTTTTGCGACATCATTTTTGGGTTTAAAATGAAAAGTAATCCAAGTATAAAAATCCACTTTTGCATGGTTTAAAATTTATATTGCAGGGAAAGCGATATTTCATATTCATTTTGTCGTTTGTCCGGTGAATACTCCTGATTATTATACAGAAACTGCAAGCCTGCAATATAATTACTGTAGAGTGTTTTGCTTATTCCGGCCCCCATCCGATAAGAGCTTAGATTTATTCTTTCACTATATAATCCGGCAGTATTATTGTCATCAGGAGAAGTTCCGTAGCCTAAAATTGCAAATAAATAATCGTACCTGGTGTCCAGATAATAACGGGAAGTAAAAGTAAATGCAGGATTTATTTTATCATCAGAACTTTGAAGAAAAGAACTCAGATTAAACCAAAATGATTTATAATATGTCCCAAATCCTAAAACCAATGCAGGAAAATCTTCAGTATTGGTTTTGGTATATCGGAATCCTAAATTGGCTTCCCATTTTTTTAAAAAACTAATAAAGTAGGTAGCTCCTAGTCGATATTTGGGATAAACCCTGTCATTGCTAAAAGCGGCATTTAAAAACAAATAGTTTCTTTTTGTAGTAAAAAGATAGGAGGAAAGCTCATATTGTATTCCGTTTACATCATCTGCCGAATCAGATTTTCTGTTCATGGCATTTATATTTGCTATTAATGATCCCCAATTCCGGGTTCGGATATATTGTGCCATATACTGATTCCATGGTCCATAACCTTCACGATTAAAGGAAGTGTGCGTATATTGTACTCCAATCCTGTCTTCTTTTATTTTGCCGGAAAGTAAAATATACCGGTCTTTAAACGGAATGTTTTTAGGATTTTGCTTAATCAATTGGATCATTAATTCTAATTCAGCTTCTTCATTACCTTGTAATTCATAGATGTTTAATTTTTTTGTATCGTAGTAAAGTTGGTTTTGAGGATAAAGCAATTTTGCTTTTTCGATATTTTCTAATGCCGAATTATACTCATGATTGCTGATTTCTAAATTGATTAAATAATTGTACGCATCCGGATATTTATCGCTTTTTGAAATTACTTTTCGATAATAAAACTTCGCACTGTCAGTCATTTGAATTCTTTCAAAGCTTCGTCCCAGCAATACATAATAATCCAGATAATCGGGAGCTATTTTTAATCCGGTTTTCGCTTTTTGAATTATTTCCTGTGGATTTTTCTCTAATTTAAAATCAGAAATAAGCTGTACCAGTAAACTATCGACATCAATTTTTTGAGCAATAGCAGGATTGTTATTTACCAGGAAAAATAAAACAACGGATAGGATAAAAGAGGTTTTCATTTGATTTATATTTTTTTAGAAGCAGTAAATCCTTTTCGGGTCATCACGCCCCAGCTTTGTTCTTTTTGATTAAAAAAATGCCAATACCCTTTTAGTGAGGCATAAACACAAATAGGATGATAAACAATAGGTTCTATAATTGCCATTAGTACCAAAATCATTAATTCTTTCAAATTATCGTAATTTTTATATAAAATTTCATCTATAAATATGGATACCAGAGTGATCAATAAATAAAATAAATATATTGCCAGGGTAGCCCAAAACAGGAAATTCATATTGATAAAATGAAATATAAAAGCAATTATAATGGTAATCAGACCTATTACCTCAATAATTGGGACCATAAATTCAAACCAAAAAAAATAGGGCAGGATTAAAAATGCAGTTTTGCCATATTTTAATTTAAAAAACATGTTACGATGTAAATATAAAGTTTGTATCAGGCCTCTGGCCCAGCGAACACGCTGTCTTAACAAAATTTCTTTTGTAGACGGAACTTCTGTCCAGCATAATGATTCCGGAATATATTTAATTAAGAATTTTTGATGTGTGTCATACATGTATTTTCGCATACGGGTAATGAGTTCCATGTCCTCACCAAGTGATTTATGCCAATAACCGCCTGCTTTTATGGCGATTTCTTTATCAAACATTCCTAATCCTCCGGAAACTAATAATAAGCCGTTTATTTTACTCCATGCCATTCTCCCAAATAAAAAGGCCCTTACATATTCTAATTCCTGAAATCTGGGATACCATTCTTTTGGGAAATGTATTTTGACCAGAAAGCCTTCTTTTACTTCGCAAGAGTTTGAAATTCTGATTCCGGCACCAGTTGCAATAACTCGTTTGCTATGTTCCATAAATGGTTTTGCCAGTTTTAAAATAGTTTCCTGCTTCAAAATACAATCCACGTCAGTACATAAAAACAAAGGGTAGTTTGATGAATTGATTCCTGCGTTTGAGGCATCGGCTTTACTTTTTCCGTTTTCTTTGTCGACAACCAATAGTTTCGAGTAAATTGGGTTTTTTGATTTATAATGACCCCGGACCTTTTTGGTTGGGATGTGTTCCTGATAATAAAAATTAACCTTTACCAGTTCGAATTCGGTTATGAGTTTTTCGAGTGTGTCATCTGTACTGCCGTCATTTACAATTATAACTTCATATTTTGGATAAGTCAGGGACAATAATGAACGCACATTGTACACAATATTTACACCTTCATTAAAAGCAGGGGCAATAACAGAAACGCCTGTTAAATAATTTGATTTAAATAAAGTCTCTTCTTCTAAATATTTTTGAAATCGCAAGTGTTTTAAAATAGCTGAATACGATAAAATAGCCAGAATAATATAAAACAGAATATAAATTCCGGAAAACACCGAAATAAATATTTCATATGCACTTATACAGTATTTTAGAATTTCTACTATCATACAATATAAATATCGTTTATATGATTTAACATACGGAGTGTATCATTGTCGTTTAAGCTTAATTTTTCGGCAGTTTTTTTGTCAATACTGTTTAATGCATCTACTGCATACATTTTTATGGTTTTATTGGTTTCGTATAAAGTTAATTGCTCTAAAAATAATACTGATTTTTCCCCTCCAATTACTTTTAAACTTCTTAAAATTTCTTTTTTATTGTTATCATTATCATGTAAGTAGATAGAAATTAATCCCGTTTCCGCATTTTCAAAATATAATGCCCGACAGGCTAAGATGGCTTCATATCTTAAAATGTCATCTTCAGAGTTTAATAGTTCTGTAATTTTTTCTTCCTGATTGGCATAATTGTAAAAAACCATTGTTTTAATGCCTAACCGTACCACGGATTTATTTTCTGAAATTAACCATTCATCAATGTTTTTTGGCAATTTTATTTTTTTTATATGCAGGAGATCCATCAATTTAATAATGTTTAACAACGAAATTTTTGTCGGAATATTTGCAAGCTGCTCTACTTTGCCTTCGACCAATGACAAATAGCAGGCATACGCATTAGAGCGAATAATTCTGTCAGGATGTGTTAAATAAGGTTTTATTAATTTTTTGGCTGGTTTGAAATCGATATGCTGAAATTGATAAAACCCTTCACATTTTTGATAATACCTTAAGTCTGCAACCAATCGGGCAGAGTAAAAATGTAATTTCAGTTTTTTGTATAATGCTATAATTATTGGACTTGACTCTCCTTTCAGGTTTTTTTTAAAGCGGATCATTTCATTGATGACAATTTTCTTGCACCAGTTTTTATGTAACGGTATTTTACTTTTTAGTTCGGTAATTTTCTCTTCGATTTTCTCTTTATTATTTTTTTCAAAAATTAAGGAAGCTAAAAACAGATAGGTATTTTGAATTATAAACTGTTTTTTTTTATTGAAGTTATGCATAATTAAGCGTTTACTCCACATTAAAACAACCAGAATAATAAGGCAGATTAGAAGTGAGGGGACAACATAAAATTTTAAAAATTCAAAAATCGTAATCATATACACTGAATTTGTAATTAAAGTACGATTTTTTTTCGGATTTGGTTGTTAAAATCCTTCAAAAACTCCTAAGCCGAATAATGCAAAGTCGTATTTTACAGGATCATCAGCATCCATTTCCCGAAGTTTGAGGTCTAATTCAGCTAATGCTTTTCCATCATTTTGTTTGCGTGTAAGTAATCCTAATTTACGTGCTACATTGCCGGAATGAACATCCAGAGGGCAAGACAGAATGGCTGGCGGAATGTTTTTCCAGATACCCAAATCAACACCTTTTGTATCCTGGCGGATCATCCATCGAAGGTACATGTTGATTCTCTTTGCTGCAGAATTATTTAAAGGATCCGAAATGTGTTTCTGGGTTCTGGGTAAATGATCGATTTCAAAAAATATTTTTTTAAACTCATGAATGCTTTTCTGTAAGCTGTTATTTTCCTGATTTTTCGAAAAGACTGCTTCCAGTCCGTTGTAGTTTTTATAAATATGCTGCAATCCTTTTATAAAACCTGCAAAATCTTTACCATTGAAAGTGCGATGTACAAAATTTTCTAACCGTGCCAGATCTTCATCAGAATGTGACATGACAAAATCATAAGGAGTATTCCCCATCAAATTCATCATCTGATGTGAATTTTTAATAATCATTTTACGATTTCCCCAGGCAATTGTTGCACTTAAAAAACCGGCAATTTCAATATCTTCCTTTTGAGAAAACAAATGCGGGATCTGAACGGGATCGCTCTCAATAAAATCCAGATTATTATATTGAGCGACCTTTTCGTCGAGAAATTCTTTGAGTTCAGTTTGATTCATTTGATATATTTTTGGAGTAGAAGCCGTCTTTTAAATTCGTAGTTCGCATTTGAGGCTTTATTTTGTAATACATCTCAAAATACTTTATTTGTTCTTTATTGACACAAGGCAGTTCTCCATCACCAGTTCCCCAAAAGAAAACGTTGTTAATGGGAGAATTGTATTGTAAGTTACCATTTTTTATGATTTCATAATCATTGTCAAACTTGCTGTTTTTATATGGGAAAATTATTTCGTTTAAAGAAAATGTACTATTTTTTTTTAAATGAATATTACTTGTAAAAAGACTTAAATTAAAAGGAATCATTGTAAGTATTGTCAAAATCAATAATGATAAATAGAGAGAGACTAGGATTTTTCTTTTAGTATTAAGAATAGAGGCAGCGATTAAAAAACTGAATAATAATATAGCATTTATAAAAAAACGATATTGAGGTGAAGACAAAAACAGCAATATCATTTGCGAAAACAGTATTCCGTATAAAATCCAAAATGACTTTTTATTGAAAAATTTAAATATGAAAACCGGAATTACTGCCAGAAGAAATAAAATAGCTTTATTAAACATACCATGCAGGCCAGATCGTGAAATCCATACTTTAAAGATCTCGAATGTATTCAGGCTATTATATTGATTTTCGGTTAATGAAAAAGCCGCTCTTTTGGTTTCATCATAATAAAAATGCGCCATTGGGGCCGGGATTTGAAAATCGAATGAAAATGGGTTAAATACTGATGGGAATAAAGGATAACCGCTGGTAATGGTATTTTTTATTAAAAAAAGAGATAATACTAATAAACTGATAATTAGTGGTTGGGTAATTTTTTGAATTAAAATTTTATAATGTTTTATAAATAATACAAGTATAATCAATACAAGAATGATGGAAGTTGTTTTTATAAATATTGTAAAGAGAATCAGAATAGTAATAAGATTAAATGTTTCCGAATCTAGTTTTTCATAGTGATTTACGAATTTAAAAAAGATAATTAAGGATAAAATATAAACAGGCAAATCAGGGGATGGTGTGCTGATAAAAGTGAATAAAAAGATATTAACCAACGGCAGGAAACCAATAATAAGATGGTTAGTTTCATTATTTTTAAAGTAACTATTGAGATGAAGAAAAGCGTATATATTACCGAGTAAAAGACAAAAACCACTTAAGTCATTAAATTTATTATACAGGAAAGAAAAATTAAATACGCTTTGTGTAATATGCCAGCCGCTTGTTTGCCCTAAAAATAAATGCAGGTTTGCTACACCTTTTACTAAACCATATTCGTTTATCCATTTTATGGTCTGAATATAGTATGATTCATTGTCAATGATATAAGGAATTGAGGCGCATTGAGCCAGAATTAAAATGAAAATAAAGGGTAAAGCTATTTTTAAAGAAAGCGTTAAAGCTTTTAATTCCAGGAAAAAAGATTTATATAGTATCTGAATTTCATTTTTAAACCTAAGATAAATTCCAATATTGAGAATTAAAAAGATGAGATGAAATTCAATATTAATTCTTCCAAAAACAGCCCAAATACTTGCAAAGACAGTAGTTGTAAAAAGCCCAAGAATTGAGAAAATAACAAAATTTGAATTTTTTAGTTCGAGCTTTTTATTGGTATAAAAACCAATATTGATAGTTGAGAAAACGACATAAATCCAACTTAAAAGAATTAAAATCATTATGATATTATTTGTCCGTCTGACATGACTAATTTTCTATCGGCCATATTAGCCAGTTCTTCATTATGAGTCACGATTACGAAGGTCTGTCCGAATTCATCGCGGAGCTGAAAAAATAACTGATGTAAATTTTCGGCAGAATGTGTGTCCAGGTTTCCGGAAGGCTCATCGGCAAAAATCACATCCGGTTTATTGATTAAAGCCCTGGCTACGGCAACACGTTGCTGCTCTCCGCCCGAAAGTTCGTTTGGTTTGTGATTGATCCTGTGTGATAATCCTAAATAATCTAATAGTTTTTTAGCTTCAGCCTCAGTTTCAGATGGTTTTTTTCCTGCAATATAAGCAGGGATGCAAACATTTTCAAGAGCGGTAAATTCAGGTAAAAGCTGGTGAAACTGAAATATAAATCCCAAATTCAGGTTTCTGAATTTTGACAGGGATTTGTCATTTAATCCTAAAACATTTTCTCCGTTTATTGTCAGAGAAGTTTCAGTATTTGATTTTGCAGGTTGGTCCAGAGTGCCTAAAATTTGTAATAAAGTTGTTTTTCCAGCACCGGAAGCGCCTACAATTGAAACAATTTCCCCTTTCTTAATATGTAAATCAACTCCTTTTAACACCTGAAGCTGATCGTAGTATTTATGTATATTTTTTGCTTTTATCATTTGAAACTGTTTTTACAAAGAAACAAAGATTCTGCCGATATTAAAATGGGTTGTAACAGAATTTTAAGAAGAATGTCTGATTAAGAATTATTGAAAATTTTATTTTATATTTATTAAAAATAAGAAGAGAACATGAGATTAAAAATAGGGATTTCAACATTGGCAATTGTGATTTTTGCTCTTTTTATTAATGCAAAAAAATCTTCAGACGATCAATTTTTAGCCTATGTTGTTGATCCGAAAAAACAAGATTTGAAATTATTCTGGAAGAATGAAAAGGATCAGAATTTTGGAAGTATCCAAAATTTAAAACTTTGGATTGAAAAAAAGAATTTAAAACTTGTTTTCGCAATGAATGGCGGAATGTATAAAAAAGATAACTCGCCACAAGGGCTTTATATTGAAAAACAAAAGATATTATCTCCTTTGGATACTTCAAATGCACAAGGCAATTTCTATTTAAAACCTAACGGAGTATTTTATTTAACGACAGAAAATGTCCCTGAAATTTGTACAACCGAAATGTTTCATAACGATGGTAAAATTGCATATGCTACACAATCCGGCCCAATGCTAGTAATTGAAAATCAAATTCACCCTGCTTTTAAAGAAGGTTCTCCAAATTTGAATATAAGGAACGGAGTGGGAATTTTACCGAATGACAAAGTGGTCTTTGTTCTGTCGAAAAAGGAAATTAATTTTTATGATTTTGCAAAATATTTTAAGGAGTTAGGATGTAAAAATGCTTTGTATCTGGATGGATTTGTATCACGGGCCTATTTGCCTTCTGAAAATTGGATTCAGACTGATGGAAATTTTGGTGTATTATTTGCAGTAATAAGAAAATAAAAAATAATGAAAAATGGAAATACAGGAAATACCAGTTGTAAAAGACGAGAAATTAAAAAAACTATTTTTAGGATTGCTCTTTGACGGAATTGGAATGATTTCGTTTAGTATTCCGCTGTTAGGAGAGTTTTCAGATGTGATTTGGGCTCCCGTTGCTGCTTTTATTATGACCAGAATGTATAAAGGCAGAGTAGGTCGTGTAGCAAGTATTTTGACTTTTGTAGAAGAGATAATTCCATTTACAGATGTGATTCCATCCTTTACGATTACATGGATTTATACATATTATTTTCAAAAACAAAATAAGGTAATTTAATTTTTGAAGTATTTTCAGGAGTATTATTTAGTTGGTTTTAGCTTTCCTGTTAAAACAATTAATCATTAAATTTAAATACAAACGGCAACTCAAACAGTTGCCGTTTATATCAAAACTATGAAAAAACTTATTGCACTATAATCTTTTTTGTATGCAATATTTGTTTTGTTGCCGGATTTGAAACTTTTATGATAAAAACCCCTTTTGATTTTATATTAATGTTTTCCTGTGTTTTTCCGCTAATGTTTCTTTTAATTACTTCTTTACCTAAAACATCAAAGATTTTAAGTTCAGCATCACTGCAGTCATTTTCCATTAAAATTGAAAAAGAACCATTATTTGGTACAGGCCAAACTTTAAAAGAAGTATTTTCTTTATTTGGTTTTTCTACTGATAGATTAGAGCTGTATCCACTAACAATATTCACTTTGCGTGTCATAGTTCCGCCTTCATTATCAGTAACACTAAAATCAAAAGAACATAAACCTGCTGCTGTTGGTGTAAATTCGACAACATCTGAGTTAAGTGTCGTATTTCCGTTAACAATATTAGATAGAGAATAGCTAACGCCACTTGTAAAACCTCTCGAAAGTTTCTGGATATTAATGCTGATTTTATTTCCGGCAGGAGAATCATAATGAGGCAGAGACATCCATTGTAAATATTTGTCCAAATTAGTATATCCGTCTAAGTCAGCATCTGCATTGGCATCTGAAAAATCGCCTATACCAGAATTTGTATTTGTTCCAATAATCGTTTCCCACCAGTTAGGCAGACCGTCCTGATCAGTATCCCAATTTACATCTCTGGTTATTTCAGGATAGGATTCGTAACCACCAACATCAGATTCGTTATCCGGAAATCCGGGTTTATTGGTTACGCTTCCTCTATAAGTATAAGTTCCGTTTAACGTTTCTGTAATGATTCTTTGATCGTGATCGTCAAATTCCGGCTGTATACATCCAACATCAGAAAGTACAATTTTATAAGCATTTTTTGCAGATTGTGTAGTTACGTATGAAGGGAAGAATGGTGTACCAACAAAGTTATCGTAAGTATTAGTCGCTCCATTTTTATAGGTAGATCTTCTTCCAATAGTTTGATTATTTTCGTCAAAATAACCCGGCATCACATTTCCATTAAAATAACATTGCTGCATTCCTGTTCCGGTATTTTCGTTATCGGCACTAAATGCAACAAATATTTTGGACCCGGCACCTGGTTTGTAATAGTTGTTTACAAAATTGACTTCCTTGGTTCCGCCATCAGTTGTTCTGCTTCCCCAATTGTAAACTACATTATTGGTAATGTCCATTCTTCCGGCGTAAGCGCCACTTCCATCTAATCCGCCGCCAAGACTCCAGTTTCTTCCATAACAATGTGCTAAAAGATTGTGATGAAAACTTCCAATATCACCGCCTATAGTCGCTGCATAACCATGCTCAGTTCCGGCTGGATAATTTTGATGCCCTGCAGCATTTAATGCTTCTGATATTAATGTTCTTTGCAGTGTAATATTTTTACCTGAACGGGAACTAAAAGCTTCATCAATAGTCCAGCTGATAGAACAATGATCAATTATACTATTATCCGCGCCAGTTAATCCCATTCCGTCAAAAGTTGTTCCTCCTCCTAATCGAACCCTTACATTCTGAACGATAGCATCATTTCCTGTAATCCCAAAAGGCGCTTTACGAATACAAATTCCTTTTCCCGGAGCTGTCTGACCGGCAATGGTTACATAAGGCTGATTTGAAACCAAACGAGAATCTAGTTGGATAATTCCTGATGTGTTGAAAACAATGGTTCTTGGTCCGATATCGTTTGTAACGGCTTCACGCAAGCTTCCCGGGCCACTATCATTTAAATTGGTTACGGCTACTACTTTTCCACCTCTTCCTCCACGGGCAAATCGGCCATAACCTTCTGCATCAGGAAAAGCAAGCTGGGCAGGACGAAAACGCCATGTATTGCCTTTTATAATCTCGTTATTAGCCAAAATTTCATCAATACGCCAATAATAAGTTGCTCCGGTGTATAATCCATTTACAAGGTAAGAAGCATTTGCTTTTATTTGGTTGCCTTTGTATTCCGGTGATGAAGTTCCGGCAGCTTCCAGAGCAGCTAAATCAGTACCAAAATAAATATTGTGCGATACAGCATTAATTGCCGAAGTCCATGTTAATGTTTTGCTGCCTGAACTCAATTCTACGTGTTCATCATTATGTTTAGGCGAAGGATTTGTTGCCTGATTAAAAATATTAGGCGTGTTTAATTCAAATCCGTTCAGCATTACATTTTTATAAGTTTCAGTACCTGATGTTTCGGCAGCAAAAAGGATAATTACATCGGTTCCTGTTGTGGCCTGAAAGGTTAAGTAAGCCGATTTTGCATCTGCTGTTTTCAGTGCTCTCACACTTGGAATTAAATTATCGATTACCAGATTTCCATCTATCGATATATCAATTGGACTAAAAGTGTAAACAGGACTATCTACAGCATTTAAAAAAGCAAGGAGGGTATGAGTACCTGTTTCTAATCCGCTAATTCGTACTTCTATTTGCCCGCCTTCATTTGCAGTACCATTTTTTACAGTAAGTCCATCGCATACTAATCTGGCGTAACTAGGCGCCTGTATTCCGGTTTTATACCAATTGGTACCTAAAATATCTCCTTTATCACCAACTCTGGTTATGGTAAAGGTAACTCCGTTTTCAGTTCTGCTGGCTGTATTTGTGGTAATCACCCAAGGAATGTACCCAGGTTCACTTACTTCGGCTGATTGTCTTCCCGATTGATCAAAATCAATTTTTACTACCGGATTTTGGGCAAAAATATTTGTTGTTGACATTGTAAGGCAGACTATTGCCATTACGAACGAAAATTTCATAGAATTGTTAAACATTATACTGTGGTTTGGTTTAGTTAGTTAAAGATAAATCTTGTACTTGTAAAGATTAATAATCCTTAAAATAAAACTGTCCTGTACTATCCTGTGTGAATGGTGTTTTTGATAATGTATGTCGGTTATTTTTTTGTATAATGTAAATTTATTCTTAAAAAAATACAGATTATTAGTTTATATTGAAAAAAATATGAGTGTTGCTATTTTCTGTGTTTAAGGTATAATCAATTAATCGGAATGTATAAAGACCGATTAGGTAACAGAAAATGTTTTAAAGATTTTTTAGAAGAAATAACTCTCTTTTGAGGCTTATTTAGCTTAAATAGGAAAATGGAAAAAATTAATTTTTAAATAAAAATCCTAGTCCCATACTTTTAAGCATCTTTTTTTCGAAGTTCCAAAAAAAACGAAATTGTCCAAAAACAGCCCCAATAGCAACCAACAGAACCTGGTAAATAGGGAAAATAATTAATAATCGAATAAGGGTAAACCATCCGCCAAAATCATTTTTGGTAATATTCAGCCATTCACAAAAAGGTCTGGACAACCATGCTGATGCCGATCCGGTGATGGCAAAAACAATAAATATGATGACAAATTGAAAATTAGAGGTAATGCCCCAGCGTTGCTTTAATCGATTCATTTTTATTTACAATGATTACAAATATAGTAACATTATCTGGAAGGAACATAGCCGCCTAATTTTTGTTTGTAAGTATTTTGAAAGTAAATCATGTAGTTATAGATAAGATAATTTACTTCGTAGCCATAATTTATTGTTGGATTGTAATTAATTGTCATTTCGTATAAAGCGGGATTGTAACGTTGCGGTTGTAAAACCCGATTATTCCACTCACTTACATACTGCTGATTTTTATTTTCAAGATAAGATTGAGAATGGTAATTTCGAGGGAAAGCCCTTGATGCCAGCCAGGTACTAAAACCATTATCAATTATAATTACTTCATATTCTAAAGAATCATTAGCAATTCTTACTGTATCGTTTACCGCTACATTATTATTTACAGGCTTATTATTTACACCTGTTTTAGTAGTTGTGCAGGCAATAATACTAAATAAAATTATAAGGATGTAAACAGTGTTTTTCATGACTTTTAATTTGAACATAAATTTACGAAAAAATACTGAGATACAAAGGTTTGTAAATTCAAAGGATCTGAGTTTTTTAAATAAAAAAAAGCTATTTACGTTTAAGTAAGCAGCTTTTATATTTTTTAGTTTAAACCTTGAATTTTTAAAGAAAATCTATCTCCCAAATAGTTTACCAATAAAACCTGAAATACCTCCTTTGCTTTTAGTTACTACCAAAACATCTGCTACATCAACTTTTCCGTCAGCATTTTGATCTAAGCCAAATTGCATTCCGTATTTAGAAATCGTATCCATAATTCCCGATGCCTGACCACTGTTTCCCGAAATAGAATTAATTATATCCGAAATCTGAAAACTGCCATCATTTGGGTCTTTTGCTTTATTTACTAAAGAATTTAAAACCTGCGGAATCATACTTGAAGCTACATTTGATGAATCTGTACTACTCAATCCGAATTTCTCACTAAGACTTCCTGTTAGTTGTTGCGATATTTGCTGAACTATCGGATTAGAATTATCTATAGGAGTACTTCCATTAAATAAACCAGCTAATTGTTCTCCGCCACCTTCCGAAGCAATTTTTTGCAATCCTGCAAATATTGAGTTACCGGTTTCGGCAACTACAGCTTCATTTTGCTCATTTGGGATAGCGCTGTTATTTACAACTGCATCGCCTCCGTATTGTTGGACTAATTGTGTTAATTGTTCAAACATGATTTAGATTTTTAGATTGGTAACTTCAAATTTAATGAAAAAAGAAAAGGGATTTATTAAACGTCGTTAATAAATCCCTTTTAAAGTATTAATTATAGTTAATTAGCTCAACAAAGTAATGATTTGTGATGCTAATTCAGTACCAATTCTATCTTGTGCTTCTCCTGTTGCAGCTCCAATGTGAGGAGTCAATGAAATTTTTGGGTGCATTAAGATTGTCATTTCCGGTTTTGGCTCGCTTTCAAAAACATCTAATCCGGCAAAAGCAACTTTTCCTGAATCTAATGCTTTAATTAAAGCAATTTCGTCAATAACACCACCGCGTGCACAGTTTACGATTCCAACGCCATTTTTCATGATTTCAAATTCTTTTTCACCAATGATGTAACCATCCTGAGCAGGAACGTGTAAGGTAATGAAATCCGATTCTTTTAATAAAGATTCGAATGACTGAGTAACGATAGTAGTTGTAACAGACTGACCGTCAAAAAACTCAACTTTAACATCTACTGTCGGAATAAAACTATCTGCAGCGATAACTTTCATACCTAAACCAAGAGCCATTTTTGCAGTAGCCTGACCAATACGGCCAATACCAACAATTCCTAATGTTTTGCCTCTTAATTCAACACCATTTGCATATGCTTTTTTCAAACCGTCAAAGTTTGAATCTCCTTCCAAAGGCATATTTCTGTTTGAATCATGTAAAAAACGAACACCCGAAAGTAAGTGTCCAAATACTAATTCGGCTACAGATTCAGATGAAGAAGCAGGCGTATTAATTACATGGATTCCTTTGCTTTTAGCGTAATCTACATCAATATTATCCATACCAACACCGCCACGACCAATAATTTTTAATCCGGGACAAGCATCAATAATATCTTTACGAACTTTGGTAGCACTACGTACCAAAACTACACTTACATTATTTTCGTTAACAAAATTAGCTACTTGTTCCTGTGCTACTTTTGTAGTTATAACTTCAAATCCACCTTTTTCTAAAGCTAGAATTCCACTTTTAGAAATCCCGTCATTCGCTAATACTTTCATTTTAGTTTATGTCTTTGCGAGGAACGAAGCAATCTCGTCCTCATAATTAATTTTTCTTTTTTTTGTTTAGAAGCTAATTCCCGCTATCCATTTCAATCTTTTATGTTTTAAAGAAAAACATAAAAGGATTTCCATTTCTATCGGGGCTAGGGCTCCGGTATTTAATTGATATTTTTTGCAAACTAAGTTTTCGGTTGATAACTGAAACTGTGACTGAAAACTATACTTTACTTTCCAAAGCTTTCATTACATCTACTAAAACCTGAACACTTTCGATAGGCATAGCATTATAAATAGAAGCTCTGTAACCACCAACAGAACGGTGTCCGGGCAATCCTGAAATCCCAGCCTCTTTCCACAATTTATCAAATGTTTCAGTATGGTCAGGGTTTGTTAGTAAGAAAGTCACATTCATATTCGAACGGTCTTCAACAGCTGCAGCACCTTTAAATAATGGGTTTCTGTCGATTTCAGCATATAATAAAGCAGCTTTTGCATTATTTAATTTTTCAACAGCAGCAACTCCGCCTTTTGCTTTAATCCATTGCATTGTTAATAACGAAACATAAACAGCAAAAACAGGTGGTGTATTGTACATACTTTCTGCTTTGATATGTTTGGCATAGTCCAACATACTAGGAATTGCTCTTCCGTTTTTTCCTAAAATTTCTTCTTTAACAACTACCAGAGTAGTTCCTGCAGGTCCCATATTTTTTTGAGCTCCGGCATAGATTAAATCAAATTTAGAAAAATCTAAATCACGTGAAAAAATATCAGAACTCATATCGCAAACCACTGGAATGTTCGTTGCCGGGAATTCTTTCATTTGTGTTCCAAAAATGGTGTTGTTACTTGTACAGTGAAAATAATCTGCATCAGCCGGTATTTCGTAACCTTTTGGAATATGGTTATAATTTTCTTCTTTTGAAGAAGCTACGATAACAGTCTCTCCAAAGAACTTTGCTTCTTTTATTGCTGCCGTAGCCCATGTTCCTGAATCTAAATAAGCTGCTTTTCCATTTTCTTTCAATAGATTGTACGGAGCCATTAAGAATGCTGTACTTGCTCCGCCTTGTAAAAATAAAGCTTGATATCCTTTGCCTTCAAGGCCTAATAATTCTAAAGCCAATGCACGTGCTTCGTCCATAACGGCAACGAAATCTTTGCTTCGGTGTGAAATTTCTAAAATTGATAATCCGGAATTGTTAAAATCTAAAATTGCTTTTGACGCTTTTTCAAAAACTTCCTGAGGTAAAATACTTGGCCCTGCGCTGTAGTTGTGTTTTTTCATGGTATAGTTAAAATAGTCCAAATTTTTAAAAACGCAAATTTCGGGAATACGAGCCGAAAAATCGTTAAATTATTCGCAATAATTATAAATTTTTAACCTATGTTATTAACAAAAACGATATAGTATCGGTATTGTCTGCATAATCCCATAATTTTGGAGATTGGGTTTGTCCAAATGAAATACTGTTTTTTATTAAATTATTACTTGCAATACACTGAATTTGTTCACTGTCGGCTTCAAGACGGTTTTGTAAATCTTCTATGTTATCATAAAATTCATAAAAAACACTCGAAATCGGAGAAGCATAACTGATATCTTCTTTAATTGTCAAAAAGCCATTATCTAACAATTTGAAATTACTCATCAAAAAGACCGCCTTATTGTAATCATAGTTATTGGCATATTTCTCATAATGAATAACATCCTGATATTTGAAAATAGCCTCAAAAAAAGTATCGAATTTATACCCTTTCGGAACAAAAAGCTTCGAAACATTTCGGCATCCCAAACCGAAATAGCGAAAAATATCCTCGCCTAAGGCTTCTAAATCTTCTTTTGTTTCCTGGCCGTTTAAAACAGCAACAGAATTTCTGTTTTTACGGATAATAGAAGGTTTATCTTTAAAATAATATTCAAAATAACGTGCAGTATTGTTGCTTCCGGTAGCAATCACAGTATCAAAATTTTCTAATTTTCCTTCCACGAAAGTGATCTTATCTTTTAAACTTTCATCAACGAAAATTAAATATTTAGCCAAAAAAGGCAATAAATGCTGATCGTTTGAAGACGTTTTTATTAAAGCTTTATTTCCGGTTATCAATACAGATAAAAAATCATGAAAGCCAACCAACGGAATATTTCCGGCTAAGATTAGTGCAACAGTTTTTTCCTTTTTGTTATCCTGAGTGGAGTCGAAGGAATAGGGTGAAAGCCATTTGTCAATGTTTTCTTCAGTCAGGGCATCTGCCCAGGATTTTATTGCAAAATATACTTGTTCCGGAGTATACCATCCGTTATGTGATTGCGAAAGCTGAATGAGTTTTATAAAATCATCAAAAAACAAGTCATTGCCTAAAACCGACTCATTTCTAGTGTTTTCTTCTTCAGAAAATTGACTTAAAAACAGGCCTAGTGCTATAAAAGATTGTTTTTTTTCGTTTTGTAACATAAGTAATTTGTTTATGAAAGGTTTTGATTGTAATTTTGCACAAAAATAAGCTATATTAAGTTATAAGGCAAAGCAGAATAAAATGTTTGTGAGATCTTATAATTTTTAACTCGTAACCAAGAATAAAATGGCAATAATTATAACCGACGAATGCATAAACTGTGGAGCTTGTGAACCAGAGTGCCCAAATACAGCAATTTATGAAGGAGCAGATGATTGGAGATATAAAGATGGAACAAGTCTTTCAGGAAAAGTAATTTTACCAGACGGAACTGAGGTTGATGCAGATGATGCACAAACACCAATTTCTGACGAAATATATTATATCGTTCCTGGAAAATGTACCGAATGTAAAGGGTTTCATGATGAACCTCAATGTGCTGCCGTATGTCCTGTTGATTGTTGTATACCAGATGATAATCACGTAGAAGATGAAGAAACCTTGTTGAGCAGACAAGCTTTTCTGCATAATGAATAATACATCGAACTTTTAAAAAATCAAAAAAATCCTGAGTATTGAGCTCAGGATTTTTTTTGATGATTAAATTTATTACATATTATGCTGGTATTTAATGATTTGTTGTAGTAAATTTAATTTTTTGATAATATTTTAATACTTTAGTCGGGAATTTCTATAATAATAATCTTATGAAAGGATTGATACTTTTGGTTACTGTATTCTTTAATGCGACCGTTTTTGCTCAAAGTACCGAGTATTCTATTGTTGTAAAAGATATAGATACACAGTTACCTATAGAAAATGTAACAGTGGTTATATTAAAAACCAAACAGATTTTATTAAGTAACGAGGATGGTAAAGTAACTTTTATATTAAACGGAGCTTCAAATGTTCAGGTTTCTGAGACAAATTATGAGGATTTAACGTTACGTTGGGCAGCTTTAAAAGAAAACGGGTTTGTAGTTTATTTAAAAAATAAAAATAATAAATTAGATGAAGTTGTTTTGTCTAAAGGATCCCCGCAAAAAATACTTCAAAAAATTATAGCTAATTCAATACAAAAACTGGCAATTTCCTGTCGTTTAAAAGTTTATGTAAGGGAATTTTTTCTGCTTGACAATAAATATTCCTATTATAATGACGGACTTGTAAATTTTCAATTTACTGTGAATCAAAAGAAAGCTAGTACAACATTATTAGTAGAGCAAAATCGATCTTATGGCTTATTGGAAACAGATGTAAGCGCTGATTTAAAGGGATATAATTTGAATAATATTATGGAAAATTATTTAAATTTAAAATATTTCCAGCCCATTTTAGATGCAAAAGCAAAGAAAGAATACGAGTTTAATGTAAAAGTACATCCTGTTAATAATGATTATTATGTAATGACTGTTACACCATTGCATGCATCCAGAGCTACAGCAGATAATTTTGAAATCGTTTATGACCCTGTAAAAAAATTAATTATAGAATTTACTATTGTGACCGCTCCGGAAAATATTGCTGAAATGGAAGAGAATACTAAAGTTGGTTTTAAGAACATCACAAGATCTACTGTAAAAGTAAATTACAGAGTAGATGGTTTAGATTATTATTTATTGAGTTCGAATGAAGAGATAGGTTATGATATTATTTTAAAAGATAAAACAAAAAAGAATATCCAGGTTCGAAATAATTTTATAACTACCGGTTTCAACAGACAAAAATTTACTTACAAGGAAAGTGATGTTTTTAAAGAGAAAACGCTTTTTAACAAAAAGAACAAGATTCTGACCAATTACTGGGATATTTCGGGATTTACAGCCACCGACGAAGAAAAAGCATTAATAAAAGCATTAGATTTTAATATGTAATTTAAAAAGAAAATAAAAAAATCCTGAGTTTGACGCTCAGGATTTTTATTTTAAATGTCAGGCTGAATTGAGGCCTTACTCTTATCACATACTTTTAATATCAAGCTGTCATTCGACTTTATTCAGGAAGCATAATAAGTAAGCTTCTTAAAAATTAAATCCAAGTCTTGCATAGTAGTAAGCTCCACTGAAACCCATTTGTACAGCGTCCCAGTATCCTCCTGCTTCAGTATTACCCTGTTCATCTTGTTTTGTTGGATAAACATTAAATAAGTTATTGCTTCCAACACTTAGTTTTAGGTTCTTTGTTAGTTTATAACCAATAGTTAAATCGGTAACTAATCTTGGATTGTAAACGTCATCTTCATCAGCATAATCTACCAAAACTACTTTGCTGAAACGAGTGAAAGCTAAACCGGCATCAAATTTATTTTTAGAATAGTTTAAGTTTAAACCAAATTTGCTGTCCGGAGCGGATGCCAATAAAAATGCTTTTTCACGTTTTCCGAAGAAAGTTGCTTCGTCCAGATTTCCATTTTTTACCTTATCAATTTTCATGTCATTGATATTTCCAACGAAAGTTGCGCCAAATTGTGATTCTCCAAATTTTTTCTTCCAGGCAAAAACTAAGTCCAATCCATGCGTATTGGTATCAACACCATTAGCAAAAAACTGCGCTTCAGCAACACCAAGATTTAAAGCACTTGCGTCAAAATACCCTGTAAGAACGATACGGTCTTTTACTTTAATATAATATCCATCAACTGTGGCTGTGAAATCTCCAAATGAAGCTGTAAATCCCAGAGAGGCATTTACAGCTTTCTCTTCGTTTAATTTCTGAATTCCAAATGCTTTTGTAACAGGACTGTTGTTAGGAGCAAGTAAAACTTCAGTTGCACCGCCAGCGTTGAAATTTGTAAAGCGTAAATTATAATAAATTTGAGCTAATGATGGTGCACGGAAACCGGTACTCAAAGATCCTCTAAAGTTAATATGTTCACCAGCCTTAACTCTGGCAGCTAATTTTCCGTTTACAGTACTTCCAAAATCGCTGTAATTTTCGAAACGAACAGCTCCACTCAATAAAAAGGCTTTTGTTATATCTAACTCAGCATCTGTATATAAAGACAAGTTAGTACGGCTTTTATCAACTTCGTTTGCAGGACTATACCCGGGAAAACCTTGTGAACCTCCTGGTCTTGCATTTCCACTAACAGGGTCTATTGGGGCATTTTGACTGGCAGGATCTGTAATGGGTCTTCCATCGGTGTCATAAGTAGCATAAGAACCTTCCTCTCCAGAAAAAATAGTGAATTTTTCAGTTCTGAATTCCGCTCCGAAAGCAATATTAAAACCGTTCATTACAGAATCATAGTTTTTAGAAAGGTCAAAATTCGTTGTGTTTTGAGTTAAACTATGCCCTCCGGCGTCAAATTCTGTTGGAGATTTGTCTTCAAGTGAGGCATTTATAGTTCCTTTTATAAAATAATGAAACATGTTTTTTCCAAATGTATTACTTATATCAACATTCCATCCGCTGACAGTTTTAGTTCTAAATCCTGCTGCAAGAGAATTGTCAGTAATGTTAGAGGTAATTCTTGGCGTATAACCACCGGGATAAACAGATTCTACAACTCTTTCACCATCATTTCTGGTAAAAGCATAGGCATCAGTATCTCTGTAATTTCTTCCTCCAAAAGCATAAAACTGAGTTTTATCAGAAATAGGGATTGCTAAATTTGCAAAGAGATTAAAACCTTCTATTCCGGCATCTCCAAAACCTTTTCTAAAGTCATAACTTGGTCTTAGTGTTTTGTTTTTATTGATATATTCTGTTGTGATATTAGCAAATCCCCCTTTATCACCAATGGTAACTCCATAGTTTGCGGCCACTTTTACAGATCCGCCATCAAAAGACTGGTCTTTTCCATAAGTATTTCCATTTCCATTTTGGTCTAGTCTAAAACCATCAGTATTTGGAGTTCCAGATAAAAAATCACCTTTTGCATTGGTATTAAAAACGCCATAAGTTACAGATCCGGTTAATTCATCAACAGTATCGTTTAAAACAATATTAATAACTCCTGCAATTGCATCAGAACCATATTGCGCTGCAGCACCATCCCTTAAAATCTCAATTCTTTTAATAGATGAAGCCGGAATTGCATTCAAATCGGTTCCAGTATTCCCACGGCCACGTGTTCCAAATAAATTAATAAGCGATGATTGGTGTCTTCTTTTTCCGTTAATTAAAACCAATGTCTGGTCTGGCCCCAAACCTCTCAACGAAGCAGGATCAACGTGATCGGCACCATCAGAGCCTGATTGTTTGTTAGCATTAAATGAAGGCGCGACGTATTGCAGTAATTCATTAATTTCTAGTTTTCCACTTTGTGTTGTTACATCTTTTACACTAATAATATCAATAGGAACTGCAGAATTGACAACAGTTCTTTTAGAATTTCTGGAACCTACAACTACAACATCATTCAAAACCTGACCACCATTTTCGTCTAAAATCAGATCAATTTTATCACTCACAGCTTGTCTTTCTACGGTTGAGTAGCCAACATAACTAAAAACTAATGTTGCTCCTTCTTTTACTTTTATAATATAGCCGCCTTCAAAATCTGTTGAAACTCCATTTGTAGTTCCTTTTTCAACAATATTCACTCCAGGCAGCGGTGCTCCTGCTTTATCTTTTACAACACCAGAAATTTCTTTTTGCGCAAAAAGAATAACAGTGTTTAATAGAAATAATAATAATAACGTAATCTTTTTCATAGTTTGTTTGGGTTTTGGTTTATTGTTTGTTCTGATTTGTAATAAAAGTAATATTTTTTAACAAAACCTTAATGAAAAGTTTAATTTTTTTTAAGAAGATACTTTAAAAAACATTAATCGTCATTTTTACTTCACTGACGAGCTATTAAATCTTATATTTGCAAAATTTTAAAGCTAAAAAATATCATTTCAATAGAAATAAAATATAAATAAATAAATCATATCCATTTATAGAGACTTCTATTCTGTAATAAGTTAGAAAGTTTTAATGGTAATACCTGATATATTTCAGGTTCAAATAAAAATAAATAGAAACAACAGATGAAAGCAGGAATTGTAGGATTACCAAATGTTGGAAAATCAACATTATTTAATTGTTTATCTAATGCAAAAGCGCAAAGTGCAAATTTTCCATTTTGTACAATTGAACCCAATATTGGTGTTGTAAATGTTCCGGATCCGAGAATTAACAAATTAGAAGAATTAGTAAAACCAGAGCGTGTACAAATGGCAACTGTTGATATTGTTGATATCGCAGGTTTAGTTAAAGGAGCAAGCAAAGGTGAAGGCCTTGGAAACCAATTTTTAGGAAACATTAGAGAGTGTAATGCTATTATTCACGTTTTGCGTTGTTTTGATAATGATAATATTGTACACGTTGACGGAAATGTAAATCCAATTCGTGATAAAGAAACGATTGATATCGAACTTCAGTTAAAGGATTTGGAAACCGTTGAAAAACGTTTGGAAAAAGTAAATCGTGCTGCCAAAACGGGAAATAAGGAAGCACAAACTGAAAAAGCACTTTTAGACAGAATCAGAGAGGCATTATTACAGGCTAAGTCGGCTCGTACTATTGTTCCGCAAAGTAATGATGAGGAAGTTTTAATGGAGTCTTTTCAGTTGATTACTGCAAAACCGGTATTATATGTTTGCAATGTTGATGAAAATTCAGCTGTAAACGGAAACAAATATGTAGATCAGGTTCGTGAATTGGTAAAAGACGAAGATGCTGAAGTTATCATACTTTCAGTAGGAGCAGAGGCTGATATTACGGAATTGGAAAGCTATGAAGAACGTCAGGTTTTCCTTGAAGATATGGGCTTGACAGAACCGGGAGCATCGGTTTTAATCCGCGCGGCTTATAAATTATTGAAACAGCAGACTTATTTCACAGCAGGAGTAAAAGAAGTTCGTGCCTGGACAATCAACATCGGTTCTACAGCACCACAAGCAGCCGGAGTTATCCACACCGATTTTGAAAAAGGATTCATTCGTGCCGAAGTAATTTCATATGAAGATTATGTTCACTACGGATCAGAAGCAAAAGCAAAAGAAGCAGGAAAATTTAAAGTTGAAGGAAAAGAATATATTGTAAAAGATGGAGATGTAATGCATTTCCGTTTTAACGTATAGTTTCTTGGAATAAAGAATAAAGAATAAAGAGAATAGACTAAACTGCTGGAGAAATTCAGCAGTTTTTTTATGCTTAAAAACTAAGATTTTTATTCTCAGGCTGATCGGAGTCGAAGCCCTTCAAAGTACAACAAGCCTTGGTAAGTTTATCCTGAGCGAA
>NZ_AKJZ01000112.1 GCF_000282055.1 Flavobacterium sp. CF136
TTTTTCTTTTCCTCTTCATTAAAACCTCTGCCTTCAGAGCCTGATACAATATCGAGCTCATTATTATCAAATTTAAAGTCTTATTTAATTTTTCAATTCGATTTATAATTCCAGTCCGGAAATACTAACAAAAGCTATTTTTCCGTTACCAAATGATTTTGCAAATAACATTTTTTTACTGTCTGGTAAATAGTTACAAAACTGATTTATAACAGTACCTCCTTTATATTCTTGCACTTCGCCTTGATGATTGAGCAAAAACACATATTTATTCTTTTTTACTGCAAAATCTGGAGCATTCAATGTATAAAATGAACTATAAAAACCAGTATTAAAATAATAATTACCTCCAATATTTATTATTCCAATAGATTTAATTAACGGATCATTGTAAGATCCAGCATCTAATGGTATTCCCTTTTTAAACTGACCGTCCATTGAAAAAGTTAGCAAAGTTGGAATTCCATTAGAATATACAGGTACTTTAAAAGTAGAATTAGGAAAAGTGGGATCAGGCTTTGTTCCTGTTTGAAAATCACAATCAACAAACAATTCTATTTCATCATTCTGTACAAAAACATCATTAAAATTAATTTTATTTAAGTCCTTGATCTGCTCAAAATTATCTACATGATTGTTTTTCAAAACTTTTCCTGCATTTAAATCATAAACAAGAATTTTTCCATAATCGCCTGCACGATTAATGCCATGTGCATAAGAATTGAATGCAATTAAATAATCATTAGGACCAGCTATAAATGAAATTGGTTTTTGAATTTTAACATCTTCTGTTCCAAAATCTTTATTTTCTATAGTGTTTCCATCAGCGACTGCAAGTATACTTTTAGATCCAGTTTCTTTGGAGTTTCGAACAAAGATAAATTTTCCGTTATCGTTCAAAACAATATTATCTGTAAAAGAAAGCAACTGAAAAGCGATATTTTTTTTCCAAACTAAATCGGCTGTATTTCCGTCAAGTAAAAAACATTCGTGTTCTTCGGCAATTTTTTTATTGGCAAACTTGCTGTATACTATACCAATATAATTTTTATTGTGCGAAGGAATTGCAAAAGTTGTACCTGATTTTGATAAACTTTCAAAAGTAAATTCAGTTATTAAAGTGGTTGTAAATTCGCTAGCTTTTTTATCAAATATAATTTTATGTATTTCTTTTTTCTTTGTTTTATTAGAATAACAATCGGTAAAAACCACTATTTTGTCTTTCCCTAATTCAAAACTTCCAAGATAGTTGTGTAATGTAGATACATCTTTATAAGGAAATTCTTGAGTGAAAGTATTTACTAATTGGTTTTTCTGATCAAACTTTCTAATAATGATTTGATTTGTAGGCATCATACCACCGTCTATATTAATTACAGAAACTGTAAAGTGATTGTAATTATCAACTAAAACTACTTTTAAATCTTTTTCTTTTTTCTCATCATAGTCAAATTTGGTTCCCCATTCTCTTTTCTCCTGACTAAATATTGTCGTGCTTACAAATAAAAGCAACAAAAGGGCTATTTTATTTTTCATAAAATGTAATTTAGGTAGTTTTATATATTTTATTTTCAATTTGTTTTAGTTCGCCCTCTTCTGAAGAACTTAACTTGATGTAAATCAAGTTTTCCTGCATTTCGTTTAAAAATTTTTCTGCATCTGATTTTTTATCTAATGCTAAATTCAAATTGATTAAATTAAAATAAACGAATTTGGCGATTTTAGCATTATAATCAGCTTTTGTATCTTTATAATCAATTTTTTTTAGCACTTCTTTCCAGATATCAATTCCTTTTTGCATTCCAGCCATTGCAGCCTCATTAATTTGAGGGTTAGATGGGTTTAACTTTTTTAAATTAGTTGAAACATAAATATCAGCTTTTTCTAAATCATCATATTGACCTTTGTTTTTTACACTTTGAAGTTTTACAGTGTTTTTTAAAGACTGAAAAGCAAAAGTTTCATTCAAATAAGAATTGATAAAAGCCATTACCTTTTTTACATTTGCCTGCTCTACTGTAGCTTTGTTGATGTTGTTTGTTGGTGACGAACTAATATATTCGTAATCTTGAAAGAAAGTTTTGTTTATTTTCTCTTCACCATTTTGCTTAACAACTAATTTAGTTGGCTGGTTTGCATAACTTTGACCAGAATTATCTTGGAAATTTATTTTCTTTATATCCAATGAAATGGTTAAGTAATCTCCGTCTTTACTAAATCCTTTTATATCTATTTGTGATGCTAATACATTATTGTCGATAATAACAAAGTTTTTCAAATTTGGCTCATGATAAACTGGTTTAGAAAGAGGTACATAAACTGGTTTGTTCGGAAGAACCAATTTAGGATTTTGTCCTTTATCTGTCATAGTAAGTCGCTCCAACAAAGAAAGCTTTTTAAACTCCTCAGATTCCATTTTGTACTTTTCTTTTGCTTTTAGAACCTCAGCGTCATAATCTACTAAAATTTGCTGAAAGTCTTTCTGACTGTCTGCAACTCTTTTATCAAAGCTGGTTAAGTCATTTTCAAAATCAGCCTTAGACTGCGCTACAACGGCTTCTGTAGTTAAGTTATATGGAGAAGTTACTGCAACAGAATACTGACGAAAATCTTGAGCGACAATAATTTTAGGCACTTTTAGAATCTGATATTCAACACTTTCAGCAGAAATACTTTGGCTGTTAACGGCAGCAGACAAGCCGAAAAAAAAGGTAAGCCCAAATAAATATTTTTTTTTCATGTTAGTTTTTTAGTACTCAAAATTAAACAAAAACATCATACACATTAAAAGTTATTAGTCAATTTTAGCAACTACAGATTTGATTGTTTCATACAACTCAAATTGAAATAAAAATTAGTTTTTTAGTTCCTGTTCCAAATTGACTTTCTTTTCCGGCGGAATTCGTTTCTTTAAAAATAAAATCTGGCCCAAATGACTTGACTGATGCTCCATAACATGAAACCAGCAATATTGA
>NZ_AKJZ01000113.1 GCF_000282055.1 Flavobacterium sp. CF136
GTTGCGTGGTACCTGCACCTATTATACTGCCGGTTTGTGCACTGACACATGACAAAATGAAAAAGGAGTTATTACGAATGTTTGTTTTAATTGTTTTATGATTTTAATTTTTACAAGGTATTATACATATTAAGTGATTTACAAAAAAGCCATTATCTTAATAAAAAATATAATCTCCCATTACCCTAACAACAATCCACTTTTCGTTTTCTTTTTTCATGATAACGGTAGAATAATTCCCCCCACCTGTAGAGTATACTTTAGCATAATAAAATATTATATATTTTTTATCCATGTAATACATTGGCTCTGAAATTATTATTGCCTCATGTAGTCCTGTACCAATATATCTAACTAAAAAATCGTGTTTAAATAATCCGTTTCCATCTTCAAGTATGAATTTGTACTCCGGAAAATCTTCTTTTTTCCAGTATCTTTTTATGGTATCATGAATATATTCTTCATACATTTTTTTCCAATGTTTTTCTACAAATAAACCATCTGTATAATCTATAGGATTCTTTGGGTCTATAATATGATCAGGTCCTACATCCCCATTAAAAATCCTTAAAGCCTGTTTATTTGAAGCCTTATTAGCTTGTAGAATGTGCTTTTTACTCTTATCGATTTTTTGAGTCTCTAAAAACACATTGATAGGCTCGTAACTTTCTAGATATTGCGCATTGGCACACGATAAAGTAAAGAGAGAAATGATTACGAATAATTTGTTTAATTGTTTCATGATTTTATTTTTTACAAAGTGTTCCTAATGGTGTGTTTACGCCATAAACAGAACCATTTTTTTCGGCCTGAATTCTACCCAAAATTCTTTCCCGATCTTTATAATTTATATTCTTAGGATCATTAGGATAATTTTTGTTAAATATCTGTGTTTCCAGAAGCCCTCCCCAAGCCATATCCAAATAAACCTGCTGAGGAAAACCAGAAGTAACTGTTTGCCCGGTATGAAATTCCTGAATAGTAGAGGCTATTGCATTTACATACTTTTCAGCAATTAAGTTATGATGTGTATCAGGAAGTATCTGTGTGTTTTTTGTAATTTCTTGTTGTACATAAGCCTCATAAATAGTAGGGAAATCGCAAATTCCTGAAGTACCACATATTTTATTATCTTCAAGTAAACTAATTAAATAGGCATGGATAACCTCGTGAGCCATTGTGGTGGCCAGATAAATCTGTGGGAGGATTTGGATTATCTTTTCCATTAATATAATCCTGATTATTCATCAACGATAAATACCGTCTCCTACCTCTCCAAAGACAGTCCATTTACCTTTAATTTTTGTTAAAATTAATATAGAAGTTGTATCAATATCTTTATAATCAGTTGTTGTTGATTTTATAGTAAATACAGCATACTTGTTATGTT